>NZ_JBGCCS010000002.1:0-452817 GCF_041262645.1 Streptacidiphilus sp. EB129
AGCACGCCGCCAGCGTTCGTCCTGAGCCAGGATCAAACTCTCCGTGAATGTCTTCACCGAAGAGCGGCACAGCAACCAGCGGAATAGCCGGTCCCATGCACTGCGTCCTCGCTATGATCGCCTCCCCAAACAAATGGGAAGGACTTTTTCAAAGGAACCTCGACCACCACACGAATGTGCGGCGGACGGGGTGTCAACATATCTGGCGTTGACTTTTGGCACGCTGTTGAGTTCTCAAGGAGCGGACGCTTCCTTCGAGACCGTTTCACCGGCCCCTCCGGGCGCTTCCTTCGTTGTTAAGCTTAGCAGATCCGAATCGTCCGGGCGAACCGTCCGAATTTCATTTCCGCACCCTCTGACGCCTGGCGACCCGCACTACGTTACCGCATTTCCCGGAAGCCCGGAAATCGCGGTTGTCTATTCGCATGCAAAAGCGATCCAGTCCGAATCCGGACAACAACGTGTCGGTTCGAAGCGGTTCGATGTGAGAAAGCGGATGGACTGTGCAGTGTGGTCACGTGAGGACTGGTGCGGCGAGGCGAAGCCCCGTGCGACGTACCGGTCCGAATCAGGCGACTCGGTCAACGTTAGACGACAGTTTCGGCTGCGTCAAACATGGGAGGCGAAGATCTTTCAGATCTTCGCCTCCCATGGGTTGCGCCGCAGGTCAGGACCGTCACAGGCCCGTACCTCTGGTCAGGACGCCGGAGTGAACCGCACCGCGGCCAGGTTCCGCTTGCCGCGGCGGAGCAGTAGCCACTCCCCGTGCAGCAGATCGGCGGTGGTGGGGACCGCGTCCTCGTCCGTCACCTTGGCGTTGTTGAGGTACGCGCCGCCCTCCTTGACCGCGCGACGGCCGGCCGACTTGCTCGCCACCAGTTCCGTCGCCGCCAGCAGGTCGACCACGGACGCCAGTTCGGTCACCTCGGCCTGCGGGAGCTCCGCGACGGCGGACGCCAGCGTGGCCGCGTCCAGTTCGGCCAGGTCGCCCTGGCCGAAGAGGGCCCTGGAGGCCGCGACGGCACGCGAGTACTGCTCCTCGCCGTGGACCAGGACGGTCAGGTCCTCGGCCAGGGCGCGCTGGGCCGCGCGGGCGGCCGGCTTCTCGACCGTCTCCCGCTCCAGCTCCTCGATCTCCTGCTGCGAGCGGAAGGTGAAGATGCGAAGGAAGTTGACGACGTCGCGGTCGTCCGCGTTCAGCCAGAACTGGTAGAAGGCGTAGGGCGTGGTCAGTTCGGGGTCGAGCCAGATGGTGCCGGTCTCGGTCTTGCCGAACTTGGTGCCGTCGGCCTTCACGATCAGCGGGGTGCCCAGGGCGTGCACGTGCTTGCCTTCGGCCTTGCGGATCAGGTCGGTGCCGGCGGTGAGGTTGCCCCACTGGTCGCTGCCGCCGGTCTGCAGGGTGCAGCCGTAGCGGCGGTTGAGCTCCAGGTAGTCCATGCCCTGGAGGACCTGGTAGCTGAACTCGGTGTAGCTGATGCCCGCGTCGGAGTTGAGCCGTCGGGCGACGGCCTCCTTCGCGATCATGTTGTTGACCCGGAAGTACTTGCCGACGTCGCGGAGCAGGCTGATGGCCGACATACCGGACGTCCAGTCCAGATTGTTGACGACCCTGGCGGCGAACGGGCCCTCGAAGTCGAGGAAACGCTCGACCTGGGCACGCAGCCGCAGCACCCAGGCGGCCACGGTCTCCGGGTCGTTCAGGGTGCGCTCGGAGGTGGGACGCGGGTCGCCGATGAGGCCCGTGGCGCCGCCGACCAGGGGGAGCGGGAAGTTGCCCGCATCCTGGATGCGGCGCATGGTGAGCAGCTGCACCAGGTTGCCCATGTGCAGGCTGGGGGCCGTCGGGTCGAAACCGCAATAGAACGTGACCGGACCGTCCGCGAATGCCTTGCGCAGTGCGTCCTCGTCGGTGGACAGGGCGATCAGCCCACGCCACTTCAGTTCATCGACGATGTCCGTCACGTTCTCGCTTCTCCTCAGGTCCGGTTCGATGCTGGTCCACTCAGCTTGTCCGAGCGTACGCGGTTGCTGCGAGTCGATTGTTTCAGGCGCCGGTAGGGGCTGACGGTCGGGTCGCCGCCGAGCCAGAAGCGCCACGGGGTGTCCATCGCCTTGGAGATTCCGGTCCTGGGCCCGCTGCGGACGTCGGCGTCCGGGTCCGGCTTCCCGACCGTGGCCTGCACCGGCGACCCGGCCGAGCAGAGGTCCACTCCGTTGAGGGTGCGGTCGATGCCCAGGGCCAGCGTGAGCCGACCGGGGCCCTTGGCCAGCTCGTCGTGGTTCCTGGCGGTCGGACGGCGGAGGGTGGCGTGCGGGCGGCCCTCGATGATCTCGCCGGCCCGGAGCAGTACCGCGTGCGACTGGCCCTCCGGGCCGCAGACGATGTTCGCGGCATGGTGCATGCCGTAGATCCAGTAGACGTACAGGTACCCGGCCGGGCCGAACATCACGGCGTTGCGCCCGGTGGGTCCGCGATAGCCGTGCGAGGCCGGGTCGGTCGCGCCCTCGTACGCCTCGACCTCGGTGATCCGGCAGGCGATGGTCTGCTCGGGCTCCTGACGGACGAGGACGTGGCCGAGGAGGTCGGGGGCCACCTGGTGCGCGGGGCGGGCGAAGAACTCGCGGGCGAGCAGCATGCCGTCGAGGGTAGTGGGCGGCGCGTCGGCCGAGTCGGGCTTCGGCCCGGCGCGGCACGGATAGCCTGGGCCCGACCCACCGGACCTGCTCGGCAGGAAGCCCGGTCCCAGGCATCTCAGGAGGTTGACGAAGTGTCGGATTCCAGGCGGCCCCTCCCCCACGACTTCCACCCGCCGGTTCCGGAGTTCACCGTGACCAGCGACGACTTCCGGGCCGACGGTGTACTGCCCGACCTGCATGTCCACGCCCTGGGGAACACCTCGCCGCAGCTGCGCTGGAGCGGGGCCCCGGAGGGGACGAAGAGCTACGCGGTCACCTGCTTCGACCCGGACGCGCCGACCGGGAGCGGCTTCTGGCACTGGTCGGTGTTCGACATCCCGGCGGCGGTCACCGAGCTGCCGCAGGGTGCGGGCAGCGGTGACTTCAAGGGTCTGCCCGCCGGCGCGGTGCACGCGCGCAACGACTACGGCACCCGCGACTTCGGCGGCGCGGCTCCGCCGCCCGGCGACGGCCCGCACCGGTACGTCTTCACCGTCTACGCGGTGGACCAGGAGAAGCTCGGCCCGGACGCGGACACCTCGCCGGCCGCGGTGGGCTTCAATCTGCGGTTCCACACGCTGGGGCGGGCCCAGGTGATCGCGGAGTACGAAGTCCGCCCGTAGCGGGACGGAGTTCGGCAGGCAGTCGGCGGGCAGTCATACAGGAGTTCGCCAGACTCGTACAAGAAATGCGTTGTTCCGGCGACGTCCGGCCTTCACAGTGGTCACACCGGCTCCGAGGCCTGCTCGGGGGCGGGACAAAGCCTGGAGGTGGCCGAGATGCGCAACACGCTGGTACTCAACGCGAGCTACGAGCCGCTGTCGACGGTGTCGCTGCAGCGAGCGGTCGTGCTCGTACTGCAGGACAAGGCCGTCGTCGAGCACGCGCATCCGCTGCACCGGGTGCGGGCGGCCTCGGTGGAGCTGCCGCTGCCGAGGGTGGTCCGGCTGCGCCGGTACGTCCGGGTGCCGTTCCGACAACGGGCCGCGTGGTCGCGGCGTGGCGTGCTGGTACGGGACGGCTTCCGGTGCGCGTACTGCGGGCGCAAGGCCACGACCGTCGACCACGTGCTGCCCCGGTCACGCGGAGGTGGGGACACCTGGCTGAACACCGTCGCCGCCTGCGCGCAGGACAACCACCGCAAGGCGGACCGGACGCCGGAGCAGGCCGGGATGGCGCTGCTGGTCACCCCGTTCGAGCCGACGCCGGAGGCCTCGCTGATGCTGGCGCTGGGCGCCGGGCGCGGCGAGCTGCCGGAGTGGCTGCCGCAGCCGGCCTGAGGGCACAGACGCGGCACCTTCGGCCGCCCCGGCACCGCCCTGTGCGGTACGGGGTGGTCACTTGGCGGCGGTGAAGGCCGCCGCCGCGGTGTTGTAGGTGGAGGTGAACTCCGGCAGGGCGGCGACGAAGTTGCTCTGGTAGAGCACTCGGCTGGAGGTCAGGATCGACCCGGTCCCCTGGGGGAAGCCTCCGCCGGGGCTCTCCTTGCCGGTCGCCAGGTCGTAGTGGCTGAGCCGGGCGGGCTGGCCGAGGCGCTCCTCGGTGGCGACCACCGCGGCGGTGCCGTCCAGGCCGACCAGCTCGGAGCGGCCCTTCTCCTGCGGGGTCGCCTGCCAGACCTCGTGGCCGTCGGCGAGGGTGAACGCCGCGAGTACCCCGGCGTCGGTGGCGGCCGCGCCGGGGGGCGTCAGCGCGGCGTACATGATCCCGTTCTGGAAGAAGAGGGCCGGCATGGGGTCGAAGCTGCCGTGGGTGGTGTCCAGCTGCCCGGCCGTCTGTCCGGAGGAGATGGTGGCCTGGGTGTCACCCTTGTCGCTGAAGGACATGATGGTGTCCTTGGTGGGGTCCGCCATGTGCACGGCGACGACCGCGGGTGTCGCCGAGAGCACCGTGTACGAGGCCGCGTCCTGCGGCAGACCGCGCCACCAGTTCAGCTTCCCGGTGCCGGCGTCCAGGGTGATCGCCTGCTGCTTGGGCGCCGTGTCGGCGCAGGTGGTCTGGAGCAGCAGGGTGCTGCCGGTGCCGTTGCCGGAGAGGGCGCAGTACTTGCCGGGACCGGTGTAGGTCCAGCTCTGCTTGCCACTGGAGATGTCGTAGCCGACCGCGGCGGAGTCGCCGACGGCGACCACCCGGGTGTCGTCGACCATGACCGACGCACCGTAGCCGGTGGTGGCGGTCGCGATGGTGGCCTTCCAGGGCGTCGTACCCGTCCCGGAGTCGACTGCGACGAGCTGGGTGCACGGCTGGTTGGCGCCGGCCTTCGGCTGGAACACCACCGCGCCGACGCCGGTGGAGTTGACGGTGGGTGACATGGCGCAGGGCACCGCGCCGGCCACGGGGGGAGTGACCGTCCAGAGCTTGCCGCCGGTGCCGATGTCGTACGCGGTGACGCCTGTGCCGTCACCCCGGATCACGGCCTTGGCAGTGACCCAGGCACCGACCAGGCCGTCGCTGCTGCCCGTCGTGGCGGCGTCGGCGGGAGCGGCCCAGCTCTTGCTGTGGCCGCTGGAGAGGTTGGCCTCGGCGGGGGCGGCCGCGCTGTGGCTGCTGCCCGAACCCCCGCCACCGGCCACGGCGATACCGGCCGCGGCGACGACGACCAGGGCGACAGCGCCGATGCCGGCCCGGATCAGGAAGGTCCGGCGGTCGGTTCCGGGGGCACGGCCGGTCGCGGCGGCGATGAGCCGGGGCAGCAGCGGACCGTCCGGGACGGGTGCCGCGGGCTGGTCGCCCCCCGGTTGCGGGGCCCCGCCTTTGCCCCGGCGCCGGGCCGCACGGCCCCCGCCGGTGACGGCGGACGAGCCGGCCGGGAGGGAGACCCCCACCTCGGGCCGCTCGGCGTCGGCGCCGGCGCCCGTGCCGTGCTCCGCGGCGTCGTACTCACCGACGTCGTGCTGACCGGCGTCGTGCTGACCGGCCGCCGACTCCTCGGCGGGGTAGCCCTCGGTCGGGAACGCTTCCGTACCGCCCTGGTGGGGCGAGTACTCGGCGGCGCCGTAGTCTCCCGCGCCGTGCTGACCTGCGGTGTAGTCACCCGAGCCGTACGCGTCCGCGGCGTACTGGCCGGACCCGTACCCGGCGGCGTCGTACTCCCCCGGGGGGAAGGCGTCCGGGGAGTACGCCGGGTCCTGGTAGTAGCCCTGCTGCGGGTAGCCGGTGCCGGGGTCGTACGACGGGGTCGGCTGCTGCGGGTAGGAGGACTGCGGCTGGTACCCGTGGGCTTGCTCGTACCCGGGCCGGCCGTATCCGGCTTGCTGCTCGTATCCGGGGTGCTCGTATCCCTGCTGGCTGTACGCGTCCGGCTGCTGGTACGACTCGGTGCCGTACTCGGGCTGCTGCTGGTATCCGGGCATGGCGTAGCCGTCCGGGTACTGCCCCTGGGGCTGCCAGTGCTGCTGCCCCTCGGTGCCGGATTGGTCGCGTTCCATGGGTGGTCGAGCTCCCGCCTTTCACGTTGCGTCGGCCAGCATCTCACGACCCGCGTTGGTCACCTCCTGGCATCCCCGACTTCACCCGGAGGGGGTGGCGACGTCCCCCACGGCGGTGTCGACGGCGGCGGCGAGGCGGAGGTCGAGGGCGGTCAGGCCGCCCGCGTCGTGCGTGGTGAGGGCGAAGTGCAGGGTGCGCCAGCGGATGTCGATGTCCGGGTGGTGACCCATCTCCTCGGCCGCCTCCGCGACCGCCACGACCATGCGGATCGCGTCGAGGAAGTCGGGAGCCTTCACCGTGCGCAGCAGGGCGTCACCCTCGCGGTGCCAGTTCGGCAGGTCGGCCAGCCCGGCCGCGATCTGCTCGTCGCTCAGTTTCCCGGTCATCGGTGGCTCCGTTCAGAGAAGGAGTTTGACGATGGCGACGATACCCACGATCACGATCAGAGCGCGCAGGACGGTGGGCGGCAGACGGCGCCCGACCCGGGCGCCGATCTGGCCGCCGATGGTGGAACCGGCGGCGATCAGCAGGGCCGCGTACCAGTCGATGTGGGCCACGAAGAGGAAGACGATCGCGGCCGTGCCGTTGACGAGCATCGCCAGGATGTTCTTGGTGGCGTTGATCCGCTGGAGGTCGTCGTTGAGCAGCAGGCCCATCAGCCCGAGCAGCAGCACGCCCTGGGCCGCGCCGAAGTAGCCGCCGTAGACGCCGGAGCCGAAGACGCCGAGGACCAGGGCCAGGCCGCCCTCCGCCCGGGCGGGTGCGGCGTCGCGGGCCTTGAGCGACTTGGCCAGCCGGGGCTGCAGGATCACCAGCAGCAGGGCCAGGCCGATCAGCACCGGGACGATGGTCTTGAAGGCGTCGGCCGGCAGTACCAGCAGCAGCAGTGCGCCGACCAGCCCGCCCAGGAGGGAGGCGGTGCCGAGCCGGATCAGCCGGTCGCGCTGGCCCTTGAGCTCCGCGCGGTAGCCGATGGCGCCGCTGAGCGAGCCGGGGACCAGGCCGATGGTGTTGGAGACGTTCGCGGTGACCGGGGGCAGGCCGACGGCGAGCAGGACCGGGAAGGTGATCAGGGTGCCGGAGCCGACGACCGTGTTGATGGTGCCCGCGCCGATGCCGGCGGCGAAGACCCCGACTGCCTCCCACGGTGACATGACTCCGGCCCTTCGCCTCGACGGTGTGCTCAGCCGATCATCCACCAATCGGCCGGGCCAAGGGGCGTGCCTTCCGTCACGTGGGACGGGGCCCGGGGAATCCCCGGGCCCCGCAGGCTACTCCGGGTCGATGGAGGGGTACTCGCGGCGCTTCTCCATGCGGGGCGGGGGCACCGCGCCGTTGGCGTCGGACGGGGCCGCGGGGGCCTCCTTGGGGCCGAGGCCGCTGAAGGCGCCGCTGAGGCCCTTGAGTGCGTCGCCGACCTCGCTGGGGATGATCCACAGCTTGTTGGAGTCTCCCTGGGCGATCTGCGGCAGGGTCTGCAGGTACTGGTAGGCGAGCAGCTTCTGGTCGGCGTCGCCCTCGTGGATGGCCTCGAACACCGTGCGGATGGCCGCGGCTTCACCGTCCGCGCGCAGCACCTTGGCCTGGGCCTCACCCTCGGCGCGGAGCACCTCGGCCTGCTTCTGGCCCTCGGCGGTGAGGATCGAGGCCTGACGGGCACCCTCGGCGGTGAGGATCGCGGCGCGCTTGTCACGGTCGGCGCGCATCTGCTTCTCCATCGAGTCCTGGATGGAGGTCGGCGGCTCGATGGCCTTCAGCTCGACCCGGTTGACCCGGATGCCCCACTTGCCGGTGGCCTCGTCCAGGACGCCGCGCAGGCCGGCGTTGATGGTCTCGCGGGAGGTGAGGGTGGACTCCAGGTCCATGCTGCCGATGATGTTGCGGAGCGTGGTGACGGTGAGCTGCTCGATCGCCTGGATGTAGCTGGCGACCTCGTAGGTCGCCGCGCGGGCGTCGGTGACCTGGTAGTAGATGACGGTGTCGATGTTCACCACCAGGTTGTCCTGGGTGATCACCGGCTGCGGCGGGAACGGGACGACCTGCTCACGCAGGTCGATCCGGTTGCGGATGGTGTCGATGAACGGCACCACGATGTTGAGGCCCGCGTTGAGGGTGCGGGTGTAGCGGCCGAACCGCTCCACGATGGCCGCGCTCGCCTGCGGGATCACCTGGATGGTCTTGATCAGTGCGATGAACGCAAGCACGACCAGCACGATCAGGACGATGATCACGGGTTGCACAAGGACTCCCTCGTTGCGGTGTTGCTCGGTCTCGGTCGGTGCTGGTCGGGCCGGTCGGTGCTGGTCCGGCTGGTCGTCTGGTCGCGGTCGGTGGGTGCCGGCAGGTGCCGGCTCACAGGACGAGCGCGGTGGCGCCGTCGATCTGAGCGACACTCACCTGCTGGCCCGGTTCGTAGACCCGGCCGGGTTCGAACGCGCGGGCGGACCAGACCTCGCCCTGGAGCTTGATCCGCCCGTCGTGCTCGTCGACCTGCTCCAGCACCACGGCGGAGGCGCCGGTGAGGGCGTCGATGCCCATCCGGATCCGCGGGCCCTGGCGCAGATGCCGCATGGCGATGGGGCGGACGAAGACCAGCAGCGCGACCGAGATCCCGAGGAACACGGCGAACTGCGCCACCGTGCCCCCGCCGAGGCCGCCGGTGAGTGCCGCGGCACCCGCGCCGATCGCGAACATGCCGAATTCCGGCAGTGCCGTGACCACCAGCGGGACGCCGAACGCCGCTGCGACGATCAGCCACCACATCCAGTTCTCCACAACGCCCATGGTAGGCCCGGGGAACGCTGCGGGAGAGGGGTTTGCGCTGGTCGTTCCGCGCGTGCGGAAGATCGTTCCGCCCGTGGACGGGACGTCACGACCCGCCCGGCGCGGTCCTCCTAGCGCATGGGGAGGCCGCGTGCGGACCAGCGGTCGTCGTGGCGCTCCAGGGTCAGCGGGAGGCCGAAGCAGAGCGAGAGGTTCCGGGCGGTGAGGGTGTCGTCCAGGGCCCCGGCGGCGAGCACCTTCCCCTGGCGGATCATCAGGACGTGGGTGAAGCCGGGGGCGATCTCCTCGACATGGTGGGTGACCATCACCATGGCAGGGGCCTTGGGGTCGCGGGCGAGCGCGCCCAGCCGGCGGACCAGGTCCTCGCGGCCGCCCAGGTCGAGCCCGGCGGCCGGCTCGTCCAGCAGCAGCAGCTCGGGGTCGGTCATCAGGGCCCGGGCGATCAGGGTGCGCTTGCGCTCGCCCTCGGACAGGGTGCCGAAGTGGCGGTCGACGTACTCGGACATGCCGAGCAGGTCGAGCAGCAGGCGGGCCCGGGACTCGTCGGTCTGCTCGTACTTCTCGTGCCAGTGGGCGGTCATGCCGTAGGCGGCGGTGAGGACGGTGTCCAGGACGGTCTGCCGGCGCGGCAGCTTGTCGATCATCGCGGCGCCGGCCAGGCCGATCCGGGGGCGCAGTTCGAAGACGTCGACGCCGCCGAGCTTCTCGCCGAGGATCGCGGCGGTGCCGGTCGAGGGGAACAGGTACGAGGCGGCGACCTGGAGCAGCGTGGTCTTGCCCGCGCCGTTGGGGCCGAGGATCACCCAGCGCTCGCCTTCGGCGACGGCCCAGGACACCTGCTCCACCAGCGCGCGGCCGTCCCGGACCACGGATACGTCCACCAGCTCGAGCACGTCGCTCATGCGTACGCCTTCCCCAATGCAGAGTGCTTCAGATTGTGTCTTCGTCGAGGGAAAACCTACGCCACGGAGATGGACGAGTTGTTCGTAGGCTTGCCCCATGGTGCAGATCCCCGGCGGAAGCCGTCCCGATGACGTATTCGAGGAGCCCAGGTCCGGGCGCGTGGTTGCCTGGGGCAACGCGTGGCTGGGCGGTTTCGCCTCCCCCGACGACGCCGGGGAGGCGATACGGGGGCGCGACGACGCGCACACGGTGACCGGGGTGCCGGGCCTGGGCGACGGCGGACTGGCACTGGCACTGGGCCGGTTGCGGGCGCTCGGGGTGAGCGGGCTGCGGCTGGCGCTGCCGGCCGCGGGGCATCCGCTGGGGCTGACCGGGCCCGCCGGGTTCAACGACCGGGCGCTGGGGGCCGGCGAGGCGGTGCTGACGGTGGGAGAGCCGGCCCTGGGGCTGGTCCCCGAGGTGGTGCGGCACGGGCCGGAGGGCGACCAGCTGGTGCGGGTGGTCTGGCACTGCCTGCCGGTGAACCCGGGCGTCCCGGCGGACGTGCCGCAACTGCGGGACGCCGAGCGGGAGCTGGCGGAGGGGCTGCGGGAGACCACGGCGCTGCTGCTGCGGCTGGACGTGGCCGGCGGCGGCCCGGCGGTGCAGCGTGCCCTGGAGTCCTACCGGAAGCGGAGACAGCCGCAGTTGCTGGCCCCCGGCTACCAGCCGCGGGCGGTGCGGGTGCTGGAGTCGGCCCGGCAGGTGCGGGCACTGCTGGCGCTGGCCTCGGTGAGCGAGGGTGCGGCGGTGAGCGCCGCCGAGATGGCGGCCAGGGCCGAGGCGCTGCGCCCGCTGGCGCGGACCGCGCGGCGGGCGCAGGTCGCGTCCTACAACGCGCTGGTGGACGAACCCTCGCAAGGCACCCACTGAGGGGCGAACCCTCGCAATGTACTTGTGAACGGACGAACCGCCGTGAACCGGGGCACGGGTCACCGGGCCGAGCCCGTACCCCGGTTCAGCGGGCGTGCGTCAGACGTTCTGGCAGCAGTCGCCGAAGGCCGGGTTCAGCAGGCCGATGACGTTGACCGAGTCGCCGCAGACGTTCACCGGGATGTGCACCGGCACCTGGACGCTGTTGCCCGAGCCGACGCCGGGCGAGTCCGCGGTGTGGCCGGTGGCGTTGGCGTTCGCCGAGGCGGCGCCGGCGCCACCGATCAGGGCGGCACCGGCGGCGGCGACGACGAGGGCACCCTTGCGTACGTTCATGTTTCTGCATCCTCCTGAGACTGACCCGGCACCGCAGTCCGGTGTCGGGCACTTCGACGTGGAGGCTATGGACATCGGCCCGGGGAGTTCACCTTCTGACACTCTTTCGGGTTGATGTGACTGGTGTGCAGATCAGACCCGCGCTCCCCCATTCGGAGCATTCGCGCCCCGTCGCGCGCCCTGCCGGAATCGCCCGGAAAGTCGGGTCCCGATGTCGCATCTCAGCGGGTCATCCCATTGCGGACGGCCCAGAGCGCGGCCTGGGTCCGGTCGGCCAGATCCAGCTTCATGAGGATGTTGGAGACATGGGTCTTCACCGTCTTCTCGGACAGGTGCAGCACTCGGGCGATCTCGCGGTTGGAGCGGCCGTCCGCGATGTGCCCGAGCACCTCCTGTTCGCGTTCGGTGAGCGAACCGCCCCGGCCCTGCGGGGTGCGGTGCGAGTCGTCGGAGAGCAGCGCCCCGGCCAGCTCCGGCTGCAGCAGCACATGCCCGGCGTGGACCGAGCGGATGGCACCGGCCAGGGCCTCGGGGTCGACGTCCTTGTAGACGTACCCGGCCGCACCGGCCCGCAGCGCCGGGACGACGGTGCGGTGCTCGGTGAAGCTGGTCACCACCAGCACCCGGGCCGGATTGCCGCGCTCCTTGAGCAGTTGCAGCGCCTCGATGCCGTCGGTACCCGGCATCTTCACGTCCATCAGCACCACGTCCGGGCGCAGTTCCTCCGCCTTGGCGACGCCCTCGGCGCCGTCCCCCGCCTCGCCGACCACCTCGATGTCGCCCTGGACCTCCAGGAAGGTGCGCAGTCCCCGGCGGACCACCTGGTGGTCGTCGACCAGCAGCACCCTGATCCGCGTTCCCGCCGTACTCGGTTCGCCCGCCGTGCTCCGTTCGTCAGACACCGGGAACCTCCAGTTCCACCACGGTCCCCTGGCCGGGAGCCGACTCGATCCGCAGGGCACCGCCGACCGAGGCGGCGCGGTCACGCATGGACACCAGGCCGAGGTGCCGCCCGGCACGACGGGTTTGCTCCGGGGCGAAGCCCTTCCCGTCGTCGGCGACGGTGAGCCGCGCGCCCCGGCCGGTGCCGGCCGGGTGCAGCCCGACCCGGACCACGGCCGCGCCGGAGTGGCGCAGGGCGTTGTGCAGGGCCTCCTGAGCGACCCGCAGCACCGCCTCCTCCTGCGCCGGCGACAGCGCGTGGACGCGGGTGTGCTCAAAGCTGACCTGCGCGGTGTGGGCCCGGTTCAGCACCTCGATCTGCGAGGCGAGGGTGAGCAGCAGGCCGTCCTCGTCCAGCGCGGCCGGGCGCAACTCGATGACCACGCCGCGCAGTTCGTCGGCGGCCTCGGCGGCGAGCCGGGAGACCTCGGCGAGTTCGGCCCGGGCCCGCTCCGGATCGCGGGCGATCAGCGCGGAGGCGGCCTGGGCGGTGAGCCGCAGCGAGAACAGCTTCTGCGAGACCGCGTCGTGCAGTTCGTGGGCGATGCGGGCCCGTTCGCCGGCCAGGGTGAGTTCGCGGCTGCGCTCGTAGAGGCGGGCGTTGGTGAGGGCGATGGCCGCGTGCGCGGCGAGGATGCGGAGCAGTTCCTCGTCGTGCGCGGTGAAGCCCGCGTTGTCGGCGCTGTGCTGGTTCGTAAGGCTGTGCTTGTTCGCAAGGCTGTGCTTGTTCGCCAAGAAGAGCGCGCCGAGGATCTCCTCGCCGTCCATGACCGGGACGCCGAGGAAGGCGCTCATGTCCGGGTGGGCGGAGGGCCAGCCGCCGAAGCGGGGGTCCTGGCGGACGTCGTCGAGCCGCTGCGGGTTGGCCTCGTGCAGCATCGCGGCGAGGATGCCGTGCTGGCGCGGCAGCGGGCCGATGGCCCGCCACTGCTGGTCGCTGATGCCGTCGACGACGAACTGGGCGAAGCCGCCGTGGTCGTCCGGCACGCCGAGGGCGGCGTACTCCGCGCCGACCAGGGTGCGGGCGGAGGTGACGATCCGCTGCAGCACCTCGCGCACCTCCAGGTGCTTGCTCATGGCCAGGACCGCGGAGCTGATCGCCTCGATCCCGCCCAGGCAGGGGTCGCCCGGCCCGGCGCACTGCGCGGGATCGGGGGCGGGTTCGGCGCTGGGACGTGAGGACATGCGGAAACCGTACCGCCGGGTGATCCACCGGGCATCGGGCGGCCGGGGTGGTGGACCCAGGACCAGCGACGTAGGCCGAAGGGCCCGCAGGCGCACGCCCCCGGGACCGAGGCGACCCCACCCGGTCCGTTCCTAGTGTCGAAGCCATCAGGAAGTACCGGACGCCGGGGCGGCACCAGCCCACCGGACGTCATCGTCGGAAGGACGCATCATGGCTGTCGCAGTTGTGACCGGAGCCTCGCGGGGGCTGGGAAGGGCACTGGCACGGGCGCTGGCCGCCAAGGGCTGGTCGCTGGTGCTGGACGCCAGGGGCGCAGAGGCGCTGGGGGAGGTCGCGGTCGAGCTGTCCGCGCTCGGGGTGGCCGTGGTGGCGCTGCCGGGCGATGTCACCGATGCCGCGCACCGGGCCGAACTGGTCGCCGCCGCCGAGGGCCTGGGCGGGCTGGAGCTGCTGGTGAACAACGCCAGCGTGCTCGGCGCCGAACCGCTGGTGACGCTGGCCGAGCAGCCGCTGGACGGCTTCCGGGCGGCGCTGGAGGTCAACACGGTCGCGCCGCTGGCGCTGGCCCAGGCCGCACTGCCGCTGCTGCGGGCGAGCGGCGGCGCGCTGCTGAACATCAGCTCGGACGCGGCGGTCGAGGCGTACGAGACCTGGGGCGGCTACGGCGCGAGCAAGGCGGCGCTGGACCACTGGTCGGCGGTGCTGGCGGCCGAGGAGCCGGCGCTGCGGGTGTGGTCGGTGGATCCGGGCGACATGCGCACCGCGATGTACGCGGCGGCGGTGCCCACGGACGACGACAGCGGGCGTCCGCTGCCGGAGCAGGCCGCGGTACCGGCCCTGCTGGCGCTGATCGGCGGAACCCGCGGGAGCGGTCGCTACACGGTCACCGAGCTGGGCGGGGAGCGCTGATGCGGACGCGGCAGGCGACGCTGCCCACGGTGCGGATCGGGGGCGGCGGCAAGCGCGGGGACCGCGCCGGACACCGGGCCTTCCCGCTGCGGTCGGAGGCACTGGAGGGCTTCGGGATGGACGAGTTCGAGCTCCCGGACGAGCTGGAGGCGACCGCGCCGCCGGAGGAACGGGGCCGCAGCGGCCGCGACGACGTACGGCTGCTGCTGAGCCGCGGCGAGGAGGTCGGCCATCACGCCTTCCGGGAACTCCCCCGGCTGCTCGACCCCGGTGACGTCCTGGTGGTGAACACCTCGGCGACGCTGGCCGCGGCCGTGGACGGCCGGGTCACCGGGACCGGTGAGCAGGTGGTGGTGCACTTCTCGACCCGGCGGTCGGCACAGCGCTGGGTGGTGGAACTGCGTACACCGGACGGGCGCGGCAGCACCCGGCAGCGCCGGCCGGCCGACGCCCGGCCGGTGACGGTACGGCTGACCGGCGGGGCCCGGCTGGCCCTGGTGGAACCGCTGGTGGCGCACGACGGCTCCGCCTCGGAGCGGCTGTGGCAGGCGGACTTCCGGGTCACCGACCCGCTGGCGTACCTGACGGCGTACGGGCGGGCCATCCGCTACTCGTACACCGACGCGGACCGGCCGCTGTCCGCCTACCAGACGGTGTTCGCCCAGGCGCTGGCCGGCGTGGAGGGCCCGGCGGCGGCCGGGTCGGCGGAGATGCCGAGCGCCGCCCGGCCGTTCACCGCCGAGCTGGTGGCGCAACTGGTCAGCCGGGGCGTGCAGATCGCCCCGATCACCCTGCACACCGGAGTGGCCTCGATCGAGGCGCACGAGCCCCCGTACGCCGAGTGGTTCGAGGTGGCCGAGCCGACGGTGCGGCTGGTGGAGGCGGCCCGCGGGGCCGGGTCCCGGGTGGTCGCGGTGGGGACGACGGCGGTGCGGGCGCTGGAGTCGGCCGTCGACGCGGAGGGGCGGCTGCACGCCATGTCGGGCTGGACCGACCTGGTGATCACCCCGGAGCGAGGCGTGCGGGTGGTCGACGGCCTGCTCACCGGGCTGCACGAGCCCCGCGCCTCACACCTGCTGATGCTGGAGGCCATCGCCGGACGCCCGCTGCTGGACCGCAGCTACGCCGAGGCCCTGCGGGAGCGGTACCTCTGGCACGAGTTCGGCGACCTGCACCTCATCCTGCCCCGGTGACGCATCAGAGGCCGCGGGTCCTGCCGTCGAAGAGGACGACCTGGATCCGCTCCTCGGTCTCCAGGTCGCGGCCGTCGCGGGCCCCCTCGGGCGGGGACATCGCGACCACGATGCCGGCGACGGTGAGGAAGACGATGATGCCGACCGCGACCGGCAGGATCAGCTGCGAGGCGGGCACCCCGGCGGCGGCGACCGAGCCGTCGACCTGGACCGAGACCGCCTGCATGGCGATGTAGTGCATGGCGCAGACGGCGACGCCGGCGACCAGGGCGGCGACCAGGGCCGCCCACAGACCGCGGACGTTGAGCGTCATCCAGAGCGCGGCGGTCGCGGCGAGCACCGCGACCGCGACGGAGAGCGCGACCATGCCCAGGTCGTAGTGCACGTGTCCGTCCAGCGCCATCGCCGCCATGCCCATGTAGTGCATGGCGGCGACGCCGACGCCGGTCAGCGTGCCGCCGACGAGCAGCGTGCCCCAGCCCTGCGGGCGGTAGCCGACGTAGAAGACGCCGACGCCGACGACCGCGACGGACACCAGCAGGCTGCCCAGGGTGAGCGGTATGTCGTAGACCAGCGTGGTGTCGCTGACGGTGAAGCCGAGCATGGCGATGAAGTGCATGGCCCAGATCCCGCAGCCGATGGAGGCGGCGGCCAGGAACAGCCAGCCCCGGCGGCGCTCCGGGGGCAGCGCGAGCGAGCGCACCGTGCAGCGCAGGCCGAGGGCCGCTCCGACGCAGGCGACCAGGAAGGCCATCAGCGGGTTGACCCACCCGTACGTGAACCCGTTCATATGTGCCATGAGCTGATTGGTCCTTAGGTCATCGCACCCGACGGGCGGTACGCCCGGGACGGCGAAATGCTAGGGGGACCTGTGAACTTGTTCCGCACACATGTGCACCGATCGCCACAACGGTTACCGAATCGATGCGGCGAGGCCGCACCCCCGGTTGTGGGGATGCGGCCTCGCGGGGCTCGGTGCGGCAGCGGGTGCTGCCGGGCGGTCAGCGCTGGCGCATGACCTCGGGCTCGTGCCGACGCAGCAGCCGGAGCACAGCGAAGCCCAGAACCGCGCTGATGACGACAAGCGCGCCACAGTCGATCAGCCATTGGGTCGCGGTATGCGCCCACATCGAGTCAGGGGATCCGATCAGCCGACCCAGGTCGATCGTGGTACCGAGAGCTCCGGCCGCCCACCTGGACGGCATCAACCAAGCGAACTGTTCCAATCCTGCGGTACCCGCGATGGCGAAGCCGAGGCAACCCGTGAAGACGACCTGGACGATGGCGAACATCACCAAGAGCGGCATCGTCTTCTCGGATGTCTTGACGAGCGACGAGATGACCAGGCCGAACATCATTGAAGCGAAGCTCAACAGGATGATCGGAACCGTCATCTCCAGGGCCGGGAAACCCGAGACGATGAGACCCGTCGGGAGCTTGCGGGTCGAGAAGCCGATACCGCAGATCAGGATGCCCTGGACCACGCTCACCACACCGAGGACCACGACCTTGGACATCAGGTAGGCACTGCGGGAGAGACCGACAGCACGCTCTCGTTCGTAGATCACCCGTTCCTTGATCAGCTCTCGGACTGAGTTCGCAGCTCCAGAGAAGCACGCGCCAACAGCCATGATGAGCAAGATCGTGGGGGCATTCTGGTTGATCCCCCCCTTGCCCGGTGCGAGGCCGTCCGGTGACGGGATGACCATGCTCACCACGCCGAGAACCGCCGGCAGCAGCAGCGACAGCAGGATGAAACCTCGATCCGAGGCGATCACCGCCAGATAGCGACGGACCAGCGTGGACAGCTGTGAACCCCAGCTCTGCTGCTTCGCAGGCTTGGTCTGCTCGTGCTGTATCTGCGCGGACTGGGCCTGCACGGCTTCGACGTCCGCGGAGTACATCTGGTAGTGCACCGAGCCGCGGAAGCGGCCGGCCCAGTCGTGGTCCGGGTAGTTCTCGAAGGCCTGGAAGACGTCGGCCCAGGTCTCGTACCCGAAGAAGTGCAGGGCCTCCTTCGGCGGGCCGAAGTAGGCCACCGAACCGCCCGGCGCCATCACCAGCAGCCGGTCGCAGAGCGCGAGTTCGGCCACCGAGTGGGTGACCACCAGGACCGTGCGACCCTCGTCGGCCAGACCGCGCAGCATCTTCATGACGTCGCGGTCCATGCCCGGGTCCAGGCCCGAGGTGGGCTCGTCCAGGAAGATCAGCGACGGCTTGGTGAGCAGTTCCAGGGCGACCGAGACGCGCTTGCGCTGGCCGCCGGAGAGTGCGGTGATCTTGTTGTCGGCGCGCTTCTCCAGGTGCAGCTCGGTGAGCACCTCGTCGACCCGGCGCTCGCGCTCGGCCGCCTCGGTGTCGCCGGGGAAGCGCAGCTCGGCCGCGTACTTCAGCGCGGTGCGGACGGTCAGCTGCGAGTGCAGGATGTCGTCCTGGGGCACCAGGCCGATGCGCTGGCGCAGCTCGGCGAACTGCTTGTACAGGTTGCGGCCGTCGTAGAGCACGTCGCCGTTGTCGGCGGGACGGTAGCCGGTGAGGGCGCGCAGCAGCGTGGACTTGCCGGAGCCGGACGGGCCGATCACCGCGACCAGCGACTTCTCCGGAACCCCGAAGCTGACGTTGTTCAGCAGGATCTTCTCGGCGCCCTTGTGCTCCACCTTGACCAGCAGGTGGCGCGCGGAGAAGGAGACCTCGCCGGTGTCGACGAACTCCTCCAGCTGGTCGCCGACCAGACGGAAGGTGGAGTGGCCGACGCCGACGATGTCGGCGGAACCGAGCAGCACCCGGGAGATCGGCTGACCGTTGACATAGGTGCCGTTGTGGCTGTCGAGGTCGACGATCTCGTAGCGGCCGTCCGCGAGTTGGCGCAGCTCGGCGTGGTGCCGGGAGACCGAGAGGTCGGAGACGACCAGCTCGTTGTCCAGGCCACGGCCGATCCGGATGGTGCGCAGGCCGCCGCCGGCCAGGTTGCGGACCATGGTGGGGTTGCGCGAACCGTAGACCGGCTCGGGCGCGGGCTGCGACGGCTGCTGCGGGGCGTAACCGCCCTGCTGCTGAGCCGGCACGCCACCCCCGTACGGCTGGCTCTGCCAGGGCTGTTGCTGCGGGGGCTGCTGCTGGGGCGGCTGCTGCTGCGGGGGCTGGGCGTATCCGCCGACCGGGTTGTAGCGGGCCGTGCCCTGGTCGTGCCAGTTCTGCGCGGGGCCCGGCTGCTGCACCGGGGCGGCCTGGGCCGGGGCGGGCACCCCGGCGAAGGTGAGCCGGGGCCCGCTCTCCGCGTTGCCCAGGGTCACCACGGCGCCCTGCCCGAGCTGGACCTGGTTGGTCCGCTGCCCGTTGGCATAGGTGCCGTTGGTGCTGCCCAGATCCTCCAGTACCCAGCCGTTGCCGTGGTACGCGATGGTCGCGTGCCGCCAGGAGACCCGTGCGTCGTCCACCGCCACATCGGACTGCGGGTCGCGGCCGAGGGAGTAGCTGCGCCCCGGCTCCAGGGTTCTGCGTTGTCCGTTGAGTTCAAGTACCAGCTGCGGCACTGTTGCCTGCCCCACGATGATGTAGTCCCCCGAGTAGTCCCCGCTCTTGACAGGGGAAGTTTAGGGATGCCGAACGTCAGGGGGAATCATTCCAGCTCGATCACCGTGGCGGGAACCGCACCCCCGGGACCGTGACCGTGTGGCAACCTGGCGGGACAATACCCTGACGGCATCGGGTAGGTGAGCACGTGTACTCCAGGGGGGCTTCCAGCCATGACGATCTACGGGCACCAGCGGCCCGCCGGCTCCGGGGGGCTTCGGGACTCCGTGGCCTACGGGATGGTCTCCGCTGCGGTGGCTGCGAGTTGGTCCTTCGTCGCGATGGCCGCGACGGCCGCGCTGGGCGTCCATCTGCTGGGCCTGGACACCTACGCCTCGCTGGGCGCGCTGACCGCCGCGCTGGTGGCGATGGCCACCGGCGGACGTATCAGCCCCTCGGGGGACGTCTCGGTGTTCGGACTTGACGCGGCGGCGGCCCAGGGGTCGATCGGGATCATCCCGCTGGGGGTGAGCGTCGTCGGCGCGGTCGTGCTGGGCTGGCTCTTCGTCAGGCCGCTGCACCGGCTTCCGGTGCTGCACCCCGGAGTGCTGCTGGGACGGTTGGCCGGCGCGGTGGGCGCGTTCCTGGTGCTGCTGGCCGTGGTGGCCTGGTCCGGCAACGGCACGGTGGCCATCAACCTCAACTCCGTTCCCGGCCTGCCCGGTGGCGGCGGCAGCGGCGGAGGCGGCAGCGATCCGCTCGGCGGCCTCGGCGGCGACTTGGGCGGCCTCGGCGGGCTGGTCGGCGGAGCCGTCGGCGGCAACACCAAGCCCACCGTGGGCTTCACCGTCGACCTGCTGCCGACGCTGGGCCTCGGCCTGGTGTGGGTGCTGGTGGTGCTGCTGGTCGCGCTGCTCGCCTCGCGCCGCACCCCGGTGCCGGTCGGCTGGGAGGCGCTGGGCCGCCAGGTCCGCCCGGTGGCCTCGGCCGTGGTGACGGTGCTGCTGGGCACGGTCCTGGTCGCCGCCCTGTCCGGGATCGCGGTCGGGCTGATGGGC
The DNA here is from genome assembly GCF_041262645.1 of Streptacidiphilus sp. EB129. Classification (NCBI taxonomy): domain Bacteria; kingdom Bacillati; phylum Actinomycetota; class Actinomycetes; order Kitasatosporales; family Streptomycetaceae; genus Streptacidiphilus; species Streptacidiphilus sp. EB129. The sequence goes on from NZ_JBGCCS010000002.1 coordinate 19,845, forward strand.
AACGGCGGCGCGAAGACCGTCGGCGGCGCGCTGCTCGGCACCCCCAACGGGGTGTTCCTGGCCGTGCCGCTGGGCATGGCCGTCCCGTTGAACGGCAAGGCCAGTGGGCCGCTGACGCACTTCCTGCCGTCACCGGTGGACCAGCTGCTCAAGGGCGGCAGCGGGCAGACGATCACGCTCAGCCACCTCGCCTCCCTGGACGGGCGGGTGTGGCTGCTGCCGGCCGGCGTGGCGCTGATGCTGCTGGCCGTCGGGGTGTTCGCCGCCGTGCGGACGCCGCTCCCGGCGCTGCCGCAGAGTCCGGTACGGGAGGCCGGGGAGGCCGGGCTCCGGATGGGGGTGGCGCTGGCGGTGGTGACGCCGGTGCTGCTGTCGCTGGCCGGGGTGTCGGTGAACGCCGACCTGTCGGTGTTCGGCTTCGACGCGGTCGGGGCCGGGCTGAGCATCAGCGGCAACCTGCTGCTCGCGGTGGTGCTGGGGCTGGTCGAGGGAGCGGTGTTCGGCTTCCTCGGAGCGCTGCTGGTGGCGCGGTTCGCCGCCGCCAAGCGGGTCGCCCTCGCACCGGCCGGGGCCCGCCACCCGCAGCAGTCGTACCCGGGGCAGTCCCCGCCGCAGCAGTCCTACCCGCAGTCCGCCGACGCGCTGCCGTACCCGCAGCAGGCCCGGCCGCCGCAGTCCCAGCCCACGCCGCCGCCCTACGCCGGACAGCCGCAGTACGGGCAGCCGTCCGGACCGCCGCAGCCCGCGCCGCAGCCGTCCGCGCCACCGCGGTACGGAGGCCTGCCGCAGGCCCCTCGTCCGGGCCAGGCACCGCCCGCGCCGGACAACCCGTACCGCCGCACGGACGGCCCGGCCGGGCCGCCGCCCGGCTCCGGGCCGGGGACGCCGCCCGGACCGCCGCCGGTGCGGCCCCCGTCCCAGCCGCCCGGCGGCTACAACCCGTACTCCGGCGGCCCCGCGCAGAGCCCGCCCCCGCAGAGCCCGCCGCCGAACGGCTGACCCGCCGACCGGGAGGCCGCCGCCCCGCCGACCGGCCCGGAGTCGGTGGGCTCAGCCCGCCCGACCTGCGGCGAGCTGACTGTCCAGCAGGCGGGACGGCCTTAGGTCGGCGCGGCCGTGCCCGGTAGCGTGGTGCTCACCATGAGCACCTCGCCCCAGGCCCCTGCGGCCCACCCCGCACATGAGCCCCGGACCCTGCTGGTCAAGGTCTTCGGCAAGGACCGTCCCGGCATCACCACCGGGCTCTTCACCACCCTCGCCGAGTACGGCGTCGACGTCGTCGACTTCGAGCAGGTGGTGACCCGGGGACGGATAGTGCTGTGCGCCCTGGTCACCGCGCCCCGGGAGGAGGGCGGGCTGCGCGCCCAGGTGCACCAGTGGGCGGACGGGCAGCGGCTGCAGGCCGAGGTCATCTCCGGCACCGGTGACAACCGGCCGCGTGGCGAGGGCCGCTCCCATGTGACGGTGCTGGGCCATCCGCTCAAGGCCTCCGCGGTGGCCGCGCTCAGCTCCCGGATCACCGACTGCGGCGGCAACATCGACCGGGTGTTCCGCCTGGCGAAGTACCCGGTCACCGCGGTGGAGCTGGCCGTGTCCGGTGTTCCCAGCGAACTGCTGCGGTCGGAACTGGCGGCCGAGGCGGCCGCGCAGCGGGTGGACGTCGCCGTGGTCCGTTCGGGCCTTCAGCGTCGGGCCAAACGGCTGATCGTGATGGACGTCGACTCGACGCTGATCCAGGACGAGGTCATCGAGCTGTTCGCGGCGCACGCCGGCTGCGAGGCCGAGGTCGCCGAGGTGACCGCCCAGGCGATGCGCGGTGAGCTGGACTTCGCCGAGTCGCTGCGGGCCCGGGTCGCGCTGCTGGCCGGGCTGGACGCGGACGTGGTGGCCAAGGTCCGCGCCGAGGTGCGGCTGACACCCGGCGCGCGGACCCTGATCCGCACCCTGAAGCGGCTCGGCTACCAGGTGGGCATCGTCTCCGGCGGCTTCACCCAGGTCACCGACGACCTCGCGGAACAGCTCGGGCTGGACTTCGCCGCCGCCAACACCCTGGAGGTGGTGGACGGGAAGTTCACCGGCCGGGTCGTCGGCGAGATCGTGGACCGGGCCGGAAAGGCGCGGATGCTGGAGCGGTTCGCGGCCGAGGCCGGGGTTCCGCTGGAGCAGACGGTGGCGATCGGCGACGGCGCCAACGACCTGGACATGCTGAACGTGGCCGGACTCGGCGTCGCGTTCAACGCCAAGCCGCTGGTCCGCGAGGCGGCGGACGCCACGGTGAACGTGCCGTTCCTGGACACCGTGCTGTACCTGCTCGGCATCTCCCGCGAGGAGGTCGAGGACGCCGACGGGGGTCTGCTCCTCGCGGACTGAACGCACGGTCCGACCCGCGCACGGTCCGACCCGCGCGAGGCCCGGAACGGGCGGGGCCCCGCGCAGGTCGGCCGGGCTCTCAGTCCTTGGGCGAGTAGAAGCTGGTCAGGTGGCCCACTCCGGGCTCGACCGCCTTCCAGGGCGGGTCCAGGGTCAGCACCGCGATGCCCGAGGTGGGGAAGCCGGTGCTCCGCAGCCGGGCCAGGGTGTCGTCCTCGTGGCCTCCGGCCAGTACCTCGGTGAGGCCCTGCACCCCCGGGTTGTGGCCCACCAGCAGCACCGTCTCCACGTCCTCGGGGACCTCCTGGAGCACCTCGATCAGCTGGCCCGGGGTCGCCTCGTACAGCCGGTCCTCGTAGACCGTGCGTGGACGGGTCGGCAACTCGTGGGCGAACAGCTTCCAGGTCTCGCGGGTGCGCTCGGCGGTGGAGCACAGGGCCAGGTCGGGGATGATGCCGGTGCCGGCGAGCCAGCGCCCGGCGACGGGTGCGTCCTTGCGACCGCGGTCGGCCAGCGGCCGCTCGTGGTCGGGCACGGCGGGCCAGTCGGCCTTGGCGTGACGGAGGACGATGATCCTGCGGGACGTATCGACGCTCATGTCTGCCAGCTTCCCAGAAATCCCGCCGGCGGGTACCGCTCAGCCCATGGTGGTCGCGACCGAAGCGGCGATGCCGATCACCACCAGGATGGCCAGGATCAGGCCGAACATCTGCAGCAGCTTCTTGTTTCCACCGGTGGGGTTGGGTTCGAGAACAGGCATGGCGACGAGTCTGCCATTCGGTCCGGCAGGCGGATCAGGCGGGCCCCACCTCGTCCTCGACCTGGCTCGGACGGCCGGCCCTGCGTCCGATCACCGCCTGCGCGACGAGCAGCACCGAGAGCAGCGCCAGCGCTCCGTACCAGCCGTGCTCGCGCTGGTAGAGCACGCCGATCAGGACCGGTCCGGGGACCGCGATCAGGTAGCCGACGCCCTGGGTGAAGGCGGACAGCCGGGCCACGCCCTCGGCGCTGCGGGAGCGCAGGCCGATCATGGTGAGGATGAGCGGGAAGGCGCAGTTGGAGAACCCGGACAGGACCGCCCAGAGCCAGGGCGCGGCGGCCGGGGCGAAGGCCAGCCCGGCGTAGGAGGTCAGGCCGCAGGCTGCCAGCAGCACGACGATCGCGCCCTGGTCCGGCCTCCTGGCCGCGACGGACGGGATGACCAGCGACAACGGCGCGCTGACGGCCATGGTGACGGCGACCAGCACCCCCGACTCGGTGGCGGAGACACCCGCGTCCTGGTAGATCTGCGGCATCCAGCCCAGCGTGAAGTACGCGCCGGTCGCCTGCAGTCCGAAGAAGACGGCGAGAGATCGCGCGGTGCGGCTGCGCGACATCCGCATCCGGGCCGGGGCGGGCGCCGATGCCGTCGCCGGCGGGGTCGCAGAGGTCGCGACGACGACACCGCCGTCGCGGGTGTGGCCGGTGCGGCGCATCAGGGCCAGCTGGGCCAGCCACAGGGCCAGTGCGACGGCCGCGGCGAGGGCCCAGACGCCCAGGCCGACCCGCCAGCTCCCGCCCAGCGCTCTGGTCATCGGCACCGCGAGCGCCGAGGTCAGCGCGGTACCGGCGGCCAGGGTCATCGAGTACAGGCCGGTGACCGGGCCGACCCGGTCCGGGAAGTAGCGCTTCACCACCACCGGCATCAGCACGTTGGCGACCGCGATCCCGGCCAGCGCCAGCGCGCTGAGCAGCAGGAACACCGAGCTGTCCGGGGCCACCGCGCGAGCGGCCAGGCCCAGGGTGACCGCGCCCATGCCGGCGCAGACGGTGGCGGCCGGACCGATCCGCCGGGCCAGCACCGGGGCCAGGAAGCCGAAGACCGAGAAGCAGAGCGTGGGCAGCGCGGTGAGCACGCCGGCCAGGGCCGCGCTCATGTGCAGCGAGCCGCGGATCTGCGCCAGCATCGGCCCGATCGCGGCGGCGGCCGGGCGGAGGTTGAACGCGGCGACGGCTATCGCAAGCAGGAGCAACCACCGGGCGTGCGTACCCGCCGCACGGGCGCGGGTGGGCGCGGCGGTGTCGGCGGGGGCGGTGTCGGGGCGCGATCCGACGGACGGGTCGGCGGCGGACTGGGCTCCGGAGGTCTCTGCGACTGGCATGGGGCCATCATAGAATGATGGGATGAATTAGCCACCCATCGAATCCCGGATCCGCGAGGCGGGATGATGGGGGTTCGACGACCAGCTGAACGATGGAGTAGGGATGACACTGACCTCGCCCCGGCGTGAGCCGCTGGCCGACCAGGTGATCGCCCAGCTACGGGCGCAGATCACCTCGGGCGAGTGGCCGGTCGGCTCACGCATCCCCACCGAGGTCGCGCTGGTGGAGCAGCTGGGCGTGGCCCGCAACACCGTCCGCGAGGCGGTCCGGGCACTGGCTCACAACGGCCTGCTGGACATCCGGCAGGGCTCCGGCACCTATGTGCTGGCGACGAGCGAGCTGGCCGGGGTGATGCACCGGCGATTCGCCGACGCGGCGCAGGCGGAGGTCGCCGAACTGCGCGCCATGCTGGAGTCCTCGGCGGCGCGGATGGCCGCGGAGCGGCGTACCGACCGCGACCTGGAACTGCTGGACGTCGTCACCGCGCGCCGGGAGGAGGTCTGGTTCGGCGGCGACACGGAGGCCTTCGTACAGGCCGACGCCGCGTTCCACCAGGCGGTGGTGGCCGCCGCCCACAACGAGGTTCTGGCCGCGCTGTACGCGGACCTGGGCGAGGTGCTGCGGGCGCACCTGCGCCAGGACGTCGGCCCGGTGCTGAGTCCCGACCGCTACGTCCCGCACGCCGACATCGTCACCGCGATCCGCGAGCGCGACGGCGAGGCCGCGGCCAGGCGTTCCGCCTGGGTCATCGGCCGCTGCCGCGCCGACGACGCGGCGCGTCACTAACCAAGAGGGGCGCGGGGAACTGCGCTGCCAGCCACCCACGAAGGTGCATGGTTGGCAGCGCAGTTCCCCGCGCCCCTGGGTAGTGCAACCTCAGCAGCGTGCGAACGTCATGCGCCGATCGCGTGGAGGCCGCCGTCGACGTGGACGATCTCGCCGGTGGTCTTCGGGAACCAGTCCGACAGCAGTGCGACCACCCCGCGTCCGGCCGGCTCGGGGTCGGTGACGTCCCAGCTCAGCGGGGAACGCACGTTCCAGGTGTCGGCGAGCTGGTCGAAGCCCGGGATGGACTTCGCGGCCATCGACTTGATCGGGCCGGCCGAGACCAGGTTGCAGCGCACGTCCTGCTTGCCGAGGTCCCGCGCGAGGTAGCGCGAGGTGGCCTCCAGGGCGGCCTTCGCCGGGCCCATCCAGTCGTACTGCGGCCAGGCCAGGGTGGCGTCGAAGGTGAGGCCGACGACCGAGCCGCCCTCCTCCATCAGCGGCAGGCAGGCCATGGTGAGCGACTTCAGCGAGAACGCCGAGACGTGGACCGCCGTCGCGACGGACTCCCACGGGGTGTTCAGGAAGTTGCCGCCCAGGGCGTCCTGCGGGGCGAAGCCGATGGAGTGCACCACGCCGTCGAGCCCGCCGAGCTCCGCACGGACCTGGTCGGCCAGGCCGGCCAGGTGCTCCGCGTTGGTGACGTCCAGCTCCAGCACCTTGGTGGGCTTGGGCAGCTTCTTGGCGATGCGCTCGGTCAGGCTGGGGCGCGGGAACGCGGTCAGGATGATCTCCGCGCCCTGCTCCTGCGCCAGCTTGGCCACCTGGAACGCGATGGAGGACTCCATCAGCACGCCGGTGACGAGGATGCGCTTGCCCTCAAGGATTCCACTCATGGTGATCAGTGACCCATGCCCAATCCGCCGTCGACGGGAATGACGGCTCCGGTGATGTATGCGGCCTCGTCGGAGGAGAGGAAGCGCACGGTCGAGGCGATCTCGGCGGGCTCGGCGTAGCGGCCGAGCGGCACGCCCGAGACGATCTCCGCGCGGCGCTCGTCGCTGAGCACCGCGGTCATGTCGGTGTCGACGAAGCCGGGGGCGACCACGTTGACGGTGATGTTGCGCGAGCCCAGCTCGCGGGCCAGCGACCGGGCGAAGCCGACCAGGCCGGCCTTGGAGGCGGCGTAGTTCGCCTGGCCGGGCGAGCCGGTCAGGCCCACCACGGAGGAGATCAGCACGATCCGGCCCTTGCGGGCCCGCAGCATCAGCTTCGACGCGCGCTTCACCACGCGGAACGTGCCGGTGAGGTTGGTGTCCAGGACGGAGGTGAAGTCCTCCTCGGACATGCGCAGCAGCAGGGTGTCCTTGGTGACACCGGCGTTGGCGACGAGGACCTCGACCGGGCCGTGCTCGGCCTCGACCTCCTTGAACGCCTGGTCGACCTGCTCCGAGTCGGTGATGTCGCACTTCACCGCGAAGAAGCCGGCCGGCGGCTCGCCCGAGCGGTAGGTGATGGCGACCTTGTCGCCCGCCTCGGCGAAGGCCTGGGCGATGGCGAGGCCGATGCCCCGGTTGCCTCCGGTGACGAGAACCGAGCGGCTCAAAAGGTCCACCTCTCTCTGCTTGTGCGGCCAGATGTCTACGCAGGCCGACGCTATCCGCATTCGCGCGGCGGCAGCGAATCGACCGCCCACAGCGAGATCAGCGCTGCACTGTGGGTTTCCCACAGTGTGGTGCCCGCGGCGGTCGGGGCGGAGGCGCAACAGCAGAAGGCCCGGTGCTGATGCACCGGGCCTTCCGACAAGGAGTAGCGGGGACAGGATTTGAACCTGCGACCTCTGGGTTATGAGCCCAGCGAGCTACCGAGCTGCTCCACCCCGCGTCGTTGTGTCCTCACCGTACCCCGGCGCGGCGCGAAAAAGCGAATGCGATCCGTCCGGCATGCGAAAGGATGCCCAACGGCGCCCCTACGAGCGGCGCCTCCACAACTCTGGAGGAGATTGATGCCGGACACATCGTCGTCCCTCGATCCCACGTTCCTGGCGCTGCCGCTGCGCGGCCTGGCCGACGCCGCCCTCTCGCGGGCGAAGGCCCTGGGCGTGAGCCACGCCGACTTCCGGCTGGAACGCGTCCGCAGCGCCTCCTGGCTGCTGCGCGACGCGCGGCCGGCCGGGACCTCGGACACGCTGCAGCTCGGCTTCGCCGTGCGGGTCGTCCACGACGGCGCCTGGGGCTTCGCCGCCGGGGTCGACCTGACCCCCGAGGCGGCCGCCCGGGTCGCCGGGCAGGCCGTGGCCGTGGCCAGGCTGTCGGCGGGGATCAGCGCCGCCTCCGGCACCGAGGACCGGGTGGAGCTGGCCGACGAGCCGGTCTACCCGGACGCCACCTGGGTGTCCTCCTACGAGGTCAACCCGTTCGAGGTGCCGGACGCGGAGAAGACCGCGCTGTTCGCGGACTGGAGCAGCCGGCTGCTGGGCGCCGACGGGGTGTCCCATGTGACCGCGTCGCTGCTCACCGTGCAGGAGAACAAGTTCTACGCCGACACCGCGGGGACGGTCACCACCCAGCAGCGGATCCGGGTCAACCCGGAGCTGGAGGCGGTGTCCGTGGACGAGCGGACCGGCGCCTTCGACTCCATGCGGACCCTGGCGCCGCCGGTCGGCCGCGGCTGGGAGTACCTGCGCGGCACCGGCTGGGACTGGGACGCCGAGCTGGCCGAGCTGCCGGTGCTGCTGGCCGAGAAGATGAGGGCCCCCAGCGTCACCGCGGGCCGCTACGACCTGGTGATCGACCCCACCAACCTGTGGCTGACCATCCACGAGTCGATCGGCCACGCCACCGAGCTGGACCGCGCCCTGGGCTACGAGGCCGCCTACGCCGGGACCTCCTTCGCGACCTTCGACAAGCTCGGCAGCCTGCGCTACGGCTCCGACGTGATGCACGTGGTCGGGGACCGGACCGCCGAGCACGGCCTGTCCACCATCGGCTACGACGACGAGGGCGTGCGGACCAGGTCCTGGGACCTGATCAAGGACGGCACCCTGGTCGGCTACCAGCTGGACCGCCGGATGGCGAAGCTCAAGGGCCTGGGCGGTTCCAACGGCTGCGCCCACGCCGACTCCCCCGCGCACGTCCCGGTGCAGCGGATGGCCAACGTCTCGCTGCAGCCGGCCGCCGACGGCCCGGACACCGCCGGCCTGATCGCCGGTGTCGAGGACGGCGTCTACATCCTCGGCGACCGGTCCTGGTCCATCGACATGCAGCGCTACAACTTCCAGTTCACCGGGCAGCGGTTCTTCCGGATCAGGAACGGGCGGCTCGCCGGGCAGCTCAAGGACGTCGCGTACCAGGCCACCACCACCGACTTCTGGGGCTCGATGGAGGCCGTCGGCGGCCCGCAGACCTACCAGCTCGGCGGGGCCTTCAACTGCGGCAAGGCACAGCCGGCGCAGGTCGCCGCCGTCTCGCACGGCTGCCCCTCGGCGCTGTTCCGCAACGTGAACGTGCTCAACACCCAGCAGGAGGCCGGTCGCTGATGTCCACTTCTTCCGAGCTCGTCGAGCGCGCGCTGGAGCTGTCCCAGACGGACGGCTGCGTGGTGATCGCCGACGAGGAGTCCACCGCCAACCTGCGCTGGGCGGGCAACGCGCTGACCACCAACGGGGTGACCCGGGGCCGGACGCTCACGGTGATCGCGACCGTGGACGGCGCCGAGGGCACCGCCTCCGGCGTGGTGTCCCGCGAGGCGGTGACCGCGGACCAGCTGGAGTCGCTGGTGCGGGCCGCCGAGGCGGCGGCCCGGGAGGCCGGTCCCGCCGAGGACGCGCAGCCGCTGCTCACCCCCACCGGCCCGGCCGCCGCGGACTTCGGTGCGGAGCCGGCCGAGACCTCCATCGACGTCTTCGCGGCGTTCGCCCCGGCACTGGGCGAGGCCTTCGCCCGCGCGCAGAAGAGCGGGCGGCTGCTCTACGGCTTCGCCAACCACTCGCTCACCTCGACCTACCTGGGCAGCTCGACCGGTCTGCGGCTGCGCCACGACCAGCCGACCGGGTCGGTCGAGCTGAACTCCAAGACCGCCGACCTGGCCTCCTCGGCCTGGACCGGTGCGGCGACCCGCGACTTCCAGGACGTGGACCCGATCGCGCTGGAGGAGCAGCTGGCGGAGCGGCTCGGCTGGGCCGAGCGACGGATCGACCTGCCGGCCGGGCGCTACGAGACGCTGCTGCCGCCGTCGGCGCTGGCGGACCTGATGATCTACATGTGCTGGTCGGCCGGCGGCCGGGACGCGGCGGAGGGCCGTACGGTCTTCTCCAAGCCCGGCGGCGGCACCAGGATCGGGGACCGGCTGGCCCAACTGCCGCTGACCCTGCGCACCGACCCGGCCCGGTCCGGTCTTGAGTCGGCGCCGTTCGTGATCGCCCACTCCTCCGGCGGCGACTCCTCGGCCTTCGACAACGGCCTGCCGATCCAGCCGACCGACTGGATCAGGGAGGGTGAGCTGGCCAACCTGGTCACCACCCGTCACTCGGCCGGGCTGACCGGACTTCCGGTGCGGCCGGCCGGCGACAACCTGGTCATGGAGGGCGGCGGCGCGGCGTCGATGGCCGACATGGTGGCCCGTACCGAGCGCGGACTGCTGCTGACCTGCCTCTGGTACATCCGCGAGGTCGACCCGGCGACGCTGCTGCTGACCGGGCTGACCAGGGACGGTGTCTACCTGGTCGAGAACGGCGAGGTGACCGGGGCGGTGAACAACTTCCGCTTCAACGAGTCCCCGGTGGACCTGCTGGGGCGGATCACCGAGGCCGGGCGTACCGAGCGGTGCCTGCCGCGCGAGTGGAGCGACTACTTCACCCGGGCGGCGATGCCGGCGGTGCGGATCCCCGACTTCAACATGAGCTCGGTCAGCCAGGCGTCCTGACACGTGCTCGCCCACGGGACCGCGTGCGCTCCCGTGGGCGAGCACGCGGGCGGTCCCGTGGGCCTGGATGCGGCCACTGGGGCGGGTGGTCTCCGGCAGCGGGCGAAACGCGCGGAAACCCGGTGCCCCAGTGGCGATGGCCGCGCGACGGCGGCGTACGGTGACGGCATGGGGAAGTCGAAGGGTACTGCCGGAGTCGTCCGGATCACCGGCGCGCGGTCCAGCCTCACCGAGGACGTGCGCCGCAGGCAGCGCCGCTACATGATCTCCATGGCGGTGCGGACCCTGTGCGTGATCCTGGCCGTGGTGCTCTGGAAGGAGTCCCGGATCCTGGCGATCATCGCTCTGGTCGGCGGAATGTTCATCCCGTACGTGGCCGTGGTGATCGCCAACGCCGGGCGCGAGAGCCCGCCGACCATGCCGGAGACCTTCATCGGGCACCAGCCCCGGCCGATGCTGGAAACGGGTGTCCAGGGGGTCCCGGCACCCGCGCCGACAACGCCGCAGGGGTGACCAACGTGCGGGCGTAGTCCCAGGAGTTCACAGGAATCACAGAATTATCGGAACCTTAAGAGAGTCTGAAGAAGATTCCCACGGTTCCCCCGTTCCTGACGGCCGTGCACATGCAATACTGCCTACGCGCTCCGCATCCCCCGTCGGAGCGACGGACCGATGCCGGGCAGCTCCCCCCGTGGCTGCCCGGCATCGCCATGCCGCCGGAGCAGCGACGCCGCAGGAACGGGGAGGCTGCCGGAACAGGGATACTGCGGGCATGAGCACCGAAACCCCGCACTGTTCCGCGAAGGGCTGCCGCCAGGTCGCGGTCTGGGTCCTGGCCTGGAACAACCCCAAGCTGCACAGCCCCCAGCGCCGCAAGACCTGGCTGGCCTGCGCCGACCACAGGGAGTCGCTGTCGGACTTCCTGGACCTGCGGGGCTTTCTCAAGGACGTGGTCGCGCTCGCCGAGTGGGAGCAGCCCCCGGGTTCCGAACGAAACTGACCGCGCGGACCCGCCCGTCGGCGACCGTGCCCTCAGCCGCCGATGACGACTGTGCTTCAGCCGCCGATGGCGGACATCGGCCGGTCGGGCTGGAGGAAGTCGGGGTTGTCGATGCCGGCGCCGGCCTTCTTGCCCCACATCGCGGCGCGCCACAGCGCGGCTATCACCGCGTCGTCCGCGCCGTCGCGAAGCGCTCCGCGCAGGTCGGTCTCCTCCCTGGCGAACAGGCAGTTGCGGATCTGGCCGTCGGCGGTGAGCCGGGTGCGGTCGCAGGCGCGGCAGAACGGGCGGGTCACGCTGGCGATCACGCCCACCCGGGCGGGGCCGCCGTCGGCCATGGTCCAGCCGTCGACCAGCCAGCGCTCGGCCGGTGCCGCGCCGCGCCGCTCGTCGGGCTCGGGGGTCAGCGCGAAGCGCTCGCCGAGCCGGGCGAGTATCTCCTCCGCGGTGACCATGGTGGAGCGGTCCCAGCCGTGCTGTGCGTCCAGCGGCATCTGCTCGATGAAGCGCAGCTCGTAGCCGCGCTCCAGGCACCAGCCGAGCAGGTCCGCGGCCTCGTGGTCGTTGACGCCGCGCATCAGCACCGTGTTGATCTTCACCGGCCGCAGCCCGGCGGTCTCCGCCGCGGCCAGTCCGGCGATCACGTCGGCGAGCCGGTCCCTGCGGGTGAGGGTGTGGAAGCTGGCCGGATCGAGGGTGTCCAGCGAGACGTTGACCCGGTCCAGCCCGGCCTCCCGCAGCGCCGACGCGGTGCGGGACAGGCCGAGGCCGTTGGTGGTCAGCGAGAGCTCGGGGCGCGGGCTCAGTTCGGCGCAGGCCGCGACGATGCCGACCAGGCCCGGGCGCAGCAGCGGCTCACCGCCGGTGAAGCGCACCTCGGTCACGCCCAGGTCGGTCACCGCGATCCGGACCAGGCGGATGATCTCCTCGTCGGTCAGCAGGTTCGGCTTGGGCAGCCAGTCGAGGCCCTCGGCGGGCATGCAGTACGTACAGCGCAGGTTGCAGCGGTCGGTGAGCGAAACCCGCAGATCGACTGCGCGGCGTCCGAATGTGTCGATCAGCACGGCGTACACCTCCCCATGTGTGACACCAGCCTAGTCGGCGCCGCCGACACCTCCCGCGCCAGCGCCCCCGCGGGCCGTCGGGCGCACCGCGGAGGCCGTGCATCCCGGGCCGACACCTGCGCCGGGCGCGGTCGTTGTCCATGGCGGCGAGGGTGCCTGCGCTCCCCGCCACCGCACCCCTGCGGGCGAGTGGAGGCTGGCCGTGTCGAGGCGTCCCGTTCCCGGTCGGCGACCGTTCGGATCCGTCCGGCTCGCGGCCCCGATCCCGCCGGTGGTGCCGCCGACGGCGGCCGCGCGGACCCGGCCCGCCCTGCGCCCCGGCCCGGCCGTACCGCTGCCGGTGCTGAGCATCGAGGCGCTGCGGGATCCACCGTAGTCGTGGTCAGGTCCCGGGTGTCCTGTCCAGGTGGCCGATCTCACCGGCACGTCCAGTGTCCGGGAGGCCGTCGGCTTGGAACGATGACACTCCGGCCTGACCGGCCCGGCTTCCCAAGACGGCGATCTCCCAAGAGAAGGTGTGTGCGATGAGCAAGCCCGCGCTCGACCCCCGCGACCCGCTCGGCTTCGACGAGCTGTTCGACGCCGAGGATCTGGCCGTTCGCGACACCGTCCGGGCCTGGTGCAACGACCGGGTGATGCCGTACGTCGCCGACTGGTTCGAGAGCGGCGAACTGCCCGGCATCCGTGAGCTGGCCCGGGAGCTGGGGTCGATCGGCGCGCTGGGCATGCACCTGGAGGGGTACGGCTGCGCCGGCGCCACGGCCGTGCAGTACGGGCTGGCCTGCGTGGAGCTGGAGGCCGCCGACTCCGGGCTGCGCTCCCTGGTCTCGGTCCAGGGCTCGCTGGCCATGTACGCGATCCACCGCTGGGGCTCCGAGGAGCAGAAGCAGCGCTGGCTGCCGGGGATGGCGGCCGGCGAGATCATCGGCTGCTTCGGCCTGACCGAGCCCGACCACGGCTCCGACCCGGCCTCGATGCGCACCCACGCCAAGCGCGAGGGCGGGGACTGGGTGCTGAACGGCCGCAAGATGTGGATCACCAACGGCTCGGTGGCCGGTGTCGCGGTGGTCTGGGCGCAGACCGACGACGGCATCCGCGGGTTCGCGGTCCCCACCGACACCCCCGGTTTCTCCGCCCCGGAGATCAAGCACAAGGCCTCGCTGCGCGCCTCGGTCACCAGCGAGCTGGTGATGGACGACGTCCGGCTGCCGGCCGAGGCGGCCTTCCCCGAGGTGCGCGGGCTCAAGGGCCCGCTGAGCTGCCTCAACCAGGCCCGCTACGGGATCGTCTGGGGCGCGATGGGGGCGGCCCGCAGCTGCCTGGAGGCGGCCCGCGAGTACAGCATCAGCCGCGAGCAGTTCGGCCGGCCGATCGCCGGCTTCCAGCTGACCCAGGCCAAGCTGGCCGACATGTCGCTGGAGCTGAACAAGGGCCTGCTGCTGGCACTGCACCTGGGCCGCCGGATGGACGCCGGGACGCTGCGCCCGGAGCAGGTCAGCTACGGCAAGCTCAACAACGTCCGGGAGGCGATCGAGATCGCCAGGACGGCGCGGACCATCCTGGGCGCCAACGGCATCAGCTTCGAGTACCCGGTGATGCGGCACGCCGCGAACCTGGAGAGCGTGCTGACCTACGAGGGCACCGTGGAGATGCACCAGCTGGTCATCGGCCAGGCCCTGACCGGCGAGAACGCCTTCCGCTGACCCGACCGGAACGGCGCGCCCGCACGGGCGCGCCGTCCGGCACGCGGGCCAGGAAGGTGCTCTGGGCTCGGAAGGTGACCCCGGGCCGGAAGGTGACCCCGGATCAGAAGGCGATCTTGACCTTCAGGGCCGTGCGCTCGTCCATCGCCCGGTAGCCGTCGGGGACGCCGTCCAGGTCGACCGTGGTGTCGAAGACCGGGGACGGGTCGATCCGGCCCGAGAGCACGTCGGCGAGCAGCTCGGGGATGTAGGCCCGGGCCGGGGCCACGCCGCCGCGCACCGCGATGTTGCGGTCGAACATCTGCTTGATGTCCACGCCCGCGCTGCCGCCGTGCGGCACCCCGACGTAGCCGACCGCGCCGCCGTCGCGGGCGATGGAGATGGCGGTGCGCATCGACTCCTCGGTGCCCACCGCCTCCAGCACGGCGTGCGCGCCGACACCGCCGGTCAGCTCGCGGACGGCCGCGACGGCCTCCTCGCCGCGGGCCGCGACCACGTCCGTCGCGCCGAAGGCACGGGCGATCGCGGTGCGGTCCTCGTGGCGGCCCAGCGCGATGATCCGCTCCGCGCCGAGCCGGTGCGCGGCCAGCACCCCGCACAGGCCGACCGCGCCGTCGCCGACCACGGCGACCGTCGCGCCCTCACGGACACCGGCCGCGAGTGCGGCGTGGTGACCGGTCGCCATCACGTCGGAGAGCGCCAGCAGCGCGGTGAGCAGGCGCTGGTCCGAGGCGGCCTCCGGCGGGAGCCGCACCAGGGTGCCGTCGGCGAAGGGGACCCGGACCGCCTCGCCCTGGCCGCCGTCCGAGCCGGGGGTGCCCCAGAAGCCACCGTGCGGGCAGGAGGTCTGCAGGCCCTCGACGCAGAACTCGCAGACCCCGTCCGACCAGACGAACGGGGCGACGACCAGGTCGCCGGGCCGGAAGTCGCGGACGTCCGCACCGACGGCCTCGACCACTCCCAGGAACTCGTGTCCGATCCGCTGCCCGGCCTCACGCGCGGCGACGCCGCGGTAGGCCCACAGGTCACTGCCGCAGATACAGGCGAGCACGGTCCGGACCACGGCGTCGGTGGGGCGGGCTATGACGGGGTCGGGGACCTCCTCGACCCGGATGTCCTGGGGGCCGTGGATGACGGTGGCGCGCATTGGTGCTCATCTCTGGGGAGTGCGGTGGTGCTCGTTCCCCTCGATATTCGCACGCGGGAGCGGTTGTGCTCGGGCTGTCAGAGGCGGCCCGTATTGTGGACGACCATGGACGCGACCCGGTTGGTGACGATGGACGAGCAACTGGCCGGCTACCCCTATCCCGAGGGCGGCTGGGCCGTGGTCGACGTCGAGACGACCGGTCTGGGCCGCACCGACCGGATCGTCTCGGTCGGCGTCTACCGACTGGACCCCCAGGGCGAGGTGTTGGACCACTGGTACACGCCGGTCAACCCCGAGCGCGATCCCGGGCCGGTCTGGATCCACGGACTGACCAGCGAACACCTGGAGGGCGCGCCCACTTTCCCGGAGATCGCCGACACCCTCGCCGAGTGGCTGTCGGGCCGGGTGCTGGTCGCCCACAACGCGCTCTTCGACTGGTCGATGATTTCCCGTGAGTTCGCCCGGATGGGTGGTCGGGCGCCGGTGGAGCAGCGGTTGTGCACCATCGTGCTGGCGCGGGATCTGCGGCTGCCGCTGGCCAACCACCGGCTGGGCACCCTGGCCGGCCACTTCGGCGTGGTGCCCCGACAGGCACACCACGCGCTGGACGACGCCCGGGTGCTGGCCGAGGTGTTCCAGCCGAGCCTGCGGCTGGCGGTGCAGGCCGGGCTGCGGCTGCCGTTGCACACCTGCGTACCGCTGGCCGACCTGGGCGAGGACGCCGCGGCGGACGGCGACGCCTCGCCGGCCGGGCGCGGGAACGCCGTGCGCGGCGCGGGGAGCTGGGGCTCCTACCGTCCGGCGCGGCGCAGACCCGCCTGCCCGTACCCCAACCCCGGACGCTGGATCCCGGAGCAGCCGCTGGTGCAGGGGATGCGGGTGGCGATCAGCGGGGACACCGCGACCGACCGCGAGGTGCTGGAGGACCGGGTGGCGGAGGCCGGCCTGCATGTGGCGACCTCGGTCAGCAGCCGGACCAGCCTGCTGGTCACCAATGAGCCGAACGGCTGGACCACCAAGGCCCGGCGGGCCCGGGAGGTCGGCACACCGGTGCTGGACGAGGCGGCGTTCCTGCAGCTGCTGCAGCGCGTCGTGGCCCAGGACTGACGGTCCGGAGCGCGAGCGGACCGGGGGGGCGAGCCGGGGCGGGGCGGGGGCGAGCCGGGGCTGAGCCGGGCTGGGGGCACCCCGCCTGCGAGCGGGCATCTGGGGCGGAGGTACCGTCATGGGGTGTTCCGCATCCTGCTGACCCGGCGCTGGGTGATCCTGACTCTGGTGTTCTTCGTGCTGATCCCGGTCATGTACTGGCTGGGCGTCTGGCAGTTCCACCGCTACCAGCAGACCAAGGTCGGCAACCAGCAGATCTCGGCGAACCAGGCCGCGAAGCCGGTGCCGATGGAGTCGCTGTCCCAGCCGGGCGGAAACGTCCCCTCTGATCTGACCTACCGCGGTGTCACCGCGACCGGCCACTACGACACCGCACACGAGTTCGTGGTCCGGCACCGTACCGACGCGGCCGGGGACAACATCGGCTTCTACGTGATCACCCCGCTGGACCTGGCCGACGGCAAGGTCGTGCTGGTGAACCGGGGCTGGGTGCAGCCCGGCAACAACAGCGGCGCCGAGTACCCGACCGTGCCGGGCGCCCCCTCCGGGACGGTGAGCGTCGAGGGACGGCTGCGGCCTGACGAGACGTCGGCGGCGACCGGGATCCGTGACGTCAAGGGACTACCGGACCGCCAGTTCATGCTGATCGACAGCGCCGAGCAGGCGGCGCGGATCCCGCAGCCGGTACTGGCCGGCTACCTGGAGCTGGTGTCGACCTCGCCCGCGGCACCGGCCGCGGACTCGGCCGAGCTGGTGCCGGGACCGAACCAGTCCAGCGACAGCATGGCCGTGGTCGGCAAAGGCGTGCACCTGCCGTACGCGTTGCAGTGGTGGCTGTTCGCCGCACTGGTGCCGATCGGATGGGTGGTGCTGCTGCGCCGTGACATCCGCGACCGCCGGCGGCAGGACGCCCTCGCCGCGAAGGCCGCCGACGCGCCGGACCCGACACCGGAGCCCACGCCGGACCTCACGCCCGACCTGACTGCTGATCTCGCTCCCGGCCTGGCTGCCGACCTGACTCCCGACCTGACAAAGGACGCGCCGACAACGGCCGTTGCCGCCCCTGCGGGTGTCCCCGGGGAGTAGCGTCGGGCGTCCAGGGAAAGGATCACTTCATGCCCGGACGCATCGAGGACTACGCCCTCATCGGGGACCTGCAGACCGCAGCTCTGGTCGGGAAGGACGGGTCCGTCGACTGGCTCTGCCTGCCCCGCTTCGACTCCCCCACCTGCTTCGCCGCCCTGCTCGGCGGCGACGACCAGGGGCACTGGAAGCTGGCCCCGGTCGGTGCCGTCGAGTGCACCAGCCGCTCGTACGCGGGCGACAGCCTGGTGCTGGAGACGGTGTGGGAGACGCCGACCGGTACGGTCAAGGTGATCGACTTCATGCCGCAGCGGGACCGCACCCCCGACCTGATCCGGATCGTCGAGGGTGTGTCCGGCACCGTCGCGATGCGTGGGGAACTGCGGCTGCGCTTCGACTACGGGCGGGTGGTGCCGTGGATGCGGCGCACCGACCACCACCGGGTCGCGGTGGCGGGGCCCGACTCGGTCTGGCTGCGCGGCCACCCCTTCGTCCACAGCTACGGCAAGGACTTCGCCACCATCACGGAGTTCACCGTCAACGCCGGTGACCGGGTTCCCATAGTGCTGAGCTGGCTGCCCTCGCACCGCGGCACCCCGCCCCGGCAGGATCCGGAGAAGTCCCTGCGGGAGACCCTGGAGGGCTGGCAGGAGTGGGTCCGCACCTGTGCCTACGACGGTCCGTACCGGGCCGCGGTGATCCGGTCGCTGATCACCCTGAAGGCGCTCACCTACGAGCCGACCGGCGGTATCGTCGCGGCCGCCACCGCCGCGCTGCCCGAGCAGATCGGCGGCGAGCGCAACTGGGACTACCGCTTCTGCTGGCTGCGCGACTCCACCATGACGCTGTCGGCGCTGCTCGCCGGCGGCTACCACGAGGAGGCCGCGGCCTGGCGCGCCTGGCTGCTGCGCGCCATCGCCGGCGACCCGGCCGACCTGCAGACCATGTACGGGGTGGCCGGTGAGCGCCGGCTCCCGGAGATCATCGCCGACTGGCTCCCCGGCTACGAGGGCTCCACCCCGGTCCGCTTCGGCAACGCCGCCGTGGACCAGCTGCAGCTGGACGTCTACGGCGAGGTGATCCAGACCCTCTACATGGCCATGCAGGCCGGGATCCCGATGGAGCGTCACGTCTGGGGCCTGATGCGGACCCTGATGACCTTCCTCGCGGATAACTGGGACAAACCGGATGAGGGTCTGTGGGAGGTGCGCGGCGGACGCCGGCACTTCGTCCACTCCAAGGTGATGTGCTGGGTGGCCTTCGACCGCGCGGTGAAGATGGCCGAGGCCACCCGGATGCCCGCGCCGGTCGATCGCTGGCGCGAGCTGCGCGACGCGATCCACATCGACGTCTGCGCGCAGGGCTTCGACACCGAGCTGGGCTCCTTCACCCAGTACTACGGCGGCAAGACGATGGACGCGGCGACCCTGTTCATCGTCAAGACCGGGTTCCTGCCGCCCGACGACCCGCGCGTCATCGGCACCGTCGAGGCGGTCCAGGAAGCGCTGGACCACGGCGGCTTCGTCCGCCGCTACTCGACCGGTACGACCGGGGACGCCGAGGTCGACGGCCTGGAGGGCGAGGAGGGCGCGTTCCTGGCCTGCTCGTTCTGGCTCGCCGACGCGCTGATCGCGATCGGCCGACGGGACGAGGCCCGGGTACTCTTCGAGCGGGTCGCCAGGATCAGCAACGACCTGGGCCTGATCTCCGAGGAGTGGGACCCGCGGGCGAAGCGGCAGTTGGGCAACACCCCGCAGGCGTTCACCCACGTCGCCCTGGTCAACACCGCGTTCCTGCTGGACGCCGTCCCGGAACCACACGCAACACCAGAGGAGTCCTGACCCGATGGATCTCGGACTGGACGGCCGCGTCGTCGTCGTCACCGCCGCCACTCGAGGGCTGGGCTTCGCCACCGCGGCCGAACTGGTCGCCGACGGAGCGCGGGTCGTGGTCAGCGGACGCACCCAGGAGTCGGTGGACCAGGCGGTGAAGCGGCTCGGCGGCGCCGGGCGGGCCACGGGAGTGGTCGCCGACAACGCGGCCGAGGACACCGGCGAGCGGCTGCTCGCCGCCGCCCGGGAGGCCTTCGGCCGGATCGACGGCGTGCTGGTCAGCGTCGGCGGCCCGGCGGCCGGCGGCATCCTGCAGGCCACCGACGCGCAGTGGCAGGAGGCCTTCGGCTCGGTGTTCCTGGGCGCGATCCGGATCGCCAGGACCTTCGCCGCGGCACTGGGCGACGGGGGCGCGATCGGGTTCGTGCTGTCCGGCTCGGTCCGCGAGCCCATCGGCGGCCTGGCCATCTCCAACGGACTCCGGCCCGGCCTGGCCATGGCCGCGAAGACCCTGGCCAACGAGCTGGGCCCGCGCGGCATCCGGGTGTTCGGGCTGATGCCGGCCCGGGTGGACACCGAGCGGGTCCAGCACCTGGACAACCTCGCCGAGGACCCGGACGCCGCCAGGGCGGAGGCCTGCGCCCAGATCCCGCTGCGCCGCTACGGCCGCCCGGAGGAGTTCGGCAAGGTCGCCGCCTTCCTGCTCTCCCCGGCGGCGTCCTACCTCACCGGGGTGATGGTCCCGGTGGACGGCGGCGCGCTGCACGGCATCTGACGCCCCGCCGCAACCTCGCCGGCGCGAGCCGGCACCGGTGTCAGCGTCAGCGTCAGCGTCAGCGTCAGCGTCAGCGTCAGCGTCAGCGTCAGGGGAGGGTGGCGGCCCACCCTGAGCGGCCACGAGGAGCAGCCACCAGCCGGTTGCGCAGGTCGCCGGTGACTGGTGGCTGATCCCGGTGGCGGGTCGCAGCGCTTCCGCGGAGCGGCTAGTCGCCGAGGCCGGACAGGTCGGCGAGGCGGCGCAGCTGCGCGGCGCGCTCGGCGGCCCGCTGATCGTCGTAGCCGCGGTCGACCGCGCCCTGCAGCAGGGCCTTGGTCTCCACCAGGGCGTTGCGCGGTGCCGCCAGCAGCGCGGCGGCCAGGTCGGCGGCGGCGGCGTCCAGGTCGCCCGCCGGGACGGCCAGGTTGGCCAGGCCGATGCGGACCGCCTCCTCCGCTCCGACCCAGCGGCCGGTGCCGCAGATCTCCAGCGCCCGGGCCGGGCCGACCAGGTCCACCAGCGGCTTGGTGCCGGCCAGGTCGGGGACCAGGCCGAGCGAGGTCTCCCGCATCGCGAACTGGACATCCTCGGCACAGACCCGCAGGTCACAGCCGAGGGCGAGCTGGAATCCGGCGCCCACGGCATGGCCCTGGACAACGGCGATGCTGACCAGGTCGGGGCGGCGCCACCAGGTGAAGGCCTCCTGGTAGCCCGCGATCACCGCGTCGCCGTCCGCCGCCCGGGCGAGCTCGATCAGCGGGCGCTCCCCGGGGATGCCCTCGGGGGTGAACGCGGCGCGGTCCAGCCCGGCGGAGAAGGAGACGCCCTCGGCGCGCAGCAGCACCACCCGGATGTCGCCGGGCAGCGCACGGCCGACCGCGGCCAGCGCCCGCCAGAGCGCCGGCGACTGGGCGTTCCGCCGCTCGGGCCTGCACAGCGTCACGGTGGCGGTGGCGTCGGCGATGTCGAGACGGACGCCGACCTGCTCCCAGTCGGCGGGGTCGACCCCGAGGCCGGTGTGCGTGGTGGGTGCGGATGGGGACACAGAGACCTCCGGCAGCGAGCAGGACTTAAGCTACTGCAGAGTAACGTCCCTGACGTGACGATCGGCGACCGGGAGGGAGACCGGGAGGGACCGGTGCTCCGCCAGCCGCCGAAGCGTCCTGGACACGCTCAATCCATGCCGAGCGATCGAGTCGTGCTGAGTGATCGAGTGCTGAGTGATCGACTGCTGTGCGACTGAGTGCGGTGTGACCAGGTGCGGTATGACCAAATGCTGAGCGCAGTCGCGCTGTCCTGCTGAGTTGGTACGGAATGTGAGCAGGGTTGTTCGGGGAACTCAGGAACTGGCCGCGGCAGTGGCCTTGGCCTTGCCGCGTGTTGCGCCGCCGCGACCGCGGAGGGAAACTCCGGACTCGCTGAGCATGCGGTGGACGAATCCGTAGGACCGGCCCGTCTCCTCCGCCAGCGCGCGGATGCTCGCACCGGAGTCGTACTTCTTCTTCAGCTCGGTTGCGAGCTTCTCCCGTGCGGGCCCGGTTACCCGGCTGCCCTTTTTCAGAGTCTCGGCCACCCGTGCCTCCTTGTAGCAGTGCTCCGTCGGAATCCCATGATCACCCATGGGGACACTTCTGGCCACCCATTCCGCAAGGTCCATAAGCGAAAACCCGGAACGTGGCGGGGTTCCCGCGCGTGCCGCGAGCGCGAAGCGGCCTGTGCACGCCCCCGACCCAAGCCCGATGAAGGAACGAAAATGCTGATCAGCAGCGGTAAATGGGCAATGCACAGGATTCTGCAAAGCAGGAAAAGCAGGCCGGTTCACTCGAACGGGGAACCCGGCGGCGATATGAACTCTTCTGGTCCAGATGCATGATCCGCCGCCTACTCCAGCGGCAGGCGGCGCGGGTCAGGCCAGCGACACCAGATCGGCGTAGCCCTCGTTCCACAGGTCCTCGACGCCGTCCGGCAGCAGGATGATCCGCTCCGGCTCCAGCGCCTGCACCGCGCCCTCGTCGTGGGTCACCAGCACCACAGCCCCGCTGAAGGAACGCAGCGCGCCGAGGATCTCTTCCCGGCTGGCCGGGTCGAGGTTGTTGGTGGGCTCGTCGAGCAGCAGCACGTTGGCGCTGGACACCACCAGGGTGGCCAAGGCCAGCCGGGTCTTCTCGCCACCGGAGAGCACCCCGGCCGGCTTGTCCACGTCGTCACCGGAGAACAGGAAGGAGCCCAGGATCTTGCGGACCTCGACCAGGTCCATGTCCGGCGCCGCCGAGCGCATGTTCTCCAGGATGGTGCGGTCGTTGTCCAGGGTCTCGTGCTCCTGGGCGTAGTAGCCGACCTTCAGCCCGTGGCCGGGCACGACCGAGCCGGTGTCCGGGTCCTCGACCCCGGCCAGCATCCGCAGCAGGGTGGTCTTGCCGGCGCCGTTCAGGCCCAGCACGACCACCTTGGAGCCCTTGTCGATGGCCAGGTCGACGTCGGTGAAGATCTCCAGCGACCCGTAGGACTTGGACAGCCCCTCGGCGGTCAGCGGGGTCTTGCCGCAGGGGGCCGGGTCCGGGAAGCGCAGCTTGGCGACCCGGTCGCTCTGCCGGACCGCCTCCAGGCCGGAGAGCAGCTTCTCGGCGCGGCGGGCCATGTTCTGCGCGGCCACGGTCTTGGTGGCCTTGGCACGCATCTTGTCGGCCTGCGAGTTCAGCTGCGAGGCCTTCTTCTCGGCATTGGCGCGCTCGCGCTTGCGGCGCTTCTCGTCCGCCTCGCGCTGCTGCTGGTAGAGCTTCCAGCCCATGTTGTAGACGTCGATGGTGGTGCGGTTGGCATCCAGGTAGAACACCTTGTTGACGACCGTCTCGACCAGGTTGATGTCGTGGGAGATCACGATGAATCCGCCCCGGTACGTCTTCAGGTAGTCGCGCAGCCAGATGATCGAGTCGGCGTCGAGGTGGTTGGTGGGCTCGTCGAGGAGCAGCGTGTCGGAATCCGAGAAAAGGATCCGGGCCAGCTCGACCCGGCGGCGCTGACCACCGGAGAGGGTGTGCAGCGGCTGCGCCAGGATCCGGTCCGGCAGGCCCAGGCTGGCGGCGATGGTGGCCGCCTCGGCCTCGGCCGCGTAGCCGCCCTTGGTCAGGAACTGGGTCTCCAGACGCGAGTACTTCTTCATCGCGTCGTCACGGGTGGCGCCCTTGCCGTTGGCCATCCGTTCCTCGGCGGCCCGCATCTTGCGCAGCACCGAGTCCAGCTCACGTGCGGAAAGGATCCGGTCCCGGGCCAGCACGTCCAGGTCTCCGGTCCGGGGGTCCTGCGGGAGGTAGCCGACCTGGCCGCTGGTGGTGACGGTGCCGGCGGCGGGCGTGCCCTCGCCCGCGAGGACCTTGGTGAGGGTGGTCTTGCCTGCGCCGTTGCGCCCGACAAGGCCGATTCGGTCGCCGGCGGCGACCCGGAAGGACGCCGACTCGATGAGGATGCGGGCGCCGGCGCGCAGTTCGATGGCGTTGGCGGCGATCATGGCGAAGGGTCTCCCGGGACGGCGTTGCGCTGGCGCGGGCCGTCGGTGCCGGGCCCTGCTCAAGACTCTTCAGTCTACGGGAGCGAACCGGGCCTCTCGGCGGCCGGGCGGCGGCCGGTGTCCAGATCGATCCGGTACGGGTGGAGTGCGGGGACGTCCCACAGACCCAGCGAGCCGTCCGGGAGCGCGGTGGGACGGGCAAGTGGGCTGGTGGGGGCCTGCCAGCGGCGGCCGTTGGGACCGAAGGCGTCGAGTGTGCTCTGTGTCTCACAGGGCCGGGGCAGCACCACGCTGTCGCCGAGCTGCACCGCCCGGGACGGATCGTAGGCGCAGCCGGCCGGCGGGAGGGTGTCGGCGCGGATGGTTCCGTCGGCGGTGGTGAAGGTCAGCATCAGGTGCGGGGTGGGCACCAGGAAGACCGTGCCCCCGTCGAGCGGCGCCAGCAGCGGGCCGCCGCCGTCGTCCTCCTTGCCCCAGTCGGCGAGGCCGGGGACGAAGCGGTGCCAGCGGACCGTGGGGGCGGCGCCGCCCAGCGCCGGGCCCAGGCCGGTGAGCATGCCGTCGTCCCAGACCACGACCGTGGTGCCGGCCAGCGCGAAGAGCCGCAGCGGCGCTGCGCCGGGGCGCCGGTAGGACCAGGAGACCAGGGCGCTGCGCGGGTCGTAGAGCTCGACCGAGCCCTCCGAACCGCGCCGGAGGTACGCCACAGGAGACGCCGGAGCCGACCCGCGGGTGACCACGGCGTCGCCGAACGGCGCCGGACGGTGGTCCCGCGCGGCGGCACCGACGCCGACGGCGGCGAGGATTACGAGCAGGGCGACGACCGCGGAACGCATGTGCCTCACCATAGGCGCTGTCGCCCCCGGGGGCCGGGAATTATCCCGGCCCGCGCTGGTCCGCGCGGGAAAGCGCAGGTGGCGGGGGTGTGGGGGCGGTCAGCCACGGGGCTGGAAGATGATCACTGCCGCGCCGACGAGGCACACCGCCGCGCCGGTCAGGTCCCAGCCGGTGGGACGGAACCCGTCGACCAGGACGCCCCAGCCCAGCGAGCCGGCCACGAAGACACCGCCGTACGCGGCGAGGACCCGGCCGAAGTGGGCGTCCGGCTGGAACGCGGCCACGCAGCCGTAGGCGCCCAGCGCCAGCACCCCGGCGGCGGCGAAGTACCAGCCCCGGTGTTCCCTGATCGCCTGCCACACCAGCCAGCAGCCGCCGATCTCGGCGACCGCCGCCAGCACGAACAGGAGCGTCGAACGGATCACTGTCACGCCTGCACGATAGGACGGTTCCGCCCGGAATCCCCCACCCGGCCGTGTGTGTCCGCTCACCCTGGAGCGGGACGGCTTCCTACCGTGGGTGCGGCTACTGGCGCCGGATCGTGGTCGGCCTGGACAGCTACGACCTGGCCCACGACGACACCACGGCGCGCGCCGACTACGTCCACGAGCCGTACGGGCTGCCGGCCCGGGTGCGGTTCGCCGCCGCGCACCACAAGCCGGTCTCCTGCCCGGAGTGGGGGATGTACGGGGCGGGCGACGATCCGGCGTACGTGGCGGGGATGCTGACCTGGATCGGCACCCACGACACCCTCTACCAGACGATCACCGACTACTGCCCGCACGGCGTCTGGCAGTGCGAAGCCAATCCCCGGGCCAGCAGCGTCTACCGCGCGGCGCTCTCCCGGCACTGACCCACCCGGGAGGGTAAGCGTCAGCCGCCCGCGCGCAGGGTGCGCAGCCGGTTGCGGACGGCGGCCAGCCAGGGCGCCCGGGTGCGCAACGCGCCGAGGACCGCCGCCCGCAGCCGCAGCCGGGTGCGGAGCAACGCGACGGCGGGGGCGCCACCCAGCAGCAGCCGGGTGTTGGGCACCTGCTCGGGGCGCCACCGCTGCTTGTACGGCTCGTCCCCGCGCAGCAGGCTGACCTCGGGACGTCCGGTGGCGGCGGCCTGGGCCAGGCTCTCCCGGAACAGCATCCCGGCGACGTCGACCCGGTCGCGGGCGTCCGGATGCACCCCGTACACGTAGATCGCGGCGAGCCCGGGGCTCTGCAGGCTCAGGTCGCAGGCGATCAGCTCGCCCTGCAGCCGGTACTCGCGGACGGTGGCGCGGTCGGCGGCGACCATCCGCTCGGCGGCCCGGGTCAGGTGCGCGCGGAAACGCGGGCTCAGGTGTTCGGGGGTGACGCCCCGTCCGCGCCACTGCAGCTCGTGCAGGCCGAGCAGGGCGCCGACGGCCTGCGGCACCTCCGGCTCCGGCACCTCGCGCACCTCGATCCCGGCCGCCTCCAGCTTGCGCAGCTTCACCCGGCTGCGCTGGGCGGTGCGGCCCGGCAGCCGGGACAGCAGTTGCTCCACCGGGACGCCGGGCAGGTGCTGGCACAGCGAGTCGGGCAGCCGTCCGGTCCGGCCGGTCCAGTGCCCGGCCAGGCGCAGCGCGGCGGCGTCGGGACGCAGCTCGCGCAGGTCCAGCGCGGCCCAGGGCCGGTCCAGCCGCAGCCGGCCGGCCAGGGCGGCCGCCAGGGCGGCGGCGGCCTCGTCGGCGTACTCGTCGTCCAGCAGGACGTCGTGGAAGTCGGTGAGGCCCGCCCCGATCGGGGTGAGCAGCGGCGGCATCCGGCGCCGCAGCTGCAACGGGGCCGCCGCGACCAGCCGGTCGCCGCGACGGACCGTCAGCACCCGCAGCCTGCCGGAGCGGCCGTAGGACCGCCACCAGGAGGACAGCCAGGCGTGGCACTGGAACGGGGTGGCCGGGGCGCAGCGGTCGACCAGTGCGTCCCACTCACCGGCGAGGGCGTCCAGGGCGGCCGGGTCGCGCAGCAGCTCGGTGCTCCAGGCCGCCCCGCAGTCCCGCTGCGCGGGGGCCTGCACGGGCGCGGCGGGGGTGGCCAGCGCGGGAGCGGCATGCGTGGGAGCGGCGGGGGTGGCCTGCACGGGGGAGGCGGGGGCGGCGTGCGCGGGGGCGGCGGGGGTGGTGCTCACCCCTGCGCCTCGACGGCGTCCGGCTGCTTGGCGGCGACCGCCTCGCCGGTCCTGGCCCCGGCGTGCTTCCCGTTCCGCGGGTTCTTTTCGGACTGCTGGGCCTTTTCGGGCTGCCGGGCCTGCGCGGACTGCCGGGCCGGCTCGGCGGTGACGGTCTGCTGGGCCTGGGCGGTGGGCGGGGTCTGCGGTTCCTCGATCCGGGGCGCCGGGACCGGGGCGCCGGACCCGTCCGCGGAGCGGGCCTGAGCGGCCATCATTCCCAGTCCGCCGACCAGCAGTCCGGCCGCGGCACCGACCGCGAGGTCCAGGCTGCGGGACGGCGAACTGGCCGTGGGAGGCTCCGCGGCCGAGGCGAAGGTGATCAGCGTGACCCGGGTCTGCCGGCTGGCCGCGTTGCCGAAGGCGACCAGCGACCGCGCCACCGCGTTCGCCTCCTGCGCGGATCCGGCGGCGGTGCCGGCGGTGCCGGTGATCTGCACCATCGGGGCGTCCGGCGAGGTGACCGCCTGGACCAGTGGGGTCAGTGTGGCCAGCGGGACGCCGGTGGCCTGGGCGGCGCCCAGCAGGATCTCCGGCTGGGCGATGACGCGTCCGTACGCCTGGGCGAAGTTGATCGCGCTGCCACCGTCCGAGGTCGCCTCCGGCACGACCATGACGTAGGCGTTGGCCTGGTACTGCACCGGCGCGACCAGCGCGTAGGCGCCGCCGCAGAGGGCGCCGAGCGGGACCGCCGCGGCCAGCGGCCAGCAGCGGCGGAGCAGGGAGCGGACGGAACTGCGGCTACTGTCGGACATGGCGGGATTCCTCGGGAACGGACGCGGACGTCGGGGACGGGGACATCGGGACCGAGCTGCTCGACGCGCCGGCGCTCGGGGCTGCGCCGCTCGTGGCTGCGCCGCTCGGGACGGCGCCGCTCGGGACGGCGACGCTCGGGACGGCGGGGCTCGCGGCTGCGGTGCGGGTCGCTGCACCGCTCGCGGCAGCGCTGCTCGGGACGGCGGGGCTCGCGGCTGCGGTGCGGGTTGCAGCGCTGCTCGGGACGGCGGGGCTCGGGGCTGGGCGGTGTGGGGCGGGCTTGGTGACGGGGGGACGGGGGGCGGCTACGGCCTCGTACAGGGCCGAGACCTCCAGGGCGAGCCGGGCGATGTCGTAGTGCCGGACCGCCTCCGGCTGCGCCAGCGGGACCAGCCGGGAGCCGCGCAGCGCGACGAACTCGGCGGCGTAGTCGGCCGGATCGGCGTTGGTCCAGCGGGCACCGGGGGCCGCCTCGGGCGGCAGCTCGGCCAGCGCCGGGCCGGAGGACCACCGCACCGGCAGCCCGGCGGCCAGTGCCTCCAGCAGCGCCAGCCCGAAAGTCTCCACGGTCGACGGCGCCGCCAGCACGTCCATGGCGGTGAACAGGTCCGGCACGTCGTCACGCTCTCCCGCGAAGACCACCCGGTCGCTCACCCCCTCCTGCCCGGCCTGCAGCTCCAGTGCCTCGCGCGAGCAGCCGTCGCCGACCAGTAGCAGCCAGGGCACCCGCCCCACCCCCGGTACGCGCTCCATCCGCGCCAGCGCGCCGACCAGGACCTCGAAGCGCTTGCCGGGCACCAGGCGGCCGAGGCCGCCGATCACGAACGCGTCCTGCGGCAGCCCGAGTTGGGCCCGGACGGTCTGCCGGGTGGCGGCCCTGGTCAGAGCGGGCTGGGCGTAGCGGGCGGCGTCGACCCCGTTGGGGATGGTGCGGATCCGGCTCTCCGGTACACCCCAGGCCCGCAGCCGCCCGGCGACCGCCTCGGAGACCGCGACGGTGCTGCGGCCCAGCCGCTCGGTGGCCAGGTAGAGGGCCCGGACGCCGGGGGTGATCCGGCGCCCCTCGATGGTGTTCGCCAGCAGCGAGTGCTCGGTGGCGACCACCGCGCGCACCCCGGCGAGCCGGGCGGCGATTCTGCCGTAGACGCAACCGCGGTAGAGGTGGCAGTGCACCACGTCGTAGCGGCCGTGCCGGATCAGCCCGGCCAGCCGGGGCAGTGCGGACAAGTCGCGGTTGCCGCGCATGCCGAGGTCCATCACCCGTACCCCGTCCGCGCGCAGGCCTGCGGCGACCGCGCCGGGATTCTCCAGCGTCACCACCTCGCAGTGGTGCTGCGGGGGCAGGTTCCGCAGCAGCAGCCGCAGTTGCTGTTCCGCGCCGCCGGCCGCCAGTCCGGTGATGATGTGGCAGACCTTCATGTCGGGCTCCTGTCGCTGGTGGACGCGGTCGTGCCGGCGCCACGCAGGCGGATCGCCAGTCCGCGCAGCCGGTGCCGGGCCCGCTTGGCCCGCAGCCGCCAGTCGGTGTCGCGCTCACCGACGAAGCTGCGCGGGAGCGCGAAGCGGCCGGTCAGCGGCCCGTGGTCGATGGCAACCGCGTACTGGTAGCCGCCGGAACGCACGGCGGCGACCGCCTCCCGGTCCACCGCGCCGTAGGGGTAGCAGAAGCCGTCGACCGGGGTGCCGACCAGTTCCTCCAGCAACTCCCGGCTGCGCCCGGTCTCCGCCGCCAGGTCGTCGGGGGCGAGCCCGACCAGCGGGCGGTGCAGCAGACCGTGCGACCCGATCTCGATCAGGTCCGGGTCCAGCCGGCAGAGCTGATCGCGGGTCAGCAGCGCCTTGCGCGGCCCCTCGCTGTCCCAGACGTTGTGGCCGCCGAGCCGGTCGGCCACCACGAAGGCGGTGGCCGAGAAGCCGTACCGCTCCAGCAGCGGGACCACCTCGCGCGGCAGGTCGGCGTAGCCGTCGTCGAAGCTGAGGCCGACGAGTCCGGCGCTGCGGCCCGCCGCGTGGGCGCGCAGCAGCTCACCGACGGCGACCCCGCGCAGGCCGCTGCGGCGCAGCCACTCCAGCTGCGACGCGAACCGCTCGGGCGTGACCGTCACCTGGTAGGGATCGTCCTGGTAGACGTCCACCGAGTGGTACATCAGGGTCCAGGGCGCGGTGGCCGGGTCGACCTCCGGCCGGCCGGACGGCGGCGCACCGGTGACGGACGCTTCGGCGCGTTGCTGGTGCAGGGGCTCAGCGGCCACGGCCGCCCTCCTCCAGGTCGGTGTCCAGGCAGTCGTCGGGGCCGCCGCCGTGGTCGGAGCGGCGGCCGTCGTCGGTGGCCCGGCCGGTGCGGCCGTCATCGGTGCGGCCGTCGTCGGTACAGCGGGTGGGGCGGACGCGGGCGGCGAGCGCGGCCAGGGGCGTCAGCACCGACGGTGCGCGCAGCACCGCCGCGGCGAGCAGGAACGCGCTAGGACCGGCCAGCCCGCCGAGCAGTACCGCCGGCAGCGGATCGGCACCCGCCGTCGAGGCGGCGCCGGTGGCGGCGAGGGTGGCCACGGCAGCCGCGGCCAGCAGCCGTGCCTGCTCCAGCAGCACCGAGTGGATCCGCACCGGCACCCCGCGCGCCCGCAACCCGGCCAGCAGCAGTACCGCGGTGACGCTGATGCCGGCGGCGTTGGCCGCGGCCAGGCCCGGCGCACCGAGGCTGTGCGCGGTGGCCGTCCCGACGGCGGCGGTCAGCAGCAGTCCCAGGGCCATCGACGCGAGCGGGTACCAGTCGCTGCGGGCGCGGACGGCCCGCCCGGCGAAGGTCACCGCCGGGCGGGCCGAGAAGAACGGCCGCACCAGCGCGCCCACCATCGCCTGGCCCAGCAGGCCGAGGCTGTAGACGCGCATCACCGCCGCCGTCGCCGCGGTGTCGCTGGTGGTGAACGCGCCGCGCTGGAACAGCAGGTCGACCAGCTGCGGCGCGCAGCCGAGCAGCACCGACGTCCCGGCCAGTACCACCGCGCCGATCAGGCCCAGGTCCTTCTCGACCCGGATCCGGGCCGCCTCGAAGTCCCCCTCGGCCAGCGCCCTGGCGACCACGGGGAAGGTCACCGTGCAGACCATCACTCCGAGCGTCATCGCCATCTGGGCGACCTTCTCGGCGTAGTTGAGGTGCGAGATGGTGCCGGGGGTGAGCGAGGAGGCGAGGTAGCGCTCGACGAAGACCTGGGACTGCCGGGTCAGTGTGAACAGCGCGATCGGCAGCAGCGCCATCGGACTGATGGCGAGGTTCGCACCGCCTCGGCGACGGCCGCGCCGACGGGGCGTCAGCGCGGAGCAGCGGCGGCCGAACGGCGGCAGCAGCACCGCCGTCATCAGCACGCTGCCCAGCGCGACGCCGCCGGCCGCGGCCCGCACCCCCAGGCTGCCGTGCAGCAGCACCATCACCGAGAGGATGCCGGTGTTGTAGGCGATGTAGACCGCGGCGGGTCCGGTGAACCGCTGGTGGGCGCGGAGTCCGGCGCTGAGGTAGCCGGTGAGGCCGAAGGGCAGGACGGTGACCGCGGTGAGCCGGGTGCACACCACCGCCAGGCCGGGGTCGGCCAGGCCCGGCGCCAGCAGGTGGACCAGTAGCGGGGCACCGAGGGCGGTGGCCGCCGCCAGCACGCTGAGCAGCAGCGCGAGCGGCGGGAGGGTGGCCGCGACCAGCTCGCGGACCGGATCCGCGGTCGAGGTACGGACCCCCACCAGGCCCTGCCCCCGCACCTGTGCCTGACCCTGACCCTGCATCGGACCCGGCGCCCGGCTCTGTTCCGGTGACGGTGACGGTGCCGGTGCCTCCGCTGGTGCCTGCGCCTGGGCCGGGACGATGGGCGCAGGGCCCGATCCGCGGTTGGCCAGGGCGACGCTGAAGGCCGGGACCATGAGGAAGGCCATGGCGTCCTCGATGAGCAGCGGCGCCGCCGTCTCCGGAACCGTCCAGGAGACCAGGAAGGCGTCGGTGCCCTGGTCGGCGCCGTAGTAGCGGGCCAGCAGCAGGTCCCGGAGCAGGCCCAGCAGCGAACCGCCCATGCTGAGCAGGGCGGTGATCCCGAAGGCCCGGGCCAGCACGCCCCGGCCGGACCGGGCGGGGGCGCCGTCGGTGCCCTCCGCTCCCTCCGCGCCGCCGGCCGGGCGGGGCTCGATCAGCGTCACAGCGCCACCGTCGCAACCACCGCAGGAGTCACGGCTACCGCAGGAATCACAGCCGTCGCAGCGGGCACGGGTGCCGGACCGGCGCCCGCGCTCGACCGGGCGCCGAGTCCGGCCTGGGCTGCGAGGCCGAGCACCACCGACACCAGGACCGTCGTGGGCCCGCCGATGTCCGCGTACAGGAAGTCGACAAGTTGCCAGGTCAGCAGGCCGACCAGGGCGGCGTTCAGACCGGCGCCGGCTCCCCGCACCACGCCGAGCAGCAGGCTGAGCAGCAGCCCGGCGAACGCGGTCAGACCGATCAGCCCCTGCTCGCTGAGCACCAGCAGGTACATGTTGTGCGGGGAGAGCAGCGGTTCGCGGGCGAAGCCGGCGCCCGCGCCGGCGGTGTCGCTGCCGGAGGACAGCCGCAGCGGCGCGTGCGCGTCGCGGAACTGCGGGAACTCCTTCGGCCCCACGCCGGTGAGCGGATGGTCGCGCCAGATCCGGCCGGCCGTGGTCCAGAGGTCGTAGCGGTCGCTGACGGAGTGGTCCGGCGCGCCGGTCACGCTGGCGATGCTGCCCAGCCGCGCGGTGACACTGGCGCCGCCCAGGCCGAACCCGCCCACCAGGACCACGGCGGCCGCCAGCCCGAACAACGCCAGCCGCAGCAGCAGCCGGACGTCCGCGAGCAGCAGCGCCAGCGCGACCGCGCAGCCGGTGGCGATCCAGCTGCCCCGGCTGAACGACAGCGCCAGTGGCAGCAGCAGCGCCGCCGCGCAGCCGCCGTGCAGCAGCGCCGGGCGGCGGCGGCCGGCGGCCCGGGCCTCCAGGGTGAGGCCGAGCGCGGCCAGCAGGCCGTAGCTGACCACGGCGGACATCGCCATCACGTCCTGCGCGCCGAAGGTGCCGACCGCGCGGACCGTGCCGCCGTCGTAGGAGGCGCCGGTGCCGGTGAGGTACTGCTCGACGCCGACCGCGCCCTCGGTCAGCGCGGCGCCGACCAGCGCGCCCAGCACCCTGCGCAGATCGGCCCGGTCCCGCAGGCTGAGCAGCACCGCGACCGGGACCAGCACGAACACCTGGGTGATCCGGACGAAGCCGGACAGGCTCTGGGACGGGTCCTGCGACGCGGCCGCCGCCGCGGCGACCGCCACCGCAACGCCGGAGAACACCAGCGCGGTCGGGCCCGGCAGCGCCACCGGCGTCCGGCCGCGCAGCACGGACAGCGCGACCACCCCCACCAGCAGCAGCGAGGCGACGTCGGCGGGGGTGACGTGCACCGCCGCGGTGACGTCCTGGTTCCCCAGCGGGACGCAGACCAGCAGCACCGTCACCGCGGCGAGCGTGCTCGGTCTGCGCAGCAGGGCTCGCGCGCGTGACCGTGCGCTGTGGAGGGTCACCGGATTCAGCTCCCGTCGGAGTGGACCACCGAGGCCACCGTGCGCAGCAGGATCTTGACGTCCTGCCACAGGCTCCAGCTCTCGATGTAGTAGTTGTCGAAGCGGGTCCTGTCCTCGATCGAGGTGTCCCCGCGCAGCCCGTTCACCTGGGCGAAGCCGGTGATGCCGACCGGCACGCGGTGCCGGTCGCGGTACTGCGGGTAGGCCTGGGTGAAGCGGGTGACGAAGTAGGGGCGCTCGGGGCGCGGTCCGACCAGGCTCATGTCGCCGCGCAGCACGTTCCACAGCTGCGGCAGTTCGTCCAGCGAGCTGCGGCGCAGGAAGCGCCCGACGGCGCTCATCCGGTGGTCCTGGGAGATGTTCCAGCGGGTGGCCGACTCCTTCTCGTCGGCCGGGCGGAGGGTGCGGAACTTCAGCACCGTGAACGGCCGGCCGTCCAGGCCGATCCGCTCCTGACGGAAGATCACCCCGGGACCGGCGTCGTACCGGACCGCCAGCGCGCAGAGCGCCAGCACCGGCGCGGCCAGCAGCAGGCCGATCCCGGCCAGGGTGGCGTCGGTGGCGCGCTTGACCGCCCAGGACCGCCGGCGCATCGGGCTGGGGCCGAGCCGCAGGCAGGGAAAGCCCCAGAGCTGGTCGCCGCCGGCCGGGCGCCGGTTGCCGTACTCGAAGGCGCCGAACCCGGGGAAGCCCGGGACCAGCCAGACGTCGCAGCCGTGCCGGGTGCTGGTCCGCAGGGTCTGTGCGACCTCGGCGTCGTCGGAGCGTCCGGAGGTGAGGATGACGTCGCGGATGCCCTGGGCCGGGATCTCCAGGTCCAGCACCGCGGGGCCGCCGAGCACCGGCACCGGCGAGTCGGCGCCGAGGAAGATCGGGTCGGCGTCCACGTAGCCGACCGGGCGGAGCCCGTACTCGGGGTGCTCCAGCAGCGCGGCGGTGACCCGCTGGCCGATGTGGCCGGCCCCGGCGACCAGGGTGGGCCGGGGGTTGCGGCGCCGGGCCCGGCGGACGGCGGAGTGCACGGCGGCCCGGCCGAGCAGATCCAGGCCCAGGTGGCAGAGGAGCAGCGCGAGCAGCAGCCGGGCGTGGGAGGGGACGGCGGACAGCCACAGCCCGTGCGCGCAGCGGTCCACGGCCAGGGCCAGCGCGAGGGCGACCGCGGCCCGGCCCGCCAGGTCGGGCAGCTCGTCGAGGACGGAGGGGGCGAGCCGGACCCGGTAGAGGCCGCCGGAGGAGTTCAGCAGCACCAGCGCCGGGAGGATCACGGCGGCCGACCCCAGTGTCCCGCCCGGGTCGCCGGTCCCGGCGGCGGTCAGGGCGAGCAGCGCGGACACCGCGTCCACGACGAGCAGCGCGGCCGGGACGCCGGCCGCGAACCGGCCGCGCCGGGGCGCGCGGTGCGCCGGGGCCCGGCCCAACGGTGGTGCCTGCGTCGGCAGTTGGGGCACCGTCGCGGTGCGCGGACCGGTGGAGCCGCCGGGCCGCGGCAGTTCGTCGTTGTCGATGGTGGTCATCCGCGCACGTACTCCTCTGCTGTGTTCCCGTGGCGAGGCCCCGCCCGAAACCTGGGCCAGGTCGAGGTAGCACCTGCTGCCGCATCGTGCTCGCTACTGCCAGTTCCTAATGCGACAAAAGGGATGAAGCAGGCAATTCCGACAATACAGAATCGAGTTGAACGACTTCCCGGGCGACGTGGCCATTCACACTGATGACCATTAGTCAGACTTTCTTGCTGTCAGACTCTTTGAGGTTCCACTGACGGACGGGGTGGGAACGCGCCGCTCCTCCAGCACCTCCCGGTACAGCTCCGCGATCCGGGCCCGGGTGACCCGCACATCGTGGTGCGCCACCATCCGGGCCCGCGCCGCCGCACCGACCCTGAGGCAGGCCACCGGGTCCGCGAGACGGTCGACCAGCGCCGCGCGCAGGGCGTCGGAATTCTCCACCGGCACCGGCGACTCCCCCGGCGCGAGGCTTTCCCTGGCGCCCGCCACATCGGTGAGCAGCACCGGGCAGCTGGAGGCCATCGCCTCCAGCGGAACCAGCGCCATCCCCTCCCAGCGGGAGGGCAGCACGACCAGGTCGGCCGCGGCATACCAGTCGCGGGGATCATCGGTACGGCCGGCGAACACCACGCTGCCGGGGCTCGGCAGGGCGAGCGCCAGCGCCTCCAGTTCCGCCCGGTCGGGGCCGTCGCCGACCAGTGCCAGCCGCGCTCCCGGCACCGCTCCGGGGACCCCGGACCAGGCCTGGAGCAGCACGTCCTGGCCCTTCTGCCGGCACAGCCTGCCGACGCAGACCGCGAGCGGCCCGTCGTTCGCGGCGCCGCCCAGCCCGAGCATCTCCCTGGCCTGCTCCTGCAGGGGTAACCGCACCGGGTCAAACCGGTCCAGATCCACCCCGTTCGGCACCACCGCCCAGCGCCCGCGCAGTCCGGCGGCGGTGCCCTCGGCCCGCTCCGCCTCGCTGACACAGAGCAGCCGGTCGCTCCAGCGGGTGGCGTACCGTTCCCAGGCCCGTCCCAGCACGGCCATCGGGCCGGTGAGCGCGGCGAAGGACCAGGCATGCGGCTGGAACACGGTGGGGAAGACCCCGCGCAGCGCCAGCCGGCCGGCCAGTCCGGCCTTGGCGCTGTGCAGGTGCACCAGCTGCGGGTGGGCCTCGGCGACCAGCGCACGCAGCGCGGCCACCTCACCGGACAGCCCGATCCCGGGGGCCCGTACCGCGGCCCAGGGCAGCCACTCGGCGCCCACCGCCCGCGCCGCACCCGCCAGCGATCCGCCGGCCGGGCAGGCCAGCAGCACCCGGTGACCGTCCGCGGCCTGACCGCGGACCAGGTCGGTGACGACGCGGGCGACGCCGCCGTCGACGGGTTGGGAGACGTGAAGGATCGTCAGGGGCACAGAGGGGAACCTATGGTTCCCGGCCGGAACCGCTGGTACCCGATCACCCTACGGGGGGAGGAAGTCCACCCCCAGGAGGGAACCCTTCCGCGCACCAGTAACCACCGGGCGACTGCCCCGTTCGGGCCCCCTTCCGGCCCGCTGCTTTCCGGTCCGCTGCTGTCCGGCCCGCTGCGGCTCAGTCGTCGAGGCGGTGCGAGAGGTGCAGGTCCCGCTCGGTGTGGCCGTCCTCGATCCGCAGCGCGGTCGCCACCGGCGGGTAGCCGCTGGCGATGACGGTGTACTCGCCGGGCTCCAGGTCGGTGAAGCGGAACTGGCCGTCGGCGCCGGTGGTCGCCGCCGCGACCACCGTGCCGGTGGAGTCGAGCAGGGTGACCCGGGCGTCGGCGACCGGGTGGCCGACCGTCGTCCGGACCGTGCCGCGGAGGGTCCCGCTGCCGGCCATCGCCACGTCCTGGCGGGTCTCCCCGCTGGCCGCGACCTCGACCGCGAGCGCCGAGGGACGGTAGGCGCGGGCGCTCACCGCGAGGGTGTAGCGGCCGCAGACCAGGTCCCGGAAGTGGTACTCGCCGTCGCTGTCCGCGTGGGTACTGGCGGCGACCTCGCCGCGCGCGTCGGTGAGGGTGACCGTGGCGCCCGGGACCGGCGCCCCCTCCGCGCTGCGGACCGCGCCGGAGAGCCGGCCGGTGCCGCCGAGCACCACGTCCAGGTCCACCGGCCGGCCGCCGACGGTGACCGTCACCGCCTGCGGCTGGTGCCCGGGGGCGGCCGCGATCAGCACGTAGTTGCCGCCCCTCGGCGCGGCCAGCGCCCAGCGGCCGTCCGCGCCGCTGCCGGTCCTGGCGACCTGACGGCCGTCCATGTCGATCAGGGTGAGCACCGCGCGCGGCACCCCGGTGCGGTCGGGCTCCAGCACCGCACCGCCGACCGGGGTGCCAACGGGAGTGCCGCCGGTCCTCGGCTGCTGCGGTACGAACGCGTCATCCGCCGGGGCCGGGTCCGCGAAGGCGGCCGGCTCCTGGCTGGTCTCGCCACCGGACCAGGGCGCCGAAGGGGGGACGGACTGGGGGCCTTGCTCGGGCGGGGGCTCGGTGGCCTGCGAGGCCGCGTGGGTGACCAAAGGTTTCTCCGTGAGCAGGAAGGCGAGCAGGAAGCCCAGCGCCAGGACCGGAGCCAGGTAGAGGAAGACCCGCGGCATCGCCGCCGCGAAGGAGTCGACATAGGCCGCGCGCAGCGGCCCCGGCAGGGCGCGGACCAGTTGCGGGGTGATCGAGTTCGTCGGCGGCAGGCCGCCGGTGTGCGGCAGCCGCCGACCGAGCTCATGGGCCAGCCGGGCGTCGAACAGGGTGCCGAACAACGCTGCTCCGACCGAACCGCCGATCTGGCGCAGGTAGTTGCTGGCAGAGGTGGCCGCGCCGAGGTCCCGTGCCTCGACCGAGTTCTGCACGGCCAGCACCAGCACCGGAAGTGCCAGCCCGACCCCCAGGCCGAGCACCGCCATGGCCAGGCTCTGCGTCAGATAGGAGCTGTGCCCGGTGAGCAGGCCGAGCAGCACCATCCCGGCCGTGGACAGCGCCCCGCCGACGATCGGATAGAGCCGGTAGCGGCCGGTACGGCTGATCAGCTGACCCGAGCCGATCGACGCGAGGACGATGCCGCCCATCATCGGCAGCATCTGCAGCCCGGAGGCGGTGGCGCTGGCGCCGTCCACCATCTGCAGAAAGCTCGGCAGGTAGCTGGCCGCGCCGAACAGGGCCACCCCGACCACCACGCCGATGCCGCCGGACACGGTGAACACCCGGTCGCGGAACAGCCGCAGCGGGATCACCGGCTCGGCCGCGCGCCGTTCGGCCAGCGGGAACAGCAGCAGCGCCAGCACCGCGGCCCCGAGCAGGCCGAGGATCACCGGCGAGCCCCAGGCGTACTGGCCACCGCCCCAGCTGGTGGCGAGCACCAGGCAGCTGCCGACGACCGCGAGCAGCAGCGCACCGGTCACGTCCAGCCGTGGCCGCCGGCCGTGTGCGTGCGCGCGCCCGCCGGTCAGCACCAGGCCGGTCACGACCAGCGCGACCAGGCCGAGCGGCAGGTTGACGTAGAAGCACCAGCGCCAGCCGGGACCATCGGTGAGCCAGCCGCCGAGCAGTGGGCCCGCGACCGAGGAGAGCCCGAACACGGCGCTGATCAGCCCCATGTAGCGGCCGCGCCGCCGGGGCGAGACCACGTCCGCGATGATCGCCTGTACGCCGATCATCAGTCCGCCGCCGCCGACCCCCTGGACCGCCCGGAAGGCGATCAGCTGGTTCATGCTGTGCGACCAGCCGGACAGCGCCGAGCCGAGCAGGAACACCACGATGGCGAACTGGAACACCGGCTTGCGGCCCAGCAGGTCGCCGAGCTTGCCGTAGACCGGAAGCCCGACGGTGGACGCCAGCAGGTAGGAGGTGACCACCCAGGACATGTGCTGCAGACCGTGCAGCTCGCCGACGATCCGGGGCAGCGCGGTGGCGACGATGGTCTGGTCCAGCGCGGCGAGCAGCAGCGCCAGCATCAGACCGGCGAAGACCAGCCTCAGCCGGCGGGGCGTCAACTGCGGTTCGTCGGCGGGCGATACGGCCGGCGACACAGCCGGTGCGACTGCCGGCGCCGTGCGGCAGACCTCGGTCACGGACATGGCACGGATCATTGCAGTGCGTACCGACCGGCCTCGAACTGGTCATACCATCCGTTCGATGCAGTCGAATGGCTGCAACCAGCACGGATGTGACGCCAAGTCGATAAAGAGCGAATTGCAATTCACCCCTGCGTGACGCCCTTCGCATGCACGTTCACGCGCTCTCGCCCAGCGTCGGCGCCGGCTCCTCCAGCGCTCCGGCGACGATGGCCCGCATCGCCCGCTCCGCCGCCGCCGGGTCCTGGGCGCAGACCGCGTCGGCGACCTCCCGGTGCAGGGCAACGGCGTAGGGCTCCGGATGGTGCGGCATGAGGTGGTGCTCGGTGCGTCCGGTGAGCACCGCGCCGACGGCATCGGCGAGGTGCGCGAACATCTCGTTGCCCGAGGCGCGCAGCAGCAGCGCGTGGAAGGCGATGTCATGGCGGAGGAAGGCCTCCAGGTCGCCGCTGCGGGCGGTGACCGTCAGCTCGACGGCCAGTGCGCTGAGCTCCCGGCAGTGGTCCGGGGTCGCCTGCCCGGCCGCCAGCGCCAGGACCACCCCCGGGAGCACACCTGATGAACCCCACCGTCGTCGTCATGGGCGTCTCCGGCGTCGGGAAGACCACCGTCGCCCGGCTGCTCGCGGAGCGACTCGGCCTCCCGTACGCGGAGGCCGACGACTTCCACCCCCCGGCCAACATCGCCAGGATGTCGGCCGGGATCCCGCTGGACGACGCCGACCGCCGGCCCTGGCTGGAGGCCATCGGCGCCTGGCTGCACCAGCGGCGCGAGGACGGCACCGGCGGGGTGGTCACCTGCTCCGCGCTGAAACGCCGCTACCGCGACACGCTGCGCGCCGCCTGCCCCGACGCCTGGTTCCTGCACCTGGCCGGCAGCCACGACCTGGTCGCCGACCGCATCGACCACCGGACCGGGCACTTCATGCCCGCCTCGCTGCTGGACTCCCAGTACGCGACCTTGGAGCCGCTCACGGCGGACGAACGCGGCGGCGTACTGGACGTGGGCCCCACCCCCGACCGGCTCGTCGACTCGGCGATCCGCCTGCTCGCCCTCCCCACCCCCGCCGGCACCTCTGGCAACCCTGTCAACGGAGACATCGCGTGACCCTCCTGCTGGCCGCCGACGCGGCCAGGACGGGGGCCATCATTGGTGCATGTCCATCGGTTGCTTGATTCGTGATCTACGCGGGGCGCACGGTTGGTCGCAAGGCCGGCTGGCTCAGGAACTGTGCGACGTCTCGGGCCACGCTGCCGTCACCCGCGACGAAGTCAAGCGGTGGGAAAGCGGCAAGCGAGTTCCGGGCCCCTACTGGCTGCGCCACCTGGCTACGGCATTGCAGGTTCCGTTGTCGATTCTGGAGAGCGAACGAGTGAAGCGCCGAACATTTCTGACGGACGCGGCCGCGACGGTCATTGCGCCCATCGCGGCATCCGATCTCATCCGGCACGGCTTCGATGCCGCCTTGAAGCATCGTCCGACCGTTGACGCGTGGCAGGCGTCCCTGGAGCAGTACGGCGCGGACTACATGAGCTTCGGAGCGGCCGACATCCAAAAGCGCCTGGCGGCGGATCTGGTCGTCCTGCAGCAACAGTTGGAGACACCCGGGCTCTGGGAAGTCGCCTCCAAGCTCATGACCGTCCACGGCAAGACCTATCCCGGTAGCGAAGGCTCGAAGGCCATCGACTGGTACCGCATGGCAGCCGAGGCCGCTGACCGATCCGGCGACCTGTCGTCAAGGGTCTGGGTACGGGGCCGCGCGGCCATCGCTCTGGGCTACGAGGGCGCAGCGCTGCCGGTGGCGGAGGAGTTCGCCAACCAGGCTCTGATCTCTCTCCGACAAGCCGACCCTCGGGCGGTTGAACGCACTCATGGGCAAAGCGCACGTTGCCGCGATCCGAGGAGATCGGAAGACAGCATTCGCCCTCCTGGAACAAGGTCGTCGCGTGTTCGACGCGGCCGGCTCCTACGAGCAGCAGTCTGACTACGCCGTACCGGAATGGCGCATGTCCGTGTTCGAGAGTCTGCTCCTGGCGCGACTCGGTGACGAGCACGGTGCCATCGCCGCCCAAACCGCAGCGAAGAAGACCCTGCCCGCATCGCTGCCCCGCTTTGCCACTCACCTGGAGATGCACAAGGGACTCATGCTGGCTCGTTCCGGAGACCGGGCCGGTGGCGTGGCCTACGCCGAACAGGCCCTGGCCGCCCTCCCACCCGAGCGACACAGCCTCACACTCCGCATGCTGCTCTCCGAGGTCAAGCAGGCTGCCTGACGCTCATCCTGCTGCACTGACCGGACCCCACGAACCCGGAACGCCTGCGGTCCTGCACCGGGGCGGGGCCGCATCCGGAGCCTACGGTTGTTCGACAGCAAGGTCGTCCCGTCGTCCGGCGCGGCGCCAGGCCACATCGCGCAAGTACTTGGGGGCGACACCCCGGCCCCGCGGATCGACGCCTGCCTTCCGAGCTTCGGGGTGACTTCTCGGCGGCCCTGTCCTGACAGCATCGGGCAGGGCCGCTGACGGCGGTGGCGCGGAGCGTTCAGGCGACGGACGAGGCCAGGCGGCCGAGGACCTCGTCGTGCAGGCGGTTCAGGCCCTTGGGGGCGAACTTGCGCTCGAAGAAGCCGCCGATGCCGCTCGCGCCGGTCCAGGTCGCCTCGACGGTGACCTTGGACTTGCCCTCGCCGGCGGGGGTGACCGTCCAGGTGGTCACCATGCTGGAGTTGGCGTCGGTCTCGACCAGCCGGCCCGGGGAGGGCTCGGTGACCGAGAGCAGGCAGTCCCGCACCCGGCTCTCGGTGGCCTGCAGCTTCCAGTGCACGACCGTGCCCGCGCCCTTGCCGCCCTCGCGCACCTCGTACTCGCTGTACTGGGCGGGCAGCAGGGACTGCCGGGTGCTCTGGTAGTCGGCCAGCGCGTCGAAGACCCGCTCCGGCTCGGCGTCCAGCACTCGCTCGGTGCCCGCGTATACCTGGCCCATGGTGTGTACTCCTCCTGCTTACTGTGCGCTCACATGCGTGCGGTCCAGCCAACCACCGCCCGGCCCCGGGGCCAAACCGGGCCACCGTCGAACCGGGCCGCTGTCGAACCGCTCCACCGCCCTGCGATGATGCGCGGCATGACGACAACGTGGGACGCCACCAGCTTCGACGCATTCGAACGACGCGGCTGGGCGGGGCGCACCGAGGCCTACGAGAACGGCTTCGCCCGGTTGACCGCGCACACCGTCGCGCCGCTGCTCGACGCGGCCGGGGTCGGCTCCGGCACCGAGGTCCTGGACGTCGGCACCGGACCGGGCGTGGTCGCCGCCGCCGCGCTCGCCCGTGGGGCGCGGGTGACGGCCGTCGACGCCTCGCCGGAGATGGCCGCCCGTGCGGCGGGCGCCTGCCCCGGCGCGGACGTACACACGGCCGTCCTGCCGGAGCTTCCCTTCGCCGACGCCTCGTTCGACGCGATCGTGGGCAACTTCGTCATCAACCATCTGGGTGACCCCCCGGCCGGGCTGGCCGAACTGCGCCGGGTGCTGCGCCCGGGCGGGGCGCTCGCCCTGACCTGCTGGGAGCGCACCTCGATGCGCGCCACCGCCGTCTTCGGCGAGGCGATCGCCGCGGCGGGCATCCCCTACCCGGCCGACCTCCCCTCCTCCGGTCCGTTCCTGGCCGACGCCGAGGACCGCGCGGCCGCGTTCGCCGAGCTGCTGGAGCACGCGGGGCTCGCGGGCGCCTGCGCGCGCCGGGTCGAGTGGCTGCACCATGTCGATCCCGACGCCTGGTGGGCCGCCGTGATCACCGGAACGCCGATCACCGGTTCGCTGATCGGCCGACAGGACGCGGCCACCGCCGGGGCCGTCAAACGCCACTACGAAGCGCTGATCGCCCCGTACGCGCACCCGGCCGACGGCTCGGTCGCGCTCCCCGCCGTGGCCCTCCTCGCCACCGCACGCCGGCCCGGGATCTGACGGGTCCGGCTGTCGTACCCGCGTGCTTGGATGACAGCCATGACGACACCGCAGGCACCCCAACCCCGCAGTGCGGACGAACTGCTGGACATCGTCGACACCGAGGACCGGGTCGTCGGCCAGGCCCGTCGGGCCGAGGCCTACGCCCGACGGCTGCGGCACCGCTGCGTCTTCGTGCTGGCCCGGGACGAGCAGGACCGGATCTTCGTGCACCGGCGCACCGCCGGGAAGCTGGTCTTCCCCTCCCTGTACGACATGTTCGTCGGCGGCGTGGTCGGCGCCGGCGAGTCCTACGACGAGGCGGCCAGGCGCGAGGCGGAGGAGGAGCTGGGCGTCACCGGCCTCTCCCCCACCCCGCTGTTCCGCTTCCTCTACGAGACGGCGGAGCACTCATGGTGGTCCGCCGTCTACGAGACGCGCACCCCGGTCACCGTCGCGCCGCAGGTCGAGGAGGTCGCCTGGCATTCCTTCCTGACCGAGGCCGAACTGGCGCAGCGGCTCGGCGACTGGCAGTGGGTCCCCGACGGCCTCGCCGCCTGGCAGCGCCTCGCCCTGTGGCGCACGAGCTGACCGTCCCTCCTCCGGCGCGCCCCCTTCCTACCGGCGAGTAGGGCGGGTAGAGTGTGCGCACCACCCCCGTTGGCGTCGGGAGCCGCAGCAACGGGTCGGTCGGTCTTTCTCAGGTTTCTCTCTGGGACGTTCACTCTGGCACGCCGTCATCTCAACCAGCTGACCCGGCAGTGCTGTCTTCTTTTTTCACACGGTGACCTCAGTCGCGCCGTGGCCCCCTCATCGCACATCACCTGCCGCGCGGCCGCCGGAGCGGAACGACGGGCGCGGCGCTCCCCGAGGAGTTCCCTGTCATGACTGAGCACGCCCAGCCTTCCGAGCACTCCCAGCCTTCGCACACGCAGCACTTCCCCGTCGTCGCCGTGGTCGGCCTGGGCACCATGGGTGCCGGCATCGCCGAGATCACCGCCCGCAGCGGGCGCCGGGTCATCGGCATCGAGGCCGACGAGGCCTCCGCCACGGCCGCCTTCCGGCGGATCGAGGAGTCCACCGCGCACTCGGTCGAACGCTCACGGATGACCGAGCAGGACCGCGCCGCGCTGCTGGCACTGATCACCGTCACCCATGAGCTCGGTGCAGCCGCCGAGGCGCAGCTGGTGATCGAGGAGGTCCCCGAACAACTGGAGCTCAAGCGCTCGCTCTTCGCCGAGCTGGACCGGATCTGCCCGCCGGAGACGGTGCTGGCCACCGGCACGACGGCGCTCTCGGTGACCCGGATCGCGGCGGCGACACAGCGCCCGGAGCGGGTGATCGGGCTGCACTTCTTCAACCCGGCGCCGGTGATGCAGCTGGTCGAGGTGGTCCGCACGGTGCTGACCGGCACCGAGGTCGCCGAGCAGGCGGCGGAGTTCGCCCGGAGCCTGGGCAAGTCGCCGGTGGCCGCGGGCGACCGTCCCGGCT
This sequence comes from Streptacidiphilus sp. EB129, assembly GCF_041262645.1. Taxonomy (NCBI): domain Bacteria; kingdom Bacillati; phylum Actinomycetota; class Actinomycetes; order Kitasatosporales; family Streptomycetaceae; genus Streptacidiphilus; species Streptacidiphilus sp. EB129. Next base: position 63,573 of record NZ_JBGCCS010000002.1, read on the forward strand.
TCATCGTGAACGGGCTGCTGTTCGCCTACCTCAACCAGGCGGCGGCGATGTTCGAGTCGCGCTACGCCACCCGCGAGGACATCGACGCGGCGATGCGGCTCGGCTGCGGCCTGCCAATGGGCCCGCTGGCGCTGCTGGACCTGATCGGCGTGGACACCGCGAAGACCGTGCTGGAGGCGATGTACGCGCAGTCCCACGACCGGCTGCACGCCCCGGCGCCGATCCTGGGCCAGCTGGCGGCCGCCGGACTGCTGGGCCGCAAGACCGGGCGCGGCTTCTACACCTACGCCGGACCCGGTTCCTCGCAGGTGGTGGCCGAGGAGCACGCGGCCGCCGAGCGGGTGGCCGGCCGTACCGTGCGCAGCGTCGGGGTCTGCGGCTCGGGGACGATGGCGACCGGCATCGCGGAGGTGTTCGCCAAGGCCGGTTTCGCGGTGACGCTGGTGGCCCGCAGCCAGGAGAAGGCGGACCGGGCGAAGGCGGCGCTGGCGAAGTCGCTGCAGCGGATGGTCGACAAGGGCCGCTCCACCGAGGCGGTGCGGGACGCGGCGCTGGCGCTGGTGACCGCGTCCGGGACGCTGGAGGACCTGGCCTCGGCCGATCTGGTGCTGGAGGCGGTGGCCGAGGACCTGGCGGTGAAGCAGGAGCTGTTCGCCACCCTCGACAAGATCTGCAAGCCGGGCGCGGTGCTGGCGACCACCACCTCCAGCCTGCCGGTGATCCAGTGCGCGATGGCGACCGGCCGTCCGCAGGACGTGGTCGGGATGCACTTCTTCAACCCGGCGCCGGCCATGAAGCTGGTCGAGGTGGTCAGCACGGTGCTCACCGCCGAGGACGTCACCGCGACCGTGCTGGAGCTGTGCGCGACCGTGCGCAAGCACCCGGTGGAGTGCGGCGACCGGGCCGGGTTCATCGTGAACGCGCTGCTGTTCCCCTACCTCAACGACGCGGTCCGCATGATCGAGGAGCACTACGCCTCGGTCGACGACGTGGACACCGCGATGAAGCTCGGCTGCGGCTACCCGATGGGCCCGTTCGCGCTGCTGGACGTGGTCGGTCTGGACGTCTCGCTGACGATCGAGAAGGTGCTGCACGCCGAGTTCCGCGAGCCGGGCCTGGCTCCCGCACCGCTGCTGGAGCACCTGGTGGCGGCGGGCTGCCTGGGCCGCAAGACGGGGCGTGGCTTTCGCGACCACGCGCGGCGGTGAGCGTGCCCGTACGGGCCTGCGCGGCGTGTAGCGTTCCCGACATGACCGGGGCAGAAGGGCAGGCGGGACAGCAGGTGGAGCAGGCGAACGGGGCCGCCCCGCGCCGGGTGACGGCGCAGCGGCAGCAGATGCGCCAGGACCTCGCGGCCGCGGCGATGGAGCTGTTCGCGAACCAGGGCTACGAGGAGACCACGGTCGACCAGATCGCGGCCGCCGCGGGCGTCGCCCGGCGGACGTTCTTCCGCTATTTCCGGTCCAAGGAGGAGGCGATCTTCCCGGACCACGACGACACCCTGATCCGGGTCGCGGACCTGCTCGCCGGGGCGGATCCGGCGGAGCACCCGCTGGACGTGGTCTGCCGGGGCATCAAGGAGGTGCTGCGGATGTACGCGGCGACTCCGGGCGTCTCGGTGGCCCGCTACCGGCTGATCCGCCAGGTGCCCACGCTGCGCGAGCGCGAGATCGCGGTGGTGGCCCGCTACGAGCGGCTGTTCACCCGTTATCTGCTGGGGCGGTTCGACACGGCCGGCCAGTCCTCGGGCGGCTGGGAGCGCGGGGTCGGTGACGACGCGATGCTCGCGGAGGTGTCGGCGGCAGCGGTGGTCGCGGCGCACAACCACGTGCTGCGGCGCTGGCTGCGCTCCGGCGGGAACGGGGAGGTGGAGCCGCAGCTGGACCACGCCTTCGAGGTGATCCGGCGGACTTTCTGGGGCGACGCGCCGAGCCGCACCGAGACGGCACCACAGCTGGCACGCAGTGCCACGCAGCAGGTCGGCGGGCGGGTCGCGGAGACCCTCAGCAGTGCCGTGGAGAGTGCCGTGAGTGCCACCCCCTCGGGCGAGGTACTGATCACGGTGGCCCGTACGGACGCCCCGCTGGACGAGGTGCTGCAGAGCATCCGGGCCGCCCTGGGCGCCGGCGGAGGCCGGTAACCGCAGGTCAGCATACGCGTGGAAGTCAGGCCCACCCCGGCGCGTCGGGGTGGGCCTGTGGTGTCTCCTGGGGTAGGTGTTGCGACGTGATGACGCTCACGTGTCCTGGGGTGAAAATGATGGCACGCAGTGTCTTTACGAGTGGCACAGCGTGCCAGTACGTTGTTACCCACTGGTCGCGGCGCCGCGGCTCCCCACCCTGGCGCGCCATGTCCAGGGTCCGTGCGACACCCCTGCGCGGACGATCGGCAGCAGCCCCACCCCAGCGACTGAAGCGCGTAAAAACTTCCCCTCTCACCACCGGTGTCCGCTCCCGGTACCCCCAACAGACGTCCCCGCTCCCCTCAGCGGGGAAGCCTCCGGAGGCAACCATGAAGGAAATCCTCGAAGCGATCGTCAGCGAGGACGCGAGCCCGGCCGACTTCGCCGCGCTCAGCGTCCCCGAGTCCTACCGGGCGGTCACGCTCCACAAGGACGACGAGCAGATGTTCGCCGGGCTGGACAGCCGCGACAAGGACCCGCGCAAGTCCCTGCACCTGGACGAGATCGCCGTGCCCGAGCTGGGCCCGGGCGAGGCCCTGGTCGCGGTGATGGCCAGCGCGGTGAACTACAACACGGTGTGGAGCTCGATCTTCGAGCCGGTGTCCACCTTCAGCTTCCTGGAGCGCTACGGGAAGCTCTCGCCGGAGACCGCGCGCCACAACCTGCCGTACCACGTGGTGGGTTCGGACCTGGCCGGCGTGGTGCTGCGGACCGGTCCCGGCGTGCACGCCTGGAAGCCCGGCGACGAGGTCGTCGCGCACTGCCTCAGCGTGGAGCTGGAGAGCGCCGACGGCCACAACGACACCATGCTCGACCCCGAGCAGCGGATCTGGGGCTTCGAGACCAACTTCGGCGGCCTGGCCGAGATCGCCCTGGTCAAGTCCAACCAGCTGATGCCCAAGCCGCAGCACCTCACCTGGGAGGAGGCGGCGTCGCCGGGCCTGGTGAACTCCACCGCCTACCGGCAGCTGGTCAGCCGCAACGGGGCCGGCATGAAGCAGGGGGACAACGTGCTGATCTGGGGCGCCAGCGGCGGCCTCGGCTCCTACGCGACCCAGTACGCGCTGGCCGGCGGCGCCACCCCGATCTGCGTGGTCTCCAACGACGCCAAGGCCGACATCTGCCGGGCGATGGGCGCCGAGGCGATCATCGACCGCAGCGCCGAGGGCTTCAAGTTCTGGAAGGACGAGCACAACCAGGACCCGCGCGAGTGGAAGCGCCTGGGCGGGAAGATCCGCGAGCTGACCGGCGGTGAGGACGTCGACATCGTCTTCGAACACCCCGGCCGGGAGACCTTCGGCGCCAGCGTCTACGTCACCCGCAAGGGCGGCACCATCGTCACCTGCGCCTCCACCAGCGGGTACATGCACCAGTACGACAACCGCTACCTGTGGATGTCGCTGAAGCGCATCGTCGGCTCGCACTTCGCCAACTACCGCGAGGCCTGGGAGGCGAACCGCCTGATCGCCAAGGGCAAGATCCACCCGACGCTGTCGAAGACCTACACCCTGGAGGAGACCGGCCAGGCCGCGCTGGACGTCCACCACAACAAGCACCAGGGCAAGGTCGGCGTGCTCTGCCTGGCCCCGCGCGAAGGCCTGGGCGTCCGCGACGCGGAGCTGCGCGCCAAGCACCTGCCGGCCATCAATCGCTTCCGGGGGGAATGAGAACGATGGCTGAGCGAGACCGCCCCTGGTTGATGCGGACGTACGCCGGGCACTCGTCCGCGACCGCGTCCAACGCGCTCTACCGCCGGAACCTGGCGAAGGGTCAGACCGGCCTGTCGGTCGCCTTCGACCTGCCGACCCAGACCGGCTACGACCCGGACCACGTGCTGGCCAACGGCGAGGTCGGCCGGGTCGGCGTCCCGGTCAGCCATCTCGGCGACATGCGGGCGCTGTTCGACGGCATCCCGCTGGAGCGCACCAACACCTCCATGACGATCAACGCCACGGCCATGTGGCTGCTGGCGATGTACCAGGTCGTCGCGGAGGAGCAGGGCGCGGACATCGCGATGCTCACCGGAACCACCCAGAACGACATCGTCAAGGAGTACCTGTCGCGCGGGACGCACGTCTTCCCGCCCGGCCCCAGCGTCCGGCTGACCACGGACATGATCGCCTACACCGTGGCGAACATCCCCAAGTGGAACCCGATCAACATCTGCAGCTACCACCTGCAGGAGGCCGGGGCCACGCCGGTCCAGGAGCTCGCGTTCGCCATGTGCACCGCGATCACCATCCTGGACGCGGTCCGCGACAGCGGCCAGCTGCCGCCGGAGCGGATGGGCGACGTGGTCGCGCGGATCTCCTTCTTCGTGAACGCGGGCGTCCGCTTCGTCGAGGAGATGTGCAAGCTCCGCGCCTTCGGCCGGATCTGGGACACCGTCACCCGCGAGCGCTACGGCATCACCGACCCCAAGCAGCGCCGCTTCCGCTACGGGGTCCAGGTCAACTCGCTGGGCCTGACCGAGGCGCAGCCGGAGAACAACGTCCAGCGCATCGTGCTGGAGATGCTCGCCGTCACGCTGTCCAAGGACGCCCGCGCCCGCGCCGTCCAGCTGCCGGCCTGGAACGAGGCGCTGGGCCTGCCCCGGCCCTGGGACCAGCAGTGGTCGCTGCGGATCCAGCAGGTGCTGGCCTACGAGTCGGACCTGCTGGAGTACGGCGACCTGTTCGACGGTTCGCACGTGGTCGAGGCCAAGGTCGTCGAGCTGGTCGAGGGCGCGACCAAGGAGATCGACAAGGTGCTGGAGATGGGCGGCGTGATTCCTGCCGTCGAGTCCGGCTACCTCAAGGCGGCGCTGGTGGCCTCGCACGCCGAGCGGCGCGGCCGGATCGAGTCCGGCGAGGACAAGGTCATCGGCGTCAACTGCTTCGAGACCACCGAGCCCAGCCCGCTCACCGCCGACCTGGACACCGCGATCATGCAGGTGGACCCGGCCTCCGAGCGGGCCGTGGTGGACGCCTTCGCCCAGTGGCGCAAGCAGCGCGACGAGGAGGCGGCGCAGGCCGCCCTCGCCGAGCTCAAGCGCCAGGCCGTCACCGAGGCGAACCTGATGCCCGCCACGCTGGACTGCGTCCGCGCGGGCGTGACCACCGGCGAGTGGTCGCAGGCGCTGCGCGACGTCTTCGGCGAGTACCGGGCCCCCACCGGCGTCGGCGGCGCCCCGATCACCGGCACCCTCACCGGCGACAGCGGCGCCGAGCTGCTGGCCGTCCGCGAGTACGTGCGCGCCACCGCCGAGGAGCTGGGCGCGGGCAAGCTGCGGCTGCTGGTCGGCAAGCCCGGCCTGGACGGGCACTCCAACGGCGCCGAGCAGATCGCGGTCCGGGCCAGGGACGCCGGCTTCGAGGTCGTCTACCAGGGCATCCGGCTCACCCCCGAGCAGATCACCGCCGCGGCCGTGGCCGAGGACGTGCACTGCGTGGGGCTGTCGATCCTCTCCGGCGCGCACGCCGCGCTGGTCCCCGACGTACTCAGCCGGCTGCGCCGGGCCGGGGTCGAGGACGTGCCCGTGGTCGTCGGCGGGATCATCCCGGCGGCGGACGAGCAGACGCTGCTCGCCGAGGGCGTGGCCGCGGTGTTCACGCCCAAGGACTTCGGCATCACCACCATCATCGGCCGGATCGTCGACGAGATCCGCCGGGCCCACGGACTCGAACCCCGGCTCACGGCGCCTGATCGAACCGGCAGGCCGGGACGCCTCCCCGCCGCGCCCTAGAGTCGGCACCAGCAGAGTCGGCACCAGCGACCCAGCCCGCCCCCACGAACGAAGAGGATCCATGACCGTCAACCGTCTCCGCCCCCGACGCTCCTGCCTGGCCGTGCCGGGCAGCAACCCGCGCTTCCTGGAGAAGGCCCAGGGCCTGCCCGCCGACCAGGTCTTCCTGGACCTGGAGGACGCCTGCGCGCCGCTGGCCAAGGAGGGCGCCCGCCACACCATCGTGGACGCGCTGAACACCGGCGACTGGAGCGGCAAGACCCGCGTGGTCCGGGTCAACGACTGGACCACGCACTGGACCTACCGCGACGTGGTCACCGTGGTCGAGGGGGCCGGGCAGAACCTGGACTGCATCATGCTGCCCAAGGTCCAGGACGCGCAGCAGATCGTCGCGCTCGACCTGCTGCTCACCCAGATCGAGAAGACCATGGGCTTCGAGGTCGGCAAGATCGGCATCGAGGCGCAGATCGAGAACGCCAAGGGCCTGATCAACGTGGACGCCATCGCCGAGGCCTCGCCCCGGCTGGAGACCATCATCTTCGGCCCGGCCGACTTCATGGCCTCCATCAACATGAAGTCCCTGGTCGTCGGCGAGCAGCCGCCCGGCTACGACGCCGACGCGTACCACTACATCCTGATGCGCATCCTGATGGCGGCCCGCGCCAACGACCTGCAGGCCATCGACGGCCCCTACCTGCAGATCAAGAACGTGGACGGCTACCGCGCGGTGGCCGGCCGCTCCGCCGCCCTCGGCTTCGACGGCAAGTGGGTGCTGCACCCCGGCCAGGTCGACGCCGCCAACGAGGTCTACTCCCCCTCCCAGGAGGACTACGACCACGCCGAGCTGATCCTGGACGCCTACGACTGGTGCACCAGCGAGGCCGGCGGCAAGAAGGGCTCGGCGATGCTCGGCGACGAGATGATCGACGAGGCCTCGCGGAAGATGGCCCTGGTCATCTCCGGCAAGGGCCGCGCGGCGGGGATGCAGCGGACCACCAAGTTCGAGATTCCGGAAAGCTGAGGACCACGCGATGCAGTTCGGACGCACCTACGAGGAGTTCGAGGTCGGCGCGGTCTACAAGCACTGGCCCGGGAAGACCGTCACCGAGTACGACGACCACCTGTTCTGTCTGCTCACCATGAACCACCACCCGCTGCACATGGACAGCAACTACGCCGAGAAGACCACCGACTTCGGCCGGAACGTCGTCGTCGGCAACTACATCTACTCGCTGCTGCTGGGCATGTCGGTGCCGGACGTCTCCGGGAAGGCCATCGCCAACCTGGAGGTCGAGTCGCTGAAGCACATCGCGCCGACGTTCCACGGCGACACCATCTACGGCGAGACGGTGGTGCTGGACAAGACGCCGTCCAAGTCCAAGACGGACCGGGGCATCGTCCATGTCGAGACCAAGGGCTACAAGCAGGACGGCACCGTGGTCTGCGTGTTCCGTCGCAAGGTGATGGTTCCTACGGAGACGTATATCAAGGAGCGCGGCGGGGAGCAGCCTGGTCGTCCCGAACCTTTGCCGCACCGGGCGTGAGCGTTCGCGGAACGGTGCGGGCCCTGGGTGGCTTGTCGCGCAGTTCCTCGCGCCCCTGAGGCGTTGCCTACTGATCCACCGATTTTTTTCCCCTCCCTCAGACGGGGTGCCCCGTGGCTACTGCCACGGCTGCGGGGCACCTTCCCCCCAGACACGGAGTAGCCAGATGGGACGCCTCGCCCAGACCGAAGGTCTCACCGAGATCCAGCAGGACATCCTCGCCACGGTGCGGAGCTTTGTCGACAAGGAGATCATTCCGGTCGCCACCGAGCTGGAGCACCGGGACGAGTACCCCGCGGCCATCGTCGAGGGGATGAAGGAGATGGGCCTCTTCGGGCTCATGATCCCGGAGGAGTACGGCGGGCTCGGCGAGTCGCTGCTCACCTACGCGCTGGTGGTCGAGGAGATCGCCCGCGGCTGGATGTCGGTGTCCGGCATCGTGAACACCCACTTCATCGTGGCCTACATGCTGGCCCAGCACGGCACCCAGGCGCAGAAGGACCACTTCCTGCCCCGGATGGCCACCGGTGAGGTCCGCGGCGCGTTCTCGATGTCCGAGCCGGGCCTGGGCTCGGACGTGGGCGCGATCCGGACCAGGGGCGTCCGCGACGGCGACGACTACGTCATCAACGGCCAGAAGATGTGGCTGACCAACGGTGGCACCTCCACCCTGGTCGCGGTGCTCTGCCGGACCGACGAGGGCCAGCCGGAGGGTGCGGCCCCGCACAAGTCGATGACCACCTTCCTGATCGAGAAGACCCCGGGCTTCGGCCCGAACGAGACGGTCCCCGGGCTGACCATCCCCGGCAAGATCGAGAAGATGGGCTACAAGGGCGTCGACACCACCGAGATGATCCTGGAGGACGTCAGGGTCCCCGCGGACATGGTGCTGGGCGGGGTCTCCGGCCGCGGCTTCTACCAGATGATGGACGGCGTCGAGGTGGGCCGGGTCAACGTCGCCGCCCGTGGCTGCGGTGTCGCCCAGCGGGCCTTCGAGCTGGGGATCCGCTACGCGCAGCAGCGGTCCACCTTCGGCAAGAAGATCGCCGAGCACCAGGCGATCCAGTTCAAGCTGTCCGAGATGGCCACCAAGGTCGAGGCCGCGCACCAGATGATGATCATGGCGGCCCGCAAGAAGGACTCCGGCCAGCGCAACGACCTCGAAGCCGGCATGGCCAAGTACCTGGCCTCCGAGTACTGCAAGGAGGTCGTCGAGGACTCGTTCCGGATCCACGGCGGTTACGGCTTCTCCAAGGAGTACGAGATCGAGCGGCTCTACCGGGAGGCCCCGATGCTGCTGATCGGTGAGGGTACTGCGGAGATCCAGAAGATGATCATCGGCCGCCGGCTGCTGGAGGAGTACCGCCTCAGCGAGTGATCGCGGGCGATGGACGGGATTCGGCCGGGGGTACGACTTCCGGCCGATCTCGGCGTACCGGCAGCGGCGCGGCTCCCACTATGATCCACAGGGACGCTGCCACCGGCGCACTGCGTGCTTCGCACGCCCCCCATTGGGCGGTGCGGGCTTGCTGACCATGTCTGAGAGAGTTGTCACCGTTCCGCCGAAGCCCTTGGCCTGCCGGGGTCAGGGGGCCTACTTTCGAGGGTAGGAGGAAGAGCCGTAGGCGGTTCTCCGGACACCCGATGGTTGCCCAGGCACCGCCCGCTGCCGATAGCATCCCCCGAGGACAGCCACGTCCCCGAACCCCTCGATCACGCGGCCCCTCGCGCGGTCACCCGTACCGGTACTCTCCGGTGCCAACCGTTCCCGGGCCCCCGCGACAAAGGTCTTCGATGCCCCTCAGTCCGTCCCCACGATCCGCGAACCGTCCCCGTGTCAGGCTGGCACGAGGCGCCTCGCCCTGGCTCGCCCCCACCCTGCTCACCGCTGCCGCCTGCTCCGCCCTCACCCGGCGCAACGGCACGTGGGCCCTCGCGGCGGTCCCCGCCACCGCGCTGGGTGCGGGGATGCTCTGGTTCTTCCGTGACCCCGAGCGTGCCATCAGCCAGGGGCGGGTGATCTGTCCGGCCGACGGCGTGGTGCAGAGCATCGACGCCTGGCCCGACGGCCGGACCAGAGTGGCCATCTTCATGAGTCCGCTCAATGTGCACGTCAACCGTGCGCCGCTGAGCGGTACGGTGACCTCGGTCGAGCACATCGCCGGCGGCTTCGTCCCTGCCTTCAACAAGGACAGCGACCGCAACGAGCGAGTGGTCTGGCACTTCGACACCGAACTGGGCGACATCGAGATGGTCCAGATCGCCGGGGCCGTCGCGCGCCGCATCATCCCCTACGTCCCGGCCGGCACCAAGGTCGACCAGGGCGAGCGGATCGGCCTGATCCGTTTCGGCTCGCGGGTCGACACCTACCTTCCGGCGGGCGTCGAGCCCGGCGTGCGGATCGGCGAGCGGACCACGGCTGGGGTGACTCGTCTTGACCGTGACTGACCCGGAGACGCTGCAGGAGTCCGGAGAACCTGAGGACTCGGACGGCACCGCCCGGCGACTGCGCTGGGCACGGGACCGCGAGATGCGCGCGCCCCGGTCGCCGCAGCACCTCTCCACCGCCGACATGTTCACGCTGGGCAACGCCGTCTGCGGCTTCCTGGCGATCTACTGCACCACCACCGGCGTGCTCATCCCGCACCTCACCGGCGAGGCAACCTCCGGCGACCGCCGCAGCGCGGCCACGGCGGTGACGCTGATCCTCGTCGGCTCGATGTTCGACCTGTTCGACGGCCTGGTGGCGCGCAAGCTCCGCTCCTCGGCGCTGGGCGCCGAACTGGACAACCTGGCCGACCTGATCAGCTTCGGCATCGCCCCCGCCTACTTCGTGGTGGTCTGGGGCATGGTCACCGGCGGCGCGCACCAGCGGATCTCCGCGGGGATCGCGATCATGGTGCTGCTGGCGGTGGTGCTGCGGCTGGCCCGGTTCTCCTGCACCACCATGCGACCAGGGGTGTTCCAGGGCATGCCGTGCCCGATGGGCGCGCTCACGGTGATCTCGATCGTGCTGCTGAACCCGCCGTTCATCCCGGCCGTGCTGGGGATCGTCGCGGTCGCGGCACTGATGGTGAGCCGGGTGGAGTACCCCAAGCCGCACGGGGTGCTGGCCACGGCCACGCTCTGCTGGATCGTGGTCAGCATGGGCTGCCTGGCAGCCTGGGCGATGGGGCTGCCCGGCGGGCACACGCTGCTGCAGATCGGCGCGAGCCTGCAGGTGGCGCTGGCGCTGATGGCTCCGCTCATGGTTATTCGCCGCAAGGTCGGTGACGTTCGGGCGCGGCGGGCGGAGTCGCGGGCTAGCTGAACGTTTTGAGGGGCGCGGGGAACTGTGCTGCCATCTGTGCGGATCGTAGATGGTTGGCAGCGCAGTTCCCCGCGCCCCTGTGTGGTTGCAACTACCGGACGGCTGCAGTCTGCGGCTTGGGCGTCGGACGGCTTTCCTGGGTGGGGGCAGGGCCCCGGCGGACGAGGGTGAGTACCAGGAGGCCGGCGGTGAGGCCGGTGAGGCCGGCTACCAGGTAGACGCGGTCCAGGCCGGTGGCGAAGGCCGCGTGCACCAGGTGCTCCAGCCCGGCGCGCTGCTGCTCCGGGGCGGCCGCGACCAGTGCCCCCGCCCGGCCGCCGCCGAGCGCCGAGGCTGCCGCGTGCGGATCGGCCACGCGGCCGCTCGCAGCCACATAGGTCTGCAGGCGGTCGGCGAACACGGTGCCGAGTACGGCGATGCCCAGGGCGTAGCCGAGCTGGCGGCCGGTGTTGACGGCGCCGCTGGCCATGCCCACGCGGTCCCGGGGGACCGTGCCCAGCGCCGCGGACATCATGATGGGCGTGGCCGTGCCCACCCCGAGCCCGGTGACGATCAGGCCGGGCAGCACCGACGCCCAGCCGGAGGCCGCCGAGACCGTGGTCATCAGCAGCGCACCCGCGCCGACCAGCAGCAGACCGATGCCGATCGGGAGCTGCGGCGCCATCCGGTGGAACAGGCGTCCGCTGTTCAGGGCCACCAGCAGCGAGGCCAGCGCAAGCGGGCAGACGGTCAGACCGGCCTGGACCGGGCTCAGGCCGAGCACCGACTGCAGCCAGATCGAGGTGTAGGTGAGGTGCGCGAACGCCGCCGCGTTCAGCAGCAGCGCGGCCGTGGTGAGGCCGACGAAGCTGCGGTTGCGCAGCAGGGCCAGGTCCAGCAGCGGGTGTTCGGTGCTCCGCTCGACCAGCAGGAAGGCCAGCAGCGCGAGCACCGCCACGGCCAGCGCGGTCAGCACCGTGCCGCTGCCCCAGCCCCGGTCCCCGCTCTCGATCAGGCCGTAGACCAGCGCGCCGGCGAAGACGGTGAAGGCGAGCGCGCCGAGGTGGTCCAGCCGGCCCCTGGCCCGGCCCTGGTCGGCGCGGAGCCGGCGCAGTGTCATCACCAGGGCGAGAGCGGCCACCGGCAGGTTGACCATGAAGATCGCCCGCCAGTTGAACTGCTCGGTGAGCAGCCCGCCCAGAACCGGGCCGAGTGCTGCGGCGCCGCCCGAGACCGCGCCCCAGACCCCGAACGCGGTGCCCCGGTCCCGGCCCTGGTAGGCGGCGTTGAGCAGCGAGGTGGTGGAGGTCAGCATCGCCGCGCCACCCAGGCCCTGCGCGGCGCGGGCCGCGATCAGCGTCCCGGCGTTGGGGGCGAGGCCGCAGGCCAGCGAGGCGGCGGCGAAGACGAGCAGGCCGATCAGGTAGAGGCGGCGGTGCCCGAGCCGGTCGCCCAGGGCGCCGACCAGCATCAGCAGGGCGGCGAGGACCAGCGCGTACATGTCCACCACCCACTGCAGCGAGGTGAACGAGGAGTGCAGGTCGTCGGCCATGGCGGGCAGGGCGACGTTCACGATGCTGACGTCCACCAGCAGCATGAAGGTGCCCAGGCAGATGGCGGCCAGCGGGATCCATTTGCGCACACCGGTCTCCGGTGGCGTGGTCGGGGTGTTCATGGTTGCGGCTTCCTCAACTGTGCGGACTTGTCCACGGGCGGGTCTCGGTACTGTGCAGATCGTGCGGTCCGACGACCGATCAGACACAGCCAGACGAGCTAGCCCGGCAGAAACCGACATCGACTAGCCTGGGACGGTGAAATCCCACACCGTTGACGCCATCGACCGGCAGCTGGTGAGTGCGCTGCAGCTGGACGGCCGGCAGCCGTTCAGCCGGATCGCCGAGGTTCTCGGCGTCTCGGACCAGACCATCGCCCGCCGCTACACCCGGCTGCGCACCCAGGGGATGCTGCGGGTGCTCGGGCTGACCGATCCGGTGGCGGTGGGAGAGACGTTCTGGGTGGTACGGGTGCGCTGCACCCCGGACGCGGCGGGTGCGGTGGCGGCGGCGCTGGCGCGGCGCGGGGACACCCGCTGGGTCAGTCTCACCTCGGGCGGCACCGAGATCAGCTGCTCCAGCACCTCCGCGGTCGGCGAGGAGGAGCACGCGCTGCTGATGGAGCGGCTGCCGCGGACCCCCAGCGTGGTGGCGGTCTCGGCGCACTGCGTGATGCACACCTTCTTCGGCGGCTCGCTCAGTCTGGTCAACAAGTCCGGAGTGCTCAGCGCGGAGCAGATGCGGGAGCTGCGGCCGCCGGGCCCCGCGCCCGCGCGCCCGGCGACGCCGGTGCGGCTGGACGAGCAGGACCGGCTGCTGCTGGCCGAGCTGGGCAGGGACGGGCGCGCCGGACTGGCGGCGCTGGCCACGGCGACCGGCTGGTCTCCGAGCACGGTGCGCAGGCGGATGGCCGAGCTGCAGGGCAGCGGGGCGCTGTACTTCGACCTGGAATACGACCAGCGGATGTTCGGCCTGGAGGCCCGGGTGCTGATGTGGCTCTCGGTCGCTCCGTCCGAGCTGGCCGCGACCGGGGCCGCGCTGGCCGGGCATCCGGAGATCGCCTACGCCTGCGCCACCACCGGGGCCACCAACCTGTACGCGGTGGCGATGTGCCCGGACATGCACTCCCTCTACACCTACCTGACCACCCGCATCGCCTCGCTCCCGGCCGTCCGGCAGCTGGAGACCACCCCCATCATGCGGACCGTCAAGGGCCCCTCCCCGCACCCCGTGCAGTCGGCGCCCGCCCGGCACCGCGGCTGAGCGGACCGCGCGTCGCGCCGGGTCGGCGTGGTCAGCCCAGCGGGGGCAGGGCTTCGGCGGCGTGGCGGCCGAGCTGGTCGAGGGACTCGATCATCGCGTCGGCCCGGTCCGGGGTGAGCACGGCGAAGACGTGGCGCTCCACCTCGCGGGTGTGCCGCCCGGCGGCCTCGACCAGCCGTGCGGCACCCTCGTCGGTGAGGGTGACCACCTGCACCCGCTTGTCCTCGCGGGAGCGTGCGCGGGCGACCAGGCCGGCCTCGATCATGCGGTCGATCAACCGGGTCGCCCCGCCGCTGGTCAGCACCAGCCGCCGGGACAGGTCCCCCATCGGCGCCCCCTCCGGCTTGGCGGCGAGCAGCAGCAGCACCTCGAACATGGCGTGGCTGAGCCCGCTCTCCCGCTCCATGACCGACCCGAGCAGGCGCTCCAGCCGGTTGGCGGTGGTGAGCAGCACGCCGAAGGCCTGGATCCGGGGGTCCGCGACCGCCTCGGCGGCCGTGCTGATCCCGCTCTCGTCTGTCATGTCCGCCTCCAGGCCTCGACCGCTGCCCCACACCGTACTAGCAACCGCCGAGACGCCACCCGGGCGCACGCAAAAGCGGCACGGGCTCCACCGGTCCGTACAGGACCTCAGTCTGTGGGCGTGGAACCCATGCCGCAATCGCCCCAAACCGGGCGGCCCACCCTATGCCAGCGGCCCAGGAGCTGATGGCTCGTCAAAGGCGGACCGACAGCAGCACAGCAACCCACCACACGCCTGGGGGCGCGGGGAACTGCGCGACAAGCCCACCTTCCAGGTGCACCGGCCACAGAGCCCCCGCCCCGCAACGGTCCGCCCCGCTCAGCCCCCACCCTCGTGCACGCTGAACGCACTGCGCCTCGCGGCCCGGGCGACCCCGGGGTCGGGATGCGCCGAGGCCACCGCGGCCAGCACCTGCCCCGCCCGGGGGTGGCCGATCTTCCGTGCGAGGGCGAACAGGCGGACGGGGTCACCGTCCGCCGCGCCCTGGACGTGGCGCACCAGCATGGCCGTGTCGCCGTGCGCGAGCACCGCCGCGCCGGTGTCCACCCAGAGCCAGGCGGCGTCGTCCCGGTCCAGGACGTCCGAGGGCAGCACCCCCTCGTCGTTCTGCTCGGCGAGCCACAGCAGCGCGTACGGGCGCAGCAGCGGCTCCTCCGTGCAGTCCCTGACGGCGGGTTCGGCCGGGTGCCCGGCGACCCGCAGCGCCTCGAAGGCCAAGCCGCGCAGCAGGGCGTCCTCGCCCCGGGCCACGCCCAGCAGGTCGGCGACCGCGCGGTCGGTCTGCCGGGCGGCCAGCCAGGCCCGGTACTCGGCGCGGGCCGGTCCCGGGGTGTAGCGGGCGCAGGCGGTCAGCAGTTCCAGCGCCGACTGCTCGATGTGCCCGGCCGCGGTCTGCGCGACCGTGCAGATCTCCTCCAGCTTGGCCCGGACCGCCCAGTGCCCCAGCGGGGTGAGCTCCGCGCAGTAGCCGTCCTGCGGCTGCTCGCGGCGGACCAGCGCGCCGACCGCGGCGAAGCCGTCCAGCATCCACTCCAGCACCGCGCCTGCCTCGGCCGGGCCCGGGGTCAGCGTCAGCGACAGCGCGGTGTCGCCGCGCACCGCCGAGATCGCCCAGGCCGCGTGCGGGACCGGTGCGCCCAGGGCCGGGTGCACGCCGCCGTGCCACTGCTCCTCCAGGCCGCGGCGCAGCAGTTCCAGCAGTTCGGTCAGCGGCACCGGGTCGTGCACCAGGTGCAGGAAGGACAGCAGCTGGGGGGCGTGGTCGACGGCCAGTCCGGCCAGCGCGGTGAGCGCCCGGTCCGGCACCGGGACGAGCAGCGTCCAGGCGTCGAAGAGCGCGGCCCAGCCGCGCAGCACGGCCTCGTCGTCGTGCTCCCAGGCGTGCAGCCGCCAGCCCGGGCCGGCCCCGCTGCCGCGCAGCTCGACCAGTCCGGCGAGCCGGGCGCGTTCCCAGGCGGCCATCGCCTGAGCCGGGGTCATCGCCAGGGCCCGGCCGGCCGCGACCAGATCGTCGGTGAGCAGGTCACCGCGCCGGTCGACGTTGGGCAGTTCGCCGGCCCAGCGGGCGATCCGCACCGCGTCGGCGAGCAGTCGCCGGGCGAGCGGGGAGAGTTGGGCGGGTCCGGGCAGTCCAGCCGGTGGCGTGCGGCGGTTCTGCGCGCCGGAGCGCATGGGTGGGGAGGTGCGGGCAGGGGGTGTCGCAGGCCGGGCCTGCGGGGTGCGCGCGGCCGAGGGCAGCCGGGTCACCCTCGCGGTGCCGCCCTGCGGTCGGCCCGCTGTGTCGGGTTGGCCGTTTCGTTCGGGTCGGCCAGAAATCTCGGGTCGGCCGGTACGGTCGCGCGAATTCCGGGACGTCACGCCGTGCAGTCTTCCCCGTCCGCAGGGCAGTTGTCACATCCTCAGGTGCGGCGGCGTCGCCGGGGTCCCGGATTGGTGACGGATGGGTCACAGGAGGGGGGTGAGGAACCGGTTCAGCACTTCTTCGTACCGAGCCGGGTCGGTGTTCCACAGCGCCTCGTGCTCGGCCTCGGGGAATTCCTGGTAGAGCACCAGATCCTCACGGCGCCGGGCGAGTCGGCGGGACGCGGCGACCGGCGCGACGGTGTCGTCGGTGCCGTGCAGCAGCAGCACCGGCACGTCGAGGTCGTCGCCGAGCGCCAGCCGGTCGATTCCGGCGGGGTCCACCTGCGAGCGGCCCTCGGCGGCGCGGGCGCCGAGCTCGGCCAGCGCGGTGGGCACCCCGCGCCGGGTGGCCTGGCGGCGTACCGTGCTCTGCCAGTCGAGCACCGGCGAGTCCAGCACCAGGCCGCGGACCGTCTCGCGCCAGGCCGACCGGGCCGCCGCCTGCAGCACCATGGTGGCGCCGACGGACCAGCCGTAGAGCAGCACCCGGGTCGCGCCGCCGTCCACGGCCAGCCGGATCGCGGCCTCCACGTCCCGCCACTCGGTCTCGCCGAAGTGGCCGAGGCCGTCCGGCGAGCGCGGCGCGCCCTCGTCGTTGCGGTAGGTCACCACCAGCACCGGCACCTTGAGCGAGCTCAGCAGCGGCAGCAGCGGCAGGGTCTGCTGCCGGTCCCCGCCCGGGCCGTGCACCGCGATGACGACCAGGTCGCGTACGCCGGGCAGGTACCAGGCCGGCATCGGGCCCAGCTCGCCGCGTACGCGGGCCTCGGTGAAATCCAGCCCCAGCGCGCTTCGCGGGTCGCCTCGGTAGACCTGCGGGGTGATCCGGACCGCGGTGCCGACGGTCAGCGTGGCGCCCTCGGTGCTCTCCAGCCGCCGGTAGACGCTCTGCGGGTCGGTCTGCAGCACCTCGCCCACCACGGCCCGGCCGCCGGGCCACTCCAGGGCGTAGCGGCCGGGCCGCTGGGTCTCCCAGGCACGGGTCAGCTCCACCTGCCCGGCGGCGACGGAGTGGACGCGCAGGCCGTCCGCCGCGGCCGGGGCCACCCCCCTGGGGCGCACCGAGAGGTCGGAGACCACCCGCCCGACGATCAGCGCGGCGGCGCCCGCTCCGACGGCGGAGGCGGCGACCAGGACCGCTGCTCTTCCCCAACGCATGTCGCTCGCTCCCCGTGTCAGGTCCCGCGGGCCGTCCGGTCCACCGGCCGTACCGTCCCGGGCGGCGCCCGGTCCCACGGAACGGCCTACCCCGTCCGCTGTGCTCCATCCCAGTACCGGCGGGTACCGCACGCCAGCGGTGCGCGGCCATCCGACGGACTGTCCGACTCCGCGACCCAGTCCTGACACTGTGCGCATTGCCGCTGGTCGGGGCCGTGGGTAGCGTGCCGGGCACCATTCCCGGTCCGGAAGCAGGTCTCCCGTGGGCACCACGGCCACGTCCTCCCCGTCCCTCCCAGCCGCCAACGGCGGGGTCTCGTTCTGGTACTCGGCGATCGGGCTGCCCGAGCCCCGGCCCGCCCTCGACGGCTCGGCCGAGGCCGACGTGGTCGTGGTCGGCGGCGGCTACACCGGGCTGTGGACCGCGTACTACCTCAAGAAGGCCGATCCGGGGCTGCGGATCACCGTTCTGGAGCAGCGGTTCTGCGGGTACGGGGCCTCCGGGCGCAACGGCGGCTGGCTCTACAACGGCTTCGCCGGGCGCGGCGTGTTCGCCCGCCGCCACGGGAAGGCCGGGGCGGTCGCGATGCAGCAGGCCATGAACGCGGCCGTGGACGAGGTCATCGCGGTCTGCGAGGCCGAGGGCATCGACGCGGACGTGGTCAAGGGCGGGGTGCTGGAGGTGGCCCGTACCCCGGCGCAGCTCGGACGGCTGCGCGGTTACGTGGACGGCGAGCACGCCTTCGGCGAGACCGAGGTGGAACTGCTGGACGCCGGGAAGGTGGCGGCCCGGATCGACGTGGCGGGCGCGCTCGGCGGCAGCTGGACCCCGCACGGGGCGCGGATCCAGCCCGCCAAGCTGGTACTGGGCCTGGCCCGGGTGGTCGAGGCCATGGGCGTGACCATCCACGAGGGCACCACGGTGACCGAGATCGTCCCCGGCGGTTCCGGCGCCCCGGCCCGGGCGGTGACCGCGCGCGGGACGGTGTCGGCGCGGTTCGTGCTGCGGGCCACCGAGGGCTTCACCTCGGCGCTGCGCGGCGAGCGGCGGTCCTGGCTGCCGATGAACTCGTCGATGGTGGTCACCGAGCCGCTGCCGGCCTCGTTCTGGGAGCAGGCCGGCTGGGCCGGCCGGGAGACCCTGGGCGACATGGCCCACGCCTACATGTACGCGCAGCGCACCGCGGACGACCGGATCGCGCTGGGCGGGCGCGGCGTGCCGTACCGCTTCGGCTCCCGGACCGACAACGACGGCCTGACCGCGCAGCGGACCGTGGACCAGCTGCGGGCGATCCTGGTCGACTTCTTCCCGGCCGCCCGCGAGGCCCGGATCGACCACGCCTGGTCGGGCGTGCTGGGCGTGCCCAGGGACTGGTGCTCCACCGTGGAGCTGGACCGGGCCACCGGCCTGGGCCTGGCCGGCGGCTACGTCGGCAGCGGCGTCACCACCACCAACCTGGCCGCCAGGACGCTACGGGATCTGGTGCTCCGGGATCTGGCGTTGCAGGGGACCGGCGGCCGGGACGGCGTCTCCGGCGGCGACACGGCGCTGACCGGGCTGCCCTGGGTGGGCCACCAGGTGCGCCGCTGGGAGCCGGAGCCGCTGCGCTGGATCGGCGTGCACGGCATGTACGCCGCGTACCACGCGGCGGACCGCCAGGAGCGCGGCGGGCGCGCCACCACCTCCCCCATCGCCCGGGTCGCGGACGTGGTCTCCGGACGGCACTGACCGTCCCCGGGGCCTGGCGGTTCCCGGGGGCATGGCGGGCCGCCGAGAGGGCACGCCGGGGTGCACGCCGGGACGCGGCGTGCACCCTCACCCGTACGGCGCAAGGGTTGCGCGCGGACGGCTGACAGAGGGTAGGCGTACGAGTGCGCCCCGAGATGCGGATCGACGGCCGGTGTCACAGGCTTGAGTCCGGGGGTGACCGGAAGACCGCAGCACTCGACTCTTTGGGGTGCCCATGTCTGTCCTGCTCTGCCTGCTCGTGGCTCCACTGGGACTGGTCGTGATTCTGGGCATGTCCTGGTTCGAGGACCACTTCCTGAGTCCGCCCACCAGCCCCGCCGACCAGGTGGTGCGCAGTCAGATGGCACGCGATCTGCCGGTCCCCGGTCCCGTCGCGCAGGGCAGCGTGGAGCTGCTGCGGATCGTGCGCGCACCGCAGCAGAAGCAGCTCCCGCCGAGCGGCCCGCAGAGCGGCGACACCGCCGCCTGACGTGCGGCTGTGCCGTGTGACCGACCGCTCAGGTGTGCGTGTTGACGGTCGGTCGGGCGGCGTGGTGGGATCGCATGGCCAAACGGAGGCATGCAGAGGAAGCCGGTGCAAGGGTTCGCCCTGAGTCCGGCGCGGTCCCGCCACTGTCACCGGGGAGCGCTTTCGAACGACGGCCACGGCGGCGGGGCAACCCGCTGCGGGAAGGCCCGGAAGCGTGTCGATCCGGAAGCCAGGAGACTCTCGCCCCCGGTTCGTCGATCCAGGGCGCGGACCCTGAGTGAGGACATCCACGCCATGCGCGCTGCCCTGCCGCCACCACCGTCGACCGGTGCCGTTCCCCGCTCCGCGCAGTCGCCCCGCTGACCGCCGTGCGGGCGACGATCGCACCGACGATCGCTCTGGGCCTCGCCGCCGGTTACGCGGCCGACGCCGCCTTCGGCGACCCCCGGCGCGGACATCCGGTGGCCGGCTTCGGCCGGGCCGCCGGCGCGTTGGAACGGCGGCTGTGGCGGGACCGGCGCGCGGCCGGGACGGTGTTCACCGCGCTCTGCGTCGGCACCGTGGCCGGGGCGGCGCTGGCCGCCGACCGGGCGCTGCGCGGTTCCGGTCCCGGCCGGGCGCTGCTGGCCGGGGCGGCGACCTGGACCGTCCTGGGCGGCGCGTCGCTGGTCCGCGAGGCGCGGACCATCGGTGCCGCGCTGGAGTCCGGCGACCTGGCGGCGGCGCGGCAACGGCTGCCGTACCTGTGCGGGCGGGACCCGCGTGAGCTGACAGAGCAGCAGGTCGCCCGCGCGGTGGTCGAGTCGGTGGCCGAGAACACCGCCGACGCGGTGGTGAACGCCCTGGTCTGGGGCGCGGTCGCGGGCACGCCGGGGCTGCTGGCGTTCCGTGCGGTGAACACCCTGGACGCGATGGTGGGCCATCGCTCGCCCCGCTACCTGCGCTTCGGCTGGGCCTCGGCGCGGCTGGACGACGTCGCGGGCTGGCCGGGGGCGCGGCTGACCGCGCTGCTGACCGTCGCCGCGGCGGGGCCCGGACGGCGCGGCGACGCCTGGCGGGTGTGGCGCCGGGACGCGGGCACCCACCCCAGCCCCAACGCTGGCCAGGCCGAGGCAGCCTTCGCCGGGGCGCTGGGCGTCCGCCTCGGCGGGACGCTGCGGTACGGCGAGCAAGTGCAGCACCGCGCGGTGCTGGGCGCGGAGGCGCGGCCGGTGCGGACCGGGGACATCGAACGCGCCTGCATGCTGTCCCGCCGGGTCGGCCTGCTGGCCGTCCTGGCCACAGCGGGCGCGGCTGCGGTACGGGCGGGTGCGGCGTCGTGGGCTGGGAGGGAGCAGGGATGAACGGGGCACTGCTGGTCGCGGGGACCACCTCGGACGCGGGCAAGAGCGTGGTCACGGCGGGGATCTGCCGCTGGCTGGCGCGGCAGGGGGTGAAGGTCGCGCCGTTCAAGGCGCAGAACATGTCGCTGAACTCCTTCGTCACCGCCGACGGCGCCGAGATCGGCCGGGCCCAGGCGATGCAGGCGGCCGCCGCCGGGGTGGAGCCCGAGGCGGCGATGAACCCGGTGCTGCTCAAGCCGGGCGCCGACGGGCGTAGCCAGGTCGTGGTGCTGGGGCAGCCGGTGGCCGAGGTGGGCGCACTGGACTACCGCGAGCGCAAGCCCGCGCTGCTGCGCATCGCACTGGACTGCCTGGCGGATCTGCGCGACCGCTACGACGTGGTGGTCTGCGAGGGCGCCGGCTCCCCCGCCGAGATCAACCTGCGCGACCGCGACATCGCCAACATGGGCCTGGCCACCGCCGCCTCGCTGCCGGTCGTGGTCGTCGGCGACATCGACCGGGGCGGGGTGTTCGCGTCCATGTACGGGACGCTGGCGCTGCTGTCCACCCAGGACCAGCGGCACCTGGCCGGATGGATCGTCAACAAGTTCCGCGGCGACGTGCGGCTGCTGCAGCCGGGTCTGGACATGCTGGAGCGGCTGACGCACCGTCCCTCGCTCGGCGTGCTGCCGATGCTGCAGGGCCTGTGGCTGGACGCCGAGGACTCGCTGGACCTGGCCGGGATGGTGGACCGCGCGCCCAGCGGAGCCGCGCACGGCGGCGAGGTGCTGCGGGTGTCGGTGGTCCGGCTGCCCCGGCTGTCCAACTTCACCGACATCGACGCGCTGGCGCAGGAGCCGGGCGTGCTGGTGCGCTGGGCGACCCGCGCCGAGGAGCTGGCCGACGCCGACCTCGTGGTGCTCCCCGGCACCCGGGCCACCGTGGCCGACCTGGCCTGGCTGCGCGAGCGCGGCCTGGAGCGGGCGCTGGCCGAGCGGGCCGCCCGGGGCCTGCCGGTGCTGGGCGTCTGCGGCGGCTACCAGATGCTGGGCCGGACCATCGTGGACCAGGTGGAGTCCGGCGCGGGCGCGGTCGACGGGCTGGGCCTGCTGCCGACCCGGGTGGAGTTCGCGGTGGCCAAGACCCTGGCCCGTCCGGTCGGCCGGGCCTACGGCGAGACCGTGGCCGGGTACGAGATCCACCACGGGGTGACCACCGTCGAGGGCGGCGACCCGTTCCTCACCGACGACCTGGGGCGCGGCCTGGAGGGCTGCCGCAACGGGTCGGTCTGGGGCACCACCTGGCACGGCGCGCTGGAGAACGACGGCTTCCGCCGCGCCTTCCTGCGCGAGGTCGCCGAGCTGGCCGGACGCGACTTCCGGCCCGCTCCGGACACCTGCTTCGCCGCCGCCCGGGAGGAACGCCTGGACCGCCTGGGCGACCTGATCGAGCAGCATGCCGACACCGATGCGCTGCTGCGGCTGATCGAGGGCGGCGTCCCGGACGGCCTGCCCTTCGTCCCCCCGGGTGCGCCATGACCCCTGGCGACCTGCACCAACTCCCCTCGTACGCTCCTTCGAAAGGCCGACTCAGCGTGAACTCGCAGCAAACCGGGCTGGATCAGGCGTCCCCGGAACCCGGTCGGGCGGCGACGGTGCTGCTGCTGTCCACCGCCGACACCGACCTGCTCGCCGCCCGCGCGGCCGGCCCCGCCTACCGGATCGGCAACCCGACCCGGGTCGGCGTCGGCGCGGAGCTGAGCGCCCTGCTGGACGGCGCGGACGTGGTCGTCGTGCGCCTGCTGGGCGGCCGCCGCGCCTGGGAGGACGGGCTGGCGCAGATCGCCGGCTCCGGCCTGCCGACCGTGCTGCTCGGCGGCGAGTCGGTGCCGGACGCGGAACTGATGGGGCTGTCCTCGGTACCGGCCGGGGTGGTCGCCGAGGCGCTGACGTACCTGGTCGAGGGCGGATCGGCGAACCTCGCCGAGCTGGCCCGGTTCCTCTCCGACACCGTGCTGCTGACCGGCGAGGGCTTCGCCCCGCCCGAGTCGATGCCGCAGTACGGGGTGCGCGGCGAGCGGGCCTCGGTGCCAGGACGCCCGACCGTGGGCGTGCTCTTCTACCGGGCCCACGAACTCTCCGGGAACACCGGCTTCGTGGACACCCTGTGCGAGGCGGTCGAGGCGCGCGGCGGCAACGCCGTGCCGGTCTTCTGCGGCTCGCTGCGCGGCGCCGACGCCGGGCTCTACGAGCTGCTGGGGCGTTGCGACGCGTTGGTGGCCACGGTGCTGGCCTCCGGCGGCACCGTGGCGGCCGACGCCGGCGCCGGCGGCGCCGAGGAGGCCTGGGACATCGGGGCGCTGGCCGAGCTGGACGTACCGGTGCTGCAGGGGCTGTGCCTGACCTCCAGCCGGGCCGCCTGGCAGGAGTCGGACGCGGCGCTGTCGCCGATGGACGCGGCCATGCAGGTCGCCATCCCGGAGTTCGACGGCCGCCTGGTCACCGTCCCGTTCTCGTTCAAGGAGCTGGGCGCGGACGGCATCCCGGTCTACGTCGCCGACCCGGAGCGGGCCGGGCGGGTGGCCGGGATCGCGCTGCGGCATGCCGCGCTGGCCCACAAGCCCAACGCCGAGAAGAAGATCGCGGTGGTCTTCACCGCCTACCCGACCAAGCACTCGCGGGTCGGCAACGCGGTGGGCCTGGACACCCCGGCCTCCGCGGTCCGGCTGCTGGACTCGCTGCGCGAGGCGGGCTACGGGGTGACCGAGTACCCGTCCGGCGGGGACGAACTGATTCATCGACTGATCGCCGCCGGTGGCCACGACGTCGAGTGGCTGACCGAGGAGCAGTTGCGGGCCGCGCCCGCCCGGGTCCCGCTGGCCGACTACCAGCGCTGGTTCGCCGCCCTGGAGCCCGAGTTGCGCGAGGGCATCGTCCGGCACTGGGGCGAGGCACCCGGCTCGCTGTACGTGGACGGCGACGACATCGTGCTCGCCGCGCTGGCCTTCGGCAACGTGATGCTGATGATCCAGCCGCCGCGCGGCTTCGGCGAGAACCCGATCGCCATCTACCACGACCCCGACCTGCCGCCCTCGCACCACTACCTGGCCGCCTACCGCTGGCTGGAGCAGTCCTGGGGCGCGGACGCGGTGGTCCACCTGGGCAAGCACGGGACGATGGAGTGGCTGCCCGGCAAGGGCCTGGGCCTGTCGGCAGGCTGCGCCCCGGACGCGGTGCTGGGCGAACTGCCGCTGGTCTACCCGTTCATCGTGAACGACCCCGGCGAGGGCACCCAGGCCAAGCGGCGCGGCCACGCCACCATCGTGGACCACCTGGTGCCGCCGATGGCGCGCGCCGACACCTACGGCGACCTGGCCAAGCTGGAACAGCTGCTGGACGAGTACGCGCTGGTCAAGGACCTGGACCCGGTCAAGGCCCCGGCGGTGCGGGCGCAGATCTGGACCCTGGTGAAGGCCGCCGAACTGCACCACGACCTGCATGTCGAGGACCAGCCGGACGAGAACGCCTTCGACGAGTTCGTCATGCACATCGACGGCTACCTCTGCGAGATCAAGGACGTGCAGATCCGCGACGGCCTGCACATCCTGGGCGGCGGCCCGGTCGGCGAGGCGCGGGTCAACCTGGTGCTGGCGGTGCTGCGCTCGGCCCAGGTGTGGGGCGGGCAGGCGGACGCCCTGCCGGGCCTGCGGTCGGCGCTGGCCCGGGAGTTCGGGCTGGTGGAGAAGGAACTGCTGGCCGAGCCGGGCGCCTCGGTGCCGGTGTCCAAGGAGCTGACCGCACTGGTGGAGGGCCCGGCCCGGACCGGCTCGGACGCCGTGGACCTGCTGGAGCAGCTGTGCCGACGGCTGGCCGAGGGCATGGAGCGCGAGGACTGGGCGGTCACCGCCGCCGGTCCGCTGGTGGCCGAGGTGCTGGGCCGCCCACTGCCGGACGCGGTGGCGGTGCTGGAGTTCGCGGCGGAGGAGGTGGTGCCGCGGCTGGCCCGTACCACGGACGAGCTGACGCACATCCTGCGGGCGCTGCGCGGCGGTTACGTCCCGGCCGGGCCGTCCGGGTCGCCGACCCGCGGGCTGGTGAACGTGCTGCCGACCGGGCGCAACTTCTACTCGGTGGACCCCAAGGCCATTCCCTCCCGGCTGAGCTGGGAGGTCGGCCAGGCCCTGGCGGACTCGCTGGTGGCCCGCTACCTGGCCGACAACGGCGAGTACCCGCGCTCGGTCGGCCTGACCGTGTGGGGCACCTCCTGCATGCGCACCCAGGGCGACGACATCGCGGAGATCCTCTCCCTGCTGGGCTGCCGCCCGGTCTGGGACGACGCCTCCCGCCGGGTGACCGGCTTCGAGATCGTGCCGCTGGACGAACTCGCGCGTCCGCGCGTGGATGTGACGGTCCGTATCTCCGGGTTCTTCCGGGACGCCTTCCCGCACGTGGTGGCACTGCTGGACGACGCGGTCCAGGCGGTCGCCGCGCTGGACGAGCCGGCCGACGCCAACTACGTGCGCGCCCACGTCGAGGCGGACACCGCCGAGCACGGCGACCGGCGCCGCGCCACCGCGCGCATCTTCGGTTCCAAGCCCGGCGCCTACGGGGCCGGGCTGCTGCCGCTGATCGACGCCCGCAACTGGCGCTCCGACGCCGACCTGGCCGAGGTCTACGCGGTCTGGGGCGGCTACGCCTACGGCCGCGGCCTGGACGGACGGGCCGCGCGCGGGGACATGGAGCAGGCGTTCCGCCGGATCTCGGTGGCCGCCAAGAACGTGGACACCCGCGAGCACGACCTGGTCGACGCGGACGACTACTTCCAGTACCACGGTGGCATGGTGGCCATGGTGCGGCACCTCACCGGCACCTCGCCGGAGGCCTATGTGGGCGACAGCGCCGTCCCGGACCAGGTGAAGACCCGCACCCTGGGCGAGGAGACGCACCGCGTCTTCCGCGCCCGCGTGGTCAACCCCCGCTGGATGGCCGCGATGCGGCGCCACGGCTACAAGGGCGCCTTCGAGATGGCCGCCACGGTGGACTACCTCTTCGGCTACGACGCCACGGCGGGTGTCGTGGACGACTGGATGTACGAGAAGCTGGCGACGGAGTACGTCTTCGACCCGACCAACCAGGAGTTCATGCGCCAGTCCAACCCCTGGGCGCTGCGCGGCATCACCGAGCGCCTGCTGGAGGCCGCCGACCGGCAGCTGTGGGCCGAGCCGGACCAGGACACCCTGGACCGGCTCCGCGCCACCTACCTCGAACTCGAAGGCGACCTGGAAGGGGACGACCAGTGAGTGACACCCGGTATCCGTTCACGGCCGTGGTCGGCATGGACGAGCTGCGGCTGGCGCTGCTGCTCAACGCGGTGTCCCCGCAGGTCGGCGGGGTGCTGGTGCGCGGCGAGAAGGGCACCGCGAAGTCCACGGCGGTGCGGGCGCTGGCCGGGCTGCTGCCGTCCATCGCGGTGGTCGAGGGCTGCCGCTTCGCCTGTGACCCGGCCGCGCCGGACCCGCAGTGCCCGGACGGCCCGCACCCGGGGCAGGGCGCCGCGGCGCGGCCCACCCGGCTGGTGGAGCTGCCGGTCGGGGTGTCCGAGGACCGCATCGTCGGCTCGCTGGACCTGGAGCGGGCGCTGGCCGAGGGTGTCAAGGCCTACGAGCCCGGCCTGCTGGCCGCCGCCCACCGCGGCGTGCTCTACATCGACGAGGTCAACCTGCTCAACGACCATCTGGTCGACCTGCTGCTGGACGCCGCCGCGATGGGCCGCTCGTACGTCGAGCGCGAGGGCGTCTCGGTGCGGCATGCGGCGCGGTTCCTGCTGGTCGGGACGATGAACCCGGAGGAGGGCGAGCTGCGGCCGCAGTTGCTGGACCGCTTCGGCCTGACCGTGGAGATCGCCGCCACCCGCGAGCCGGAGCAGCGCGCCGAGGTGGTGCGCCGACGCCTCGCCTACGACGCCGACCCGGAGGGCTTCGCGGCGCGCTGGACCGAGGACGAGCGCGCGCTCGCGGCCCGGATCGTCACCGCGCGCGAGCTGCTGCCGTCGGTGCTGCTGGGCGATCCGGCGCTGCGTCAGATCACCGCCGTGTGCGCGGCGTTCGAGGTGGACGGGCTGCGCGCGGACATCGTGATGGCGCGCACCGCGGTGGCGCTGGCCGCCTGGTCGGGCCGGACCACGGTGCTGGCGGAGGACGTGCGGGTGGCGGCGCAGCTGGCGCTGCCGCACCGGCGCCGCCGCAACCCCTTCGACGCGCCGGGCCTGGACGAGGAGAAGCTGGACCAGACCCTGCAGCAGACCGCCGGCGAGGAACCCGACCGCGACCCCGACGGCCCGGACGGACCCGACGGCGGCGGCCCGGACGACCAGGGCCCGGGCAACCAGGGCCCGGACGATGACGGCCCCGACGATGACGGCCCTGGCGACGGCGGCCCCGACGGGCCGTCCGGCGGCGGCCGGGACGCGCCGCCGGAGGACGGGCCCGTGCCGGGGCAGGCGCCCGACGGCGAGGCCCCGGGAGGCTCCCGCAGCGCTCCCGTCCCCCCGCAGCCGGCCGCGCCGGCGGCCTCCCCGTACCGGACCCGGCTGTTCACCGTCCCCGGCACCGGGGACGGCGCGCACGGCCGCCGCTCGGCCGCCCGTACCCGGAGCGGCGGGCACACCGTCCGCGCGGCCCGGCCCACCGGCGCGCTGCAGCGGCTGCACCTGGCCGCGACGCTGCAGGCGGCCGCACCGCAGCAGCGGGCGCGCGGCCGGGACGGGCGGGCGCTGGTGCTGCGCCGGGACGACTTCCGCGAGCAGGTCAGGGAGGGGCGGGAGTCCAACCTGGTGCTGTTCGTGGTGGACGCCTCCGGGTCGATGGCGGCCCGGCAGCGCATGTCGGCGGTCAAGGGCGCCGTACTGTCGCTGCTGATGGACGCCTACCAGCGCCGCGACAAGGTCGGCATGATCACCTTCCGGGGTTCCGAGGCGACGCTGGCACTGCCGCCGACGTCCTCGGTCGAGGTCGGCGCGGCCCGGCTGGAGCAGTTGCCCACCGGCGGCCGCACCCCCCTGGCGGCCGGGCTGCTGCGGGCCCACGAGACGCTGCGGCTGGAGCGGCTGCGTGATCCGCGCCGCCGTCCGCTGCTGGTCGTGGTCACCGACGGCCGGGCCACCGGCGGCTCGCAGGCACTGCCGGACGCCCGCCGCGCGGCGCAACTGCTGGCCGCGCAGGGCATCGCGGCCGTGGTCGTGGACTGCGAGAGCGGCCCGGTCCGGCTCGGCCTGGCCGGAGAGCTGGCCGGGCATCTGGGCGGGGAGGCCGTCCGCCTGGACGAACTGGCCGCCGACAGCGTCACCCACCTGATCCGCACCGTGCAGAAGGAGGCGGCGTAGCCATGCCGCAGGGACAGCCGACCACCGTTCCCGAGGACGGCCTGACCACACGTCAGCGTCGCACCCAGCCCGTGCTCGCGGTCCACACCGGCCCCGGCAAGGGCAAGTCCACGGCGGCCTTCGGGCTGGCACTGCGGGCCTGGAACCAGGGCTGGCCGATCGGGGTGTTCCAGTTCGTGAAGTCCGCGAAGTGGAAGGTCGGCGAGGAGCACGCGCTGCGGGTGCTGGGCGCCAGCGGCGAGGGCGGCACGGTCGCCTGGCACAAGATGGGCGAGGGCTGGTCCTGGGTCCAGCGCGACATCGCCGACAGCGAGGAGGCCGCCCGCGAGGGCTGGGAGCAGGTCAAGCGCGACCTCGCCGCCGAGACCTACCGGCTCTACGTGCTGGACGAGTTCAGCTACCCGCTGCACTGGGGCTGGATCGACCTGGACGAGGTGCTGGCGGTCCTCAGGGACCGTCCGGGCAGCCAGCACGTGGTGATCACCGGCCGCAACGCCCCGCAGGCGCTGCTGGACGCGGCGGATCTCGTGACCGAGATGACCAAGGTGAAACACCCGATGGACCAGGGCCGGAAGGGCCAGCGCGGCATCGAGTGGTGAGCGGGGTGGTCAGCGAAGGAAGTCCTTCAGCTGCTGGGTGTCCAGTGTGAGGTCAACTGGGACAGGGAGCACCACTTCATCACCGATGGTCACGGTATTCGTCTTGGTGTAGCGACCAGAGGCAGGCTCGGTGTGGACGACGACCTCGCCCCTCGTGCGGTCGACGAGCAGGTAGACGGGAATGCCTGCTTCCGCGTAGGCGCGAGGATTGTCCACGCGGTCCCGCCGCTCGGTGTCGTCGTCGAAGGAGGTGACCTCGACGGCCATCAGTACGCCATCTGCGCTGGCTGTCCGGCGAAGCTCCCACGCGGCGCAAGGACTGCATCCGGCCTGGCTCTCCCTGCTCGGTACGTTTCCACCCGCAGCCCGACTTCCGCGTACATCCCGAGGTCGGGGCGGTGCTGCATGCACTGGGTCTGCAGCCAGAGGATCATCTCCGAGTGGTCACCGTCCGGCATCGGCCTCACCCCCAGCTTTCCGAACAGGAACTCGAGGCGGACCGTCTCCGGAGTATGCGAAGCAATCTCCTCGAACTCCGCAACCGTGATCTGATCCTCAGCCTGCTTCACCGGTCGGTCGTGCACTGCGGTCACCGCCTGCCTCCTCATCCGAGACCCTGGGCTGAGCACCCAGCGTAATCGGATGGTCGCTTGTCCTCCGAGCAGTATCACCCTACGAAAGGATGGCCGAATGAACCTCCCCCGTGTCGTCCTCGCCGCGCCCTCGTCCGGCAGCGGGAAGACGACGGTCGCCACCGGGCTGATGGCCGCGCTGACCGCGCGGGGTCTGGCCGTGTCGCCGCACAAGGTCGGGCCCGACTACATCGACCCCGGGTACCACGCGCTGGCGACCGGGCGTCCCGGGCGCAACCTGGACGCCTTCCTGTGCGGGCCGGAGCGGCTGGCGCCGCTGCTGCTGCATGGCGCGGCCGGGGCGGACGTGGCCGTGGTTGAGGGCGTGATGGGGCTGTTCGACGGGGCGGCCGGGCGCGGGGAGTTCGCCTCCACCGCGCATGTGGCGAAGCTGCTGCGGGCGCCGGTGGTGCTGGTGGTGGACGCCTCGTCGCAGAGCCGCTCGGTGGCGGCACTGGTGCACGGCTTCGCGTCCTGGGATCCGGAGCTGCGGATCGGCGGGGTGATCCTCAACCGGGTCGCCTCGGACCGCCATGAGCAGCTGCTGCGCGAGGCGCTGGAGGAGGGCGGCGGGGTCCAGGTGCTGGGGTCGATCCGGCGCACCGAGGCGGTGGCCACCCCCAGCCGCCACCTGGGCCTGATCCCCGCCGTGGAGCGTGACGCCGAGGCGTTGCGGGCAGTGGCGGAGATGGGTGAACTGGTCCGCGCGGGCGTGGATCTGGACGCGGTGCTGGCGTTGGCCCGCAGTGCCCCGCCGCTCCCTGACGCACCGTGGGATCCGGTGGCGGAGATCGCCGAGCTGGGCGGGCCGGTCGACAGCAGGCCCGTCATCGCGCTGGCCTCCGGCCCTGCGTTCTCCTTCTCCTACGCGGAGAACGCCGAACTGCTCGCCGCCGCCGGGGCGGTGGTCGCCCCGTTCGACCCGCTGCACGACGAGAAGCTGCCTGACGGAACCTCAGCCCTGGTCATCGGAGGGGGATTTCCCGAGGTCTACGCCGAACGGCTGTCCGGCAACAGCGTGTTGCGGGAGGCGGTGACGGCACTGGCCGCCTCGGGGGCGCCGATCGTGGCCGAGTGCGCCGGGCTGCTGTACCTGGGGCGCGACCTGGACGGCGCGCCGATGTGCGGGGTGGTGGACGCCGAGTCCCGGATGACCGCACGGCTGACCCTCGGCTACCGCGAGGCTGTGGCGCTCTCCGACAGCCCGCTGGCGGCGGCCGGCACCCGGCTGAACGGGCACGAGTTCCACCGCACGGTCTGCGAGCCGGGCGCCTCGCCGACCGCCCCCGCCTGGGGCTGGCGAGGACCGTCGGGGGCGCGCACCGAGGGCTTCACCTCCCCCACCCTGCACGCCTCCTATCTCCACCTGCACTGGGCCGGAGAGCCCCGGCTGGCGCACCGTCTGGTCCGCCGGCTCTGAGCGGACCCGAGGGCAGCGGTCGCTCATCAGGGCAGCTCCGGGCCGGTCGGCAGGGTGCCGCGCGGGCCCGTCCACGTGGGACAGGACACAGGTGGCTCGGTTGACTGGCCCGTCGCGGGCGTGGTGGGATCTCAGGGCCTGAAACGGCGGCAATGATGAGGAAGTCCGGTGCGAATCCGGCGCGGTCCCGCCACTGTCATCGGGCGGCCCGACCGGATTCCGGACGGGACCGTCCGCGAGCCAGGAACTCTGGCCGCCGTCACCACGAGCCGGGGCGCGGACCCCGAGTGAGGATTTGTCGCCATGCGCTGCCGCGCCGTCGTGCCCTTCTGCCCGCCCACCGTCCTGTGACGCCCCGTCTGGTCGGCGTGGGCATGGGCCCCGGCGATCCCGAGCTGGTCACCGTCAAGGCCGTGCGCGTGCTGCGCGAGGCGGCCGTGGTGGTCGTCCCGGTACTGGACAGCGGCGAGACCGGCCGTGCCGAGGCCACCGTGCTCCACCACATCGGCGACTCGGCGACCACCGTCGAACGGGTGGTGTTCGCGCTCAACGAGCGCGAGGACCGGGCCCGCCGCGAGGCCGCCTGGGACGCGGCGGGCGAGCGCGTCGCCGCGCTGCTGCGGGAGCACGGGACGGTGGCCTTCGCCACCATCGGCGATCCGAACGTCTACTCGACCTTCACCTATCTGGCCCAGACCGCGGTCACGCTGGTACCCGGGCTCCAGGTGGAGACCGTCCCCGGGATCACCGCGATGCAGGACCTGGCCGCGCGCAGCGGCACCGTCCTGGCCGAGGGCACCGAGCCGCTGACCCTGGTCCCGGTCACCGCCGGCTCGGCGGTGCTGCGCGACGCGCTGGCCGGCCCGGGCACCGTGGTCGCCTACAAGTTCGGTCGGCAGGCGGCCCAGGTCGCCGCCGCGCTGCGGGAGACCGGCCGGGACGGCGACGCCGTCTGGGGGGCCTCCCTGGGCCTGCCCGACCAGCAGATCCAGCCGGCGGGCCACCCGCTGGACGGTCCGCTGCCCTACCTTTCGACCCTGATCGCCCCGGCGAGCCGGAGCACCCGTGGAGGGAAGCTGTGACCGAGCAGCAGCAGCGCACCGGCAAGGTCACGTTCGTGGGAGCCGGCCCCGGCGCCGCCGACCTGCTGACCTTCCGCGCCGCCCGCGCCATCGCCGAGGCCGACACCGTCATCTGGGCCGCCAGCCTGGTCCAGGCGGAGGTGCTGGAGCACGCCCGCGCCGACGCCGAGATCCTGGACTCCTCGCTCATCCCGATGGAGGACGTGCTCGCCGTCTACGAACGAGCCGTCGGCTCCGGCGCCCGGGTGGCCCGGATCCACTCCGGGGACCCCTCGCTGTGGGGGGCGGTGCAGGAGCAGCTGGACCGCTGCCGCGAGCTGGGCCTGGAGACCGAGATCGTCCCCGGCGTCTCCTCCTTCGCGGCGGTGGCCGCCATCGCGCAGCGGGAGCTGACCATCCCCGAGGTCGCGCAGAGCGTCATCCTGACCCGGCTGGGCGGCGGCAAGACGCCGATGCCTCCCGGCGAGGAGGTCCGGGACTTCGCCCGGCACGGCACCACCATGGCGATCTTCCTCTCCGCCGCCAGGACGAAGCAGCTGGTGGAGGAACTGACCGCCGGCGGCTACCCGCTGGACACCCCGGTGATCGTCGCCTACCAGGCCACCTGGCCGGACGAGCTGGTGCTGGAGGGAACGCTGGAGACGCTGGAGGCCACGGTCAAGGAACACAAGCTGTGGAAGCACACGCTGTTCCTGGTCGGCCCGGCACTGGCCGCCACCGGCACCCGCTCGCACCTCTACCACCCGGGCCACTTCCACACCTTCCGCCGCGCGGACCCGGCCGCCCGCCGGGCGCTGCGCGTCGCGTCGGCGGCGGCCACCACGGCGCCGTGACCCAGGACCGGCCCCAGCCGGAACCGCCCGAGCCGGGGCCGCACCAGAACGGGCCGGGCCGGCCCGAGCTGCGCGAGCCGGACCTGCCGCGTACCGCGAAGGTGCGCGACGGCAAGGCGCTGCGGCCCGGCTGGACCACCGGCAGCTGCGCCTCGGCCGCGGCCCGCGCCGCGACGCTGCACCTGCTCACCGGCGAGCCGCAGGCCGTGGTCGAGATCGGCCTGCCCTCGGGGAACCGGGTCACCTTCGCCGTCGAGCGCAGCACCCTGCTGCGCCCCGGACGGGTGCAGGCCGTGGTGGTGAAGGACGCCGGGGACGATCCCGACGTCACCCACGGCGCGCACCTCACCGCCACCGCGGCCTGGCGCGACCAGCCGGGCCTGCTGCTGCACGGCGGCGTGGGCGTCGGCGTGGTGACCAAGCCGGGCCTGGGCCTTGAGGTCGGCGGACCGGCGATCAACCCGGTGCCGCGCGCGATGATCACCCAGGCCGTGGGCGAGGTCGTGGATCTCGGCAGCCGGGGCCTGGACGTCACCATCAGCGTCCCGGACGGGGAGCAGCGCGCCAGGAAGACCACCAACGGCAAGCTCGGCATCATCGGTGGCATCTCCATCCTCGGCACCACCGGGATCGTCCGTCCGTTCTCCACCGCCTCCTGGCGGGCCAGTGTGGAGCAGGCGGTGTCGGTCGCGGCGGCGCAGGGCGAGCGGGCGATCGTGCTGTGCACCGGCGGGCGCACCGAGAAGGGGGCGATGGAGCAGCTGCCGTCGCTGCCGGACGTCTGCTTCGTCGAGGTCGGCGACTTCACCGGCGCGGCGCTGCGGCGGGCCGTCGAGGGCGGGATGGAGCGGGCGGTGTTCGTCGGCATGGTCGGCAAACTGACCAAGCTCGCGGCCGGGGTGCTGATGACCCACTACACCCGGTCGAAGATCGACACCGGCGTGCTGGCCTCGATCACCGCGGCGGCCGGGGCGCCGGAGCAGGTGGTCGCCCAGGTGGCCGTGGCCAACACCGCGCGGCACGCCTACGAACTGTGGGAGGAGGCCGGAGTGCTGGACGCCGCCGGGATACTGCTGTGCCGTCAGGTCGCCGAGGTGATGGAGCGCTTTGTCGACGGCGCGCTGACCGCCGAGGTCGCCCTGGTCGACTTCACCGGACGCCGGGTCATCGCCGCCACCGGCGGGGGGCTGCTGCCGTGACCGACGCCCCCTGGATCACCGTACTGGGCGCGGCGCTCGCTCCCGGGCACGCTGAGCTGATCGCGCGGGCCCGGCTGGTGCTGGGCGCCCGGCGTCACCTCGACGCGGCCGGCGTCGGCCCCGAACGGGCGCTGGTGCTGGGGCCGCTGGCCCCGGCCCTGGACACCGTGGCCGGGCTGGCCGCGACTGCGGCGGGCGGCGGCTCGGTCGTCGTCCTCGCCTCCGGCGACCCCGGCTTCTTCGGCATCGTCCGCGCGCTGGGCGAGCGGTTCGGCCCCGGGGCGCTGGACGTGCGGCCGGGCGTGAGCAGCGTGGCGGAGGCCTTCGCCCGGCTCGGGCTGCCCTGGGACGACGCCGCCGTGGTCAGCGCGCACGGCCGGGACCCGCGCGTCGCGGTCAACCTCTGCCGGGCGCAGCGCAAGGTCGCGGTGCTGACCGCGCCCGGCGCGGGCCCGGCCGAGCTGGGCGCGGCGCTGCTCGCGATGCCCGGCCTGCGGCGGCGGCTGGTGGTCGCCTCCGACCTGGGCTCCGCGCGGGAACGGGTGGAGACGGTGACGCCGGCTCAGGCGGTGGCGCGGGACTGGCCCGGCGTGCACGTGGTGCTGTGCCTGGGTGAGGGCGCGGGCGGAGCGGTCGGGCCGATGCGGTCGGTGGCCGGACCGGCGCCGGTCGCCGAGGGCGGCTGGGCCCTGCCCGAGGGCGCGTTCGAGCACCGGGACGCCATGGTCACCAAGGCCGAGGTACGGGCGCTGGCGCTGGCCCGACTCGGCCCGCGTCCCGGCGAGCTGCTCTGGGACGTCGGCGCGGGGAGCGGCTCGGTGGCCGTGGAGTGCGCGCGGCTCGGCGCAGCCGTGGTCGCCGTCGAGCGGACGGTGGACGGGGCGGCCCGGGTCCGGGCCAACGCGGCCGCGCACGGGGTGGACGTCGGCGTGGTGTGCGGAAGCGCGCCGGAGGCGCTGGCCGGACTGCCCGAGCCCGATGCGGTCTTCGTCGGCGGCGGGGGCGCGGACCTGCCCGCGATCGTCGCCGCCTGCGCGGAGCGGGCCCGGCGCACGGTCGTGGTGACCCTTGCCGCGCTCGACCGGGTACCGGCCGTCCGGGCGACGCTGCTCGCGGCCGGCTTCAGCGCCGAGGGCGTGCAGTTGCAGGCCTCCCGGCTGGCCCCGCTGCCCGGCGAGGTCACCCGTCTCGCCGCCACCAACCCGGTCTTCGTCCTCTGGGGCACACGTGCGCGCAGCGCGGACAGCACCAGCGGCACGGGCGACCCGGGCAGCGCGGGCACGCTGGGCAGCGCGGGCGGCACGGGCAGGACAGGCGGCGCGGAGCGCTTCGGCGGCACGGGCGGCACCAGCGGCGGGGGCAGCACGGGCGGCGCGGAGCGCATCGGCGGCGCGGACCGCGCGAGCGGCGCGGACACGTTGGGCAGCGCGGGCAGGGCAGGCGGCGCGGAGCGCATCGGCCGCGGGGGCGACACCACACTCGCCCGAGGCAGTGCGCACAGCACAGGCACCATCGGAAGCAACCCAGGAGCACCTTCATGATCGGTCTGATCCCCGTCACCGCCGCAGGCCGCCAGGCCGCGGCCCGGCTGGCCGCAAGCCTGGGCGACTGCCGGGTGTACGCGGAGGAGCCGGTCGCGGCCTCGGTCCGGCTGGCCTGGGACGAGTGCGAGCAGTTGGTCTGCTTCCTGGCCACCGGCGCGACGGTACGGCTGATCGCCCCGCTGCTGGCGGACAAGCGCACCGACCCCGGGGTCGTCTGCGTGGACGAGGCGGGCCGCTTCGCGGTGCCGCTGACGGGCGGTCACGACGGCGGTGCCAACGCCCTCGCCGAGCGGATCGCGGCGGTGCTGGACGCGCAGCCGGTGCTGACGACCGGTACCGACGCCGTGGGGATACCGGGTCTGGACACCCTGGGCTGGCACTACGAGGGCGACCTCGCCGCAGTCAGCCGCGCCCTGCTCGACGGCGTGCCGGTGCGGCTGGTCCAGGACCAGCAGCACCCGCTGCCGGCCCTGCCCGCCACCGTCCGCCCCGACGCCCCCGCCGACGCACCCCGCATCATCGTCACCGACCGCACCGCCACCGGCCCCACCGCCCCCGCCGACGCCGTCTCCCGCACCGCCGAGCCCACCGCCCCCGCCTCGGGCGGCCTCGCCGCAGGCACCGTCGCGGCGGCGGCACCGACCGTACTGCTGCGGCCGCGCAGCCTGGTGGTGGGCGTCGGCGCGAGCCGGGGCGCCTCCGCCGAGGAGGTCCTCGGCCTGATCGCGGACGCCCTGGCCGAGGCCGGGCTCAGCCCGCACTCGCTGGACCACCTCGCCACCGTCGACGCCAAGGCCGACGAGCCCGGCCTGGTCGAGGCCGCCCGGGTGCTCGGTGTGCGACTGGTGGCACACCCGGCCGAGGCGCTGGCCGCCGTGGACGTGCCCAACCCCTCGGACGCCCCGCTGGCCGCCGTCGGCACCCCGAGCGTGGCGGAGGCCGCGGCGCTGCTGGGCGGCGGCGAACTGCTGGTCCCCAAGCGGAAGTCCGCCCCCGAGGGCCGGGCCGCGATGTGCACCGTCGCCGTCGTCCGGCGCCGCCCGCGCGGACGGCTGGCCCTGGTCGGTCTGGGCCCCGGGGCGCGCGACCTGCTCACCCCGCGCGCCCGCACCGAGCTGCGCCGGGCGTCAATCATCGTCGGCCTCGACCAGTACGTGGACCAGATCCGCGATCTGCTCCGTCCCGGCACCCGGATCGAGGAGACCGGTCTCGGCGCGGAGGAGGAGCGCGCGCGCAGCGCCGTACGCCTGGCCGAGCAGGGCCACGCGGTGGCGCTGATCGGCAGCGGTGACGCCGGCGTCTACGCGATGGCCTCGCCCGCACTGGCCGAGGCGGGCGCGGACATCGACGTGGTGGGCGTCCCCGGGGTGACCGCCGCGCTCGCGGCGTCCTCGCTGCTCGGCGCGCCGCTGGGCCACGACCACGTCTCGATCAGCCTCTCCGACCTGCACACCCCGTGGGAGGTGATCGAGCGCCGGGTGCGCGCGGCCGCCGAGGCGGACCTGGTGGTCACCTTCTACAACCCCCGCAGCCGGGGCCGGGACTGGCAGCTGCCCAAGGCGCTGTCGCTGCTGGCCGAGCACCGCGAGCCGTCGACCCCGGTCGGCGTCGCGCACGCGATCTCCCGGCCGGACGAGTGGCACACCGTCACCACGCTCGCCGAACTCGACGTCACCACCGTCGACATGACCACCGTCGTGGTCGTCGGCAACACCGCCTCGCGCGCGGTGGCCGGCCGCATGGTCACCCCGCGCGGCTACCGGTGGCAGCTGTGAACGCGGTTGAGGTGAGCGCGCGCTGTCAGGGCTGCGGCGCCTGCCTGCTGACCTGTCCCACGCACGCGATCCGGCCGATCCCGCACGAGGTCGGCGGGGTGCCGCTGCTGGTCCGCGAGGACCTCTGCACCGGCTGCCTGGAATGTCTGGACGTATGCCCCGTGGACGCCATCGACCTCGTCAGGAGCGCACTGTGACCACGCGTCAGATTCACCCCATCGAGCGCGAGTCCTACCGCAGGCTGCGCTCCCGGCTGGACACCGGCCATCTGCCGCCGCTGACCCGGGCGGTCGCCGAGCGGGTGATCCACTCCAGTGCCGACCTCAGCTACCTCGACGACCTGGTGATCGCCGACGAGGCGGTGCTGCGCGCCGCCGCCGAGGCCCTGGCGGCCGGTGCGCCGCTGGTCGCGGACGTGGAGATGGTCGCGGCGGGCATCACCGCCCGGCGCGCGCTGTGCCGGGTCAGGGACGCCAAGGGCGACCCCGCCACGGGCCTGACCCGCTCGGCCGCGGCGATCCGGATGGCGCTGGACGAGGTCGGCCAGGGCGCGGTCTGGGTGATCGGCTGCGCCCCGACCGCACTGGAGGAACTGCTGCTGCTGGACGCCCGTCCGGCGCTGGTCATCGGGCTGCCGGTGGGCTTCGTCGGCGCCGCCGAGTCCAAGGCCGCGCTGCGCGCCTCGGGACTTCCCGCCGTCAGCAACATCTCCGAGAAGGGCGGCTCCGCGGTCGCGGCGGCCGCCGCCAACGCCCTGCTCTACCCGGACCTCTCCACCGAGACCGGATCCGACGCCTCACCCGACCACACCCGGCTCGACCACGCCCCGCTCGACCACGCCCCGCTCGCTCAAGACGTACTGGACGCATCATGACTCAGCAGCTCCCCCACCCCCGCCACAGCGCGCCCGCCCTGCTGGTCGTCGGCCACGGCACCCGGGACGAGGCCGGGGCCGAGGCGTTCCGCGCGTTCGTCGACGGGCTGCGCGACCGGCTGCCGGACACCCCCGTCGGCGGCGGGTTCATCGAGCTGTCCCCGCCGCCGCTGGCCGACGCCGTGGCCACGCTGGTCGCGGACGGGGCACAGCGCTTCGCCGCGGTGCCGCTGGTACTGGTGTCGGCCGGCCACGCCAAGGGCGACATCCCCGCCGCGCTGGTGCGCGAACGCGAGCGGCACCCCGGCACCACCTTCGCCTACGGCCGCCCGCTCGGGCCGCACCCCTCGCTGCTCGCGGTGCTGGAGCGGCGCCTGGACGAGGTGCTCGCGGTCGAGGACCGCGCCGACACCACCGTGCTGCTGGTCGGCCGGGGCTCCACCGACCCGGACGCCAACGCCGAGGTCACCAAGGTCGCCCGGCTGCTGTGGGAGGGCCGGGGCCTGGCCGGGGTGGAGACCGCCTTCGTCTCGCTCGCCGCACCGGACGTCCCCTCCGGCCTGGACCGCTGCCGACTGCTCGGCGCGAAGCGGGTCGTGGTGCTGCCGTACTTCCTGTTCACCGGGATCCTGCCGGAGCGGGTCGAGCGGCAGGCGGCCGAATGGGCGGCGGCCCACCCCGCGGTGGACCTGCGCCAGGCAGGGGTGATGGGTGCCACCGACGAGCTCGCCGAGCTGGTGCTGACCCGCTACCGGGAGGCGCTGGCCGGGGACCTGCGGATGAACTGCGACACCTGCGTGTACCGGATCGCCATGCCCGGCTTCGAGGACCGGGTCGGCGCGGAGCAGCGTCCGCACCACCACCCCGACGACCCCTCCCACAGCCACGGCCCGCACTCGCACGGCTCCCACGGGCACGACGCACACGGTCACGGCTCCCACAGTCACGGGTCGCCCAGCCATGTCGACTGACCCGGATCTGCGCCACCACGGGGACCGCGAGGTCGGCGCCGGGCTGGTCGACCTCGCGGTGAACGTGCGGGCCGGGACCCCGCCCGAGTGGCTGCGTACCCTGCTCGCGGCGACCCTCCCCGATCTGGCCGCCTACCCGGACGGGACCCGCGCCCGCGCGACGGTCGCGGCCCGGCACGGCCGTCCGGCGGCGGAGGTGCTGCTGACCTCGGGCGCGGCGGAGGCCTTCGTGCTGCTGGCCCGAACCCTGACGCCACGTCACGCGGTGGTGGTGCACCCGCAGTTCACCGAGCCGGAGGCGACGCTGCGGGACGCCGGCCACCCGGTGCGGAGGCTGCTGCTGCGTGCCGGGGACGGCTTCCGGCTCGACCCGGCACAGGTCCCGGACGAGGCGGACCTGGTCGTGGTGGGCAACCCGACCAACCCGACCTCGGTGCTGCACCCGGCCGCCGACCTGGCGGCACTGGCCCGCCCCGGGCGGGTCGTGGTGGTCGACGAGGCCTTCGCGGACACCGTCCCCGGCGAAGCCGAGAGCCTCGCCGGGCGGCGCGGGATCCCGGGCCTGGTGGTGCTGCGCAGCCTCACCAAGACCTGGGGGCTGGCCGGTCTGCGGATCGGCTACCTGCTGGGCGCACCGGAGCTGGTCGCCTCGCTCGCCGCCGCTCAGCCGCTGTGGCCGGTGTCGACACCGGCCCTGGCGGCCGCCGAGGCCTGCAGTGCCCCGAGCGCGCTGGCCGAGGCCGAGGCAGCTGCGGCGACCCTGGCCGAGGACCGCGCCTACCTGCTGGCCCGGCTGGCAGAGCTGCCCGGCATCGAGACCCACGGCCGGGCGGCCGCCTCCTTCGTCCTGATCCGCACCCCGGGTGCGGCGGCGCTCCGGGAGCGGCTGCGCGAGCACGGCATCGCGGTCCGCCGCGGTGACACCTTCCCGGGCCTCGGACCCGACTGGCTCCGGATCGCGGTACGCGACAAGGCCACCGTGGACTCCTTCTGCGAGGTGCTGGCCACCCTGCTGTGACGGACGGGCGCTCCGTCCACCCGGCTCCGGTGGTGCACGTACGCCTTCTCGCCGTTCATATCCATGAACTTTGTCCAACTCCTTGACTCCACCCCCGCCTCGGCCGTGTCATATCAGTCATCCGCCTGACCCCACGTCACCGAGGACGCCCGTCATGGACGACAGCACGCACCTCGCCGCCACTCCCCTGCGCCGCCGCCAACTCCTGGGCGCGGGCGCCGCCGTGACCGGCGCCGCGCTCATCGGCGCCGGCTCCGCGACCACCGCCCACGCGTCAGCACCCGCTTCGGCAGGCGCCTCCGCACCAGCCCCGCCGACCACCGCTGACCCGTTCGACCAGTTGCGGAGCGTCTGGTCCGACATCCTCACCGGCGGCGCCGGCGTCAATCCCGCCGACCCCGACTACGCGACGGCGATCGCCACCATCGACGCGATCGCGGCGGCGGCCATAGCCCTGCGCGACACCTCGGCCACCCCTGCCTCCGTCTACACCGACCTGCCGTTCACCCATGTCGAGAACGCCAGCGGGACCTACTACCGGCTCCGCGACACCGCCATCGCCTGGGGCACACCCGGCTCGACGTACCATCAGGATCCGGTCATCGCCGCCCAGTTGATCGCCGGCCTGGCGCTGATCGGAGCCAGGTACTACAACCCCTCCTCCCCCGAGGTCGGCAACTGGTACCACTGGGAGATCGGCGCCCCGCAGGCCCTGGTCAACGCCTGCGCCGTGCTCGGCAACCAGGTCCCGCCCGCCGACCTGGCCTCCTACCTGGCCACCGTGGCCCACTTCGTACCCGACCCCACGCTGCAGCAGCAGGGCACCGTGGTCACCACCGGGGCCAACCGCTCCGACATGTGCCAGATCACCATCCTGCGCGGCATCCTGGCCCGGGACCCGGCACCGATCGCCCTCGGCCGCGACAAGCTCTCCGACATCTACCCCTATGTGACCACCTCCGACGGCTACTACCGGGACGGCGGCTACATCCAGCACGGCACCATCCCCTACAACGGTCACTACTCCTACGTCCTGCTCAACGACCTGAGCCAGCTCTCGCTGCTGCTCAGCGGCTCCAGCTGGCCGATCACCGACCCGCAGTTCTCGGTGATCCTGGACGCCGTCGACCTCACCTACGCGCCGTTCATGTACGACGGACTGGTCATGGACGTGGTGCGGGGCCGTTTCCTGTCCCGGCAGGGCGAGACCGACCACGACGCCGGCCATGCCATCACCGAGGCGGTGCTGCGGCTGATCCCGCTCGGCAGCCGGGACCAGCAGAAGCGCTGGAAGAGCATGGTCAAGGGCTGGATCGAGCGCGAGACCTTCACCCCGATCCGCGCCAGCGCCACCCCGGCCCGGATGGCCCTGGTCAAGTCCGTGCTGGACGACCGGCGGGTACGCGCCGCCGACCGCCCGGACGGGCACATCCAGCAGCCCTCGATCGAACGCGCGGTGCACAGCCGGGACGGCTGGGCCTGGACGGTCGGCCTGTCCAGCAGCCGGATCGCCCGGCTGGAGGCCATCAACGGCGAGAACCAGCGCGGCTGGCACACCGGCGACGGCGCCACCTACCTCTACAACCGCGACAACGGCCACTACACCGACGCCTACTGGCCCACTGTCGACAGCACCCGGCTGCCCGGCGTCACCGCCGACACCCTGCCGCTGGCGAACAGCGCCGGCAACGGCACCCTGCCGCCCACCACCTGGTCCGGCGGCGCGGTACTCGACGGCACCTACGGGGCGGTCGGCCTGGACCTGGTGCCGTTCGGCTCGCCGCTGCGGGCGAAGAAGTCCTGGTTCTGCCTGGACGACTGCGTGGTGGCCCTCGGTGCCGGGATCACGGGCAGCAGCGGGCACACCGTCGAGACCACCGTCGAGAACCGCAACCTCCATGCCACCGGCGGCAACCGGCTGATCGTCGACGGCCAGGCCCAGCCCTCCGGCACCGGGTGGA
Organism: Streptacidiphilus sp. EB129; assembly: GCF_041262645.1. Taxonomy (NCBI): domain Bacteria; kingdom Bacillati; phylum Actinomycetota; class Actinomycetes; order Kitasatosporales; family Streptomycetaceae; genus Streptacidiphilus; species Streptacidiphilus sp. EB129. The sequence continues at coordinate 105,540 of NZ_JBGCCS010000002.1, forward strand.
CCGGCAGTTTCACCGGCACCGGCTGGGCCCATCTGGACGGCGTCGGCGGCTACGTCCTCAGCAGCCCGGCCGTGCTGCGCGCCAAGCGCGAGGCACGGACCGGCACCTGGGCCGCCATCGACAACGGCCCCAGCACCGGCGGCACCACCACCCCCTACACCAACACCTATGTCACCCTCTGGCTCGACCACGGGGTCGACCCGGCCGGTGACTCCTACGTCTACCTGCTGCTGCCCGGCGCCTCGGCCCGGGAGACCGCCCGCAGGGCGGCCGAACCGGATGTTACGGTCCTGGCCAACTCCCCTGCCCTGCAGGCGATCCACTCCGCGCGGACCCGGCTGACCGCGGCCAGCTTCTTCACCGCCGGCGCCCTCCCCTCCGGAGGCGCCGACGGTGTGGCCGTGACCGGCCCCGCGTCCGTGCTGCTGCGGGACCAGGACGGGCGGCTGACGCTGGCCGTGAGCGACCCCACCTGCGCCCAGACCTCACTGACCCTCACCCTGAGTACGGCGAGGCGCTACCGCCGGGGCTTCAGCGACGACCCCGGTGTCCGGATCGACCTCAGCGGCCCCGCACCGGTGGTCACCCTGGACCTCACCCAGGGCCTGCCCGGCACCGCCCGCACCGTCCGCCTCTCCCACTGACCCGCCGGGCCCGCCGACCCGCCTGGCCCGCTGACCCGCCTGGCCCGCCGACCGCCCCGGCCGGTCGGCACCGCCGCTCAGTGCCGCCGACGCCGGCGCCGGGTGACGGCCAGGCCGCCCACGCCGACGGCCGACAGCACCGCGGCGGCACCGGCCAGCGCCGGGGCGCCGCTGCCGCCGCCGGTCTGGGCCAGGCTGGTGTCCGGAGCCTGCGGCGAGGCCGACACGGACCCCGGGACGGCCGGTGCCACCGCGGCGGAGACGGTGGCGGCAGCCGGAGCGACCCCGGGGGCCGCCCCGCCGGGCACCGGCGCGCCCGCAGCACCGCTCCGCGTCGGGGCCGGCCCCGACCGCTCCCCGCCGGCCGGCTCGGCACAGCTGACCGCGGCCAGCTCGACCGAGCCGGTCACCTTGGCGACGTTGAGGTTCAGCGGATTGACGGTGACGCTCAGCTCCAGGGCGGTGGCCGCCGCCGTCGTGGACGTCGTGGAGTGCGCGGACCACTCCACGTCCACCACCCCCAGCCCCGGGATCGCCACACGCGTGGGACCGCCCGCGCTGAGCGAGACCGTCTTCCCCAGGACGGTCAGGTCGCCCAGGACGTTGGCCCGCGCGGTCGGCTGCCCGCTCACCGGGCAGTCCGCCCTGGCGGTGACCTCCTTCAGCCCCAGCAGCTTGGTGCCCGGCAGTCCCGGCACCGTCAGCGCCGCGGTGACCAGGTCGACCTCGGCGTGCGAGCCCTGCGCGTCCGCGGTGGCCGAGCTGTGGCCGAGGGTGGCGTCCAGCAGCGTCTGCGGGACGCCGCCCTGCACCCCTTGCACACCTGCCCGGAGCATCGACCCGTCCACGCTGTGCGGGGCCCGCACCGCGTTCAGGCTGACGCTGAGCGGCACGTCTATCGCGCTGTCGAGCAACTGGACGTCCAGGCCCAGCCGCGCCGTGGTGGCCGAGGCCGTCCCCACCGAGGCCGCGCCGGCCCCTGCCGGAGCGGCGGCCGGGGGTAACCCCCCGGGCGCGGCCGTCGCCGGGGCCGCCGCGCAGACCGCGGTGATCAGCGAAGCGGCGACGGCCGCGCCGAGGGCAGGGGCTGGGCGGCGGATGGCGAGCATGACGGGGAACCCCCACGGGCTGGGCACGGTCTTGGATGGGTCCCATCCTTACGAACCATCCGTCACGCGGTAACCACACAGTGTCAGTTCACCCTTATGAGTGAAGAAGCCCCAGCGGCCCCGTCCACCCCGCACAGCTCAGGGCAGCCGCCAGTCAACCGGCTGCGCGCCCTGGCGTACGAGCATCTCATTGGCCCGGCTGAACGGGCGGGAACCGAAGAAGCCCCGGTCCGCCGACATCGGGCTGGGGTGTGCCGACTCGATGCTGGGCGCGGGGCCGAGCAGCGGGCGCAGGTTGCGGGCGTCGCGGCCCCAGAGGATCGCCACCAGTGCCGGACCCCGGTCCACCAGGGCGCGGATCGCCTGCTCGGTCACCGCCTCCCAGCCCTTGCCCCGGTGCGCGGCGGGCGAGCGGGGCGCGGTGGTCAGCGCCCGGTTGAGCAGCAGCACGCCCTGCCGGGTCCAGGGGGTCAGGTCGCCGCTGCCGGGCGCGGGCAGGCCCAGGTCCTGCTGGTACTCCTGGTAGATGTTGATCAGGCTGCCCGGCAGCGGCCGCACCTCGGGCGCCACCGCGAAGCTCAGCCCGACCGCGTGGCCCGGCGTCGGGTACGGGTCCTGGCCGACGATCAGCACCCGGACGTCCTCGAACGGCTGCTGGAACGCGCGCAGCACCTGCGGGCCCGGCGGCAGGTAGGTACGCCCGGCGGCGATCTCGCCGCGCAGGAAGTCGCCCATCGCGGCGACCTGTTCGGCGACCGGTTCCAGGGCCTTGGCCCAGCCGGGTTCGACGATCTCGTGCAAAGGACGGGCAGCCATGGTCGGTCACCCTATCGCCACACGCCGCCACGACTCCAGATTCCGGACAATCCACTGCAACCAGGACACAATCGGGAGATGAGCGCGCCACCCGCCCAGCAGCCGCCGCACCAGCCCGGAAAGGGGCCGCAGCACCGGTCACAGTCCCGGCTCCGCCGGGCCGGGGGCGCCGTGGCCCACTACGTCCGCCGGGCGCCCGGGACTTACGTCTGGCTGGCGGCCCTGCTGCTGACCACCGTGGTGATCAACCACATCAACCCGGAGTTCCAGGACCAGTTCCTGCGGCAGCGCTCCACCAACCTGCACCAGCTGGCCACCCGTCCGGTGCGGGTGCTGTTCGCCAGCGCGTTCTGGCTGGACGGCGGCGGCTGGCTCGGCTACTTCGTGCTCTACAACCTGTTCCAGGTGCCGGCCGAGCGCTGGCTCGGGACACGGCGCTGGCTCGGCGTCCTGGTGGTGTCCCACGTCGGCGCCACCTATCTGAGCGAGGGGGCGCTGTACTGGGCGATCCGGCACGGCCACGCCCCGCTCTCCGCCGTCAACACCCTGGATGTGGGCGTCAGTTACGCGCTGGCCGGGGTGCAGGCGGTGCTCGCCTACCGGATCGCGTACCCCTGGCGGCTGCCCTACCTCGCGGTGGTGCTGCTCTGGTACGGCCTCGCGCTGGTCCACGGCCGCACCTTCACCGACGTGGGGCACCTGACCGCCGCGCTGCTCGGCCTGGCCTGCCATCCGCTCACCCGGGGACGCGGCGAGCCGTGGAGCCCCACGCCGTGGCTCCGCTCGCTGCGCCCCCGGCGCCGGTCAGCCGACCACTGAGCCGCGCAGCACCACCGCGCGCGGGTCGGCCAGCACCCGGACGTCGGCACGCGGGTCCTCGGCGTAGACGACCAGGTCGGCCGACGCGCCCTCGTCCAGGCCGGGGCGGCCCAGCCAGGCCCGAGCGCCCCAACTCGCCGCCGACAGCGCGGCGATCGGCGGGATCCCGGCCCGGACCAGCTCGGCGACCTCGGCGGCGACCAGCCCGTGCGGCAGCGAGCCGCCCGCGTCGGTGCCGACGAACACCGGCACCCCGGCGTCGTACGCCGCGGCCACCGTGGCGTAGCGGCGCTCGTGCAGTTCCCGCATGTGCCGGGCGTAGCCGGGGAACTTGAGGCTCGCGCCGTCCGCGATGGCCGGGAAGGTCGCGATGTTGACCAGGGTGGGCACGATCGCCACGCCGCGCTCGGCGAACAGCGGCACGGTGTCCTCGGTCAGGCCGGTGGCGTGCTCGACACAGTCGATGCCCGCGCCGACCAGGTCCGCGAGCGAGTCCTCGCTGAAGCAGTGCGCGGTCACCCGCGCCCCCTCGGCGTGCGCCGCCGCGATCGCCTCGTCCAGGGCCCAGCGCGGCCAGCAGGGGGCCAGGTCGCCGGTGTCCCGGTCGATCCAGTCGCCGACCAGCTTCACCCAGCCGTCGCCGCGCCTGGCCTCGCGGCGGACGTAGGCGGCGAGGTCCCCCGGCTCGATCTCATGGGCGTAGTTGCGGATGTAGCGGCGGGTCCTGGCGATGTGGCGGCCGGCCCGCACCAGCCGGGGCAGGTCGTCGCGGTCGTCCACCCAGCGGGTGTCGGACGGCGAGCCGGCGTCGCGCAGCAGCAGCGCGCCGGCGTCCCGGTCGGCCAGTGCCTGCTTCTCGCTGGTCGCGTCGTCCACCGGGCCGTGCTGGTCCAGGCCGACGTGGCAGTGCGCGTCCACCAGGCCCGGCAGCGCCCAGCCCTGGACGGTGCGCACGTCGGCGGCGCCGGCCGGGCGGCTGTAGGTCACCCGGCCGCCGAGTACCCAGAGTTCGTCCCGCACGTCCTCGGCGCCGGCCAGGATCCGGCCCCGGACGTGCAGTACTTCCTGACGTGCCGTCACTTGTCGCCCCCGCGTGCGCGCAGCGCCCGGCGCAGGTCGTCGACCTGGTCGACCAGGCCGCGCCGCAGGGCCAGGGTGAGATCCGCGCGCTCCAGGCAGGCCTCGGCCGCGCGCACCGTCTCCGGGGTGGCGTCGAAGGCCGGGAAGCCGAACCGCGCCAGCACCCGGGCCATCGCGGGCCCGCGCTTCTCGGCCGCGTCGACCACGGCGTCGAAGAAGCGCTGCGGCCGGTCACCCAGCAGTTCGCGCTGCTCGGGCTGCCAGAAGCCCTGGGCGGTAGCGGCCACCAGGTAGTTGGACAGGTCGCCGGTGAACAGCGCGTCCCAGGCGGCGTCCTTGGCCGCCGCCTGGGGCAGCGCCGCCCGGCAGCGGGCCGCGCCCTCCTGGCCGGTGGCGCTGGGGTCCTGGGCCAGCTCGGCCGCGATCTCCGGCTCGCCGACCTCGCCCAGCACGGCGAGCCGCAGCAGCAGCTGCCAGCGCAGGTCGGGGTCGAGCAGCGGCCCGCCGGGCACGGTGCCCTCGGCGCGCCACTGCCGCAGCTCGGCGACCTCGGCCGGGGTCGCCGAGGAGTCGATCAGCGCGCGCACGGCCAGCAGCCGCAGCCCGGAGCCGCCCTGCGCGCCCTCGGTGCGCCGCAGCAGCTGCCGGCACACCCCGGCGAGCAGGGACAGGCCCTCGGGGCGGCGCTCCGGCGCCAGGAAGCGGTCGGCCACGGTCTCCCGGGCGAAGCGCAGCACGGACTGCACCAGGTGCACCGAGGACTCGCCCGGCAGATGCGCGGCGACCAGGCGCAGGTACTCGGCCGGCGCCAACTCGCCGTCACGGACCAGGTCCCGGGCCGCACTCCAGGCCACGGCACGGGCCAGCTCCTCCGGGATCTCGCCGAGCGACTCGCTGACGGTCCGCCAGGAGCGCTCGTCCAGGCGGATCTTGACGAAGCCGAGGTCGGTGTCGTTGAGCAGCTGCAGCTCCGGGTCGCCGGCCGTGGACGGCGCGAAGGCGTGCTCGGGTTCGGCGGGCAGGTCCAGCGGGACGCGGCCGAGGGCGCTCAGCCGGCCGTCGGTGAGCCGTCCGTAGCTGCCCACGGTGATCCGGTGCGGGCGCAGTTCGCCGTCCGCGGAGGTGTGCAGGATGCGGTCGCCGTCGATCCGCAGGGTGTCCACGCCCGAGGTCCGCAGCCAGCGGTCGGCCCAGGAGCGGACGTCCCGGCCGCTGCTGGCGGTGAGCGCCTCCAGCAGGTCCTCCAGCGCCGCGTTGCCGAAGGCATGGCTCTGGAAGTAGGAGTTGACGCCCTTGAGGAAGGCCTCCTCGCCCAGCCAGGCGACCAGCTGGCGCAGCGCGGAGGCGCCCTTGGAGTAGGAGATGCCGTCGAAGTTCTGCAGTGCCTGGGCGGTGTCGTCGACGGCCTCGGGCGCCACCGGGTGGGTCGAGGGCCGCTGGTCCGCGTCGTAGCCCCAGCTCTTGCGGGCGGCCGAGAAGCCGGTCCAGGCGCCGGTGTAGCGGGTGGACTCGGACACCACCTGGTAGGCCCAGTACTCGGCGAAGGACTCGTTCAGCCACAGGTCGTCCCACCAGCGCATGGTGACCAGGTCGCCGAACCACATGTGCGCCATCTCGTGGGCCACCACCAGCGCCCGCTCCTCGCGCTCGGCGTCGGTGACCGCGGAGCGGAACACGAACTCGTCGCGGAAGGTGACGCAGCCCGGGTTCTCCATCGCCCCGGCGTTGAACTCCGGGACGAAGCACTGGTCGTAGGAGTCGAAGGGGTACCGCTGCTCGAACACCCGGTGGTAGTGGTCGAAGCTGCGCCGGGTGGTCTCCAGGATCTCCTCGGCGTCGGCCTCCAGGTAGGGGCCGAGCGAGCGGCGGCAGTGCAGCCCGAGCGGGATCCCGTCGTGCTCGGAGCTGATGCTGGTCAGCGGCCCGGCGACCAGGCTGACCAGGTAGCTGCTGATCGGCGGGGTGGTCGCGAAGCGCCAGACGCCGTCCTCGTCCTCCGGTGCGGGCGGGGTGGCGATGCCGTTGCCGACGACGGTCCACTCCCGCTGGGCCCGCACGCTGACGTCGTAGACGGTCTTCAGGTCGGGCTGGTCGAAGCCGGCGAAGACCCTCGGGCCGTCGTCGAGGAAGGACTGGGTGTAGACGTAGACCTCGCCGTCCGCGGGGTCGGTGAAGCGGTGCATTCCCTCGCCGGTACGGGAGTAGGCCATGTCGGCCTCCACCAGCAGCTCGTTCTCCGCCGCCAGGCCCGGCAGCTGCAGCCGCCCGTCGATCAGCCCGGCCGGGTCGAGTTCGGCGCCGTTGAGGGTCACCCGCAGCAGCCGGTCCGGCTTGACGTCCACGAAGGTGGACGACCCGGGGGCGGTGCAGCGGAACCGGATCAGCGTCCGGGACCCGAACACCTCCGCTCCCCGGGTCAGGTCGAGGTCGACGGTGCTGCTGCGGACATCCAGCAGGCGGTGGCGTGCGACGGCGTCGGCGCGAGTCAGTGCAGGCATGGGGATCATGCTGCCACTGACCGGGCTAGCGCTCCAGCACTCCGTCGACCCGGCGCGGGACCCGCGACCCGGAGCCGTCGGCCGCCCCGGCCCCGTCCGCCTCCCGGTCGCGCAGCTCGGCGGGCAGCAGCTGCTGCGGCACGTTCTGGTAGCTGACCGGCCGCAGCCAGCGCTCGATCGCGCTGCCGCCGACCGAGGTGGCGGAGCTGGTGGCGGCCGGATAGGGGCCGCCGTGCTGCATGGCCGGCGCCACCGCGACGCCGGTCGGCCAGCCGCCGAAGAGCACCCGGCCGGCCAGCGGGGTCAGCGCCGCGAGCCACCCCGCGGCCTGCTCCTCGCCGGGCTCGGCGTGCAGGGTCGCGGTCAGGTTGCCGCCCAGCCGGGCCAGTACCGCCTGCACCTCGGCCGCGTCGCGGTAGCGGGCGACCACGGTCACCGGGCCGAAGCACTCCTCCAGCAGCGCCTGGTACCGCTCCTGCTCCCCCGCCACCAGCCCGGCCGGGACGCTGACGTATCCCGGGCTGACCGCCCAGCCGTCCGCGCCCGCCGTACCCGCCGACACCGGCGTGCTCACCCCGGGCAGCGCGGACCGCTCGGCGAAGCCGGCCAGGAAGTGCTCGCGCATCCGCCCGTCCAGCAGCGGACCGGCGGCGGCCTCGGCCGCGCCGCCGGTGAGCGCCTTCTCCAGCCGGTCCCCGGCCGCCCCCTCGGGGACGAACACCAGCCCCGGCTTGGTGCAGAACTGGCCCATGCCCAGGGTGAACGAGCCGGCCAGCCCGGCGCCGATCTCCTCGGCCCGCTCCGCAGCGGCGGCCTCGGTGACCACGACCGGGTTGAGGCTGCCCAGCTCGCCGTGGAAGGGGATCGGTACCGGACGTCCGGCCGCCAGGTCGAACAGCGCCCGCCCGCCGGGGATCGAGCCGGTGAAGCCGGCCGCGCTCACCAGCGGGTGCCGCACCAGATCCACCCCGGCCTGCCGGCCGTGCACCAGCCCGACCACCGCCGCCGGCAGCCCGGTCTGCACCGCCGCCGCCCGCAGCGCCGCCGCGGCCAGCTCGCTGGTCTCCGGGTGGTCCGGGTGCGCCTTGACGACCACCGCGCAGCCGGCCGCCAGCGCGCTGGCGGTGTCCCCGCCGGGGACGCTGAACGCGAACGGGAAGTTGCTGGCCGCGAAGACCGCGACCACGCCGACCGGCACCTTCCAGCGACGCAGGTCGGGACGCGGAGCGGGCGCGGCGGCGGGGTCCGCGTGGTCGATGATCACGTCGAGGAAGGCGCCCTCGTCGACGACGTCCGCGAAGGCGCGCAGCTGGTAGCAGGTGCGCCCGAGCTCACCGGTGAGTCGCGCGGTGCCCAGCGCGGTCTCCCGGTCGGCGGCGGCGATCAGCGCCGCGCCGTCCGCCTCCAGCCGGTCCGCCGCCGCCCGCAGGAACGCCGCCCGGCGGCCGCGGTCGGCCAGCGCCGGGTGCGCCGCGTGGGCGTCCCGCACCGCGAGGTCGACGGCCGCACTGTCCGCCTCGACGGCGATCTCCGCCGTCCGGGCTCCGGTACGGGCGTCGACACTCCACACTGGGGGGGTGTTCATCTCGGGCGGCCTCCCTGCACGAGCGTTCCATATGATGAACGCTGTCCACTATGCTGAACGCTCCTGACCATACGTCCCACGCAGAAAAGGGGTCAACCCTCATGGCCCAGTCCTCGCCCCGTCCCGCCGCCGTCGACGCGGGCGGCTCGCAGGTCAAGTCCGCCGTGCGGACGGTCGAACTGCTGGAGTACTTCGCGGGCCGGCCGGGCATGCACAGCCTGGCCGAGGTCCAGGAGGCCGTGGGCTACCCCAAGAGCAGCCTCTACATGCTGCTGCGCACCCTGGTCGAACTCGGCTGGGTGGAGACCGAGTCCACCGGGACCCGCTACGGCATCGGGGTGCGGGCGCTGCTGGTCGGCACCTCCTACATCGACGGGGACGAGGTCGTCGCCGCCGCCCGGGCCACCCTGGACCGGCTCGCCGACGACACCACCGAGACCATCCACCTGGCCCGCCTGGACGGCGCGGACGTCATCTACCTGGCCACCCGCCAGTCCCAGCACTACCTGCGCCCCTTCACCCGGGTCGGCCGCCGGCTCCCCGCGCACACCACCTCCCTGGGGAAGGCGCTGCTGGCCACCTTCAGCGACGACGCCGTGCGCGCACTGCTCCCGGCGAAGCTGGAACCGCTCACCGAGCGGAGCCACACCGACATCGACGCCCTGATCGAGGACCTGCACGAGATCCGCGAGCGCGGCTACTCGATCGACGCCGAGGAGAACACCCTCGGGCTGCGCTGCTTCGGCATCGCCATCCCCTACCGCACCCCGGCCCGGGACGCCGTCAGCTGCTCGGTCCCGGTCGCCCGGCTCACCCCGGGCCGCGAACAGATGATCCGCGACGCGCTGTTCGAGGCCCGCGACCGGCTCACGCTGGCCACCCGCCACCTGTGACGGGGGCCCCGGCGGAGCGCCGGGACGGGGTGCCTAGACTCGCCGGGTGACTAAGTTCTTCCTGGCCCTGCACATCCTCGCCGCCATCGTCGCCATCGGCCCGGTCGCCGTCGCGGCCAGCATGTTCCCGCCGGTCGCCCGGCGGGCACTGGCCGCCCCCGGCACCGGGGACGCCGAGGTGACCATGGGCGTGCTGCACCGCATCTGCAAGGTCTATGCGCTGGTCGGCGTCGCCGTGCCGATGTTCGGCTTCGCCGTGGCCGGGGTGATGAAGGTGACCGGCCAGACCTGGGTGATCGTCTCCATCGTGCTCACCGTGCTCGCCGCCGTGGTGCTGGGCGCACTGGTGCTGCCCCGCCAGGCCGAGCTGATCGAGGGCGGCCGCGACGGCGCCGGGGCGTCCGTGAAGGACACCAAGCAGCTGGCCATGTTCGTCGGGATCTTCAACCTGCTCTGGGCCGCGGTCACGGTCATCATGATCATCCGACCCGGCTCCACCCTCGGCCACTGACCGCCCCAGCGGCGGCGGCCGGCAGGCGGGAACCCGCGCACCAGGAGCAGCCGCCCCTGCGGACCAGCCGTCGAGCCCGGGCCTGAGCCCGGCGGCGGTCGGTGCGTGGGCGTGAGCCGGTTGGCGGTCAGTGCCCGGGCCGAGCGCCCGGGGCGCGGGGCGGCAGGCGGAGCCGGGAGAGGTCGCGGTCCGAGGCCAGACCGGCGTGGTAGAGCCGGAGTTCGTCCGCCCCGGCGGGGACCCCGGCGGACGGGTCGCCGCCCATCCCGCCGACCACCGTCAGATTCGCGGCCAGGGTCCGCCCCGGGATCCGGGGAGCCGCGTCCAGCGCCTCCGTGGATCCGGTGCAGGGCAGCACCAGACCGTCGGCGCCGCCCTCGGTCAGCAGCCACTCGGCCTCCACCCCGGCGTTCGAGCCGACCCGGTGCGACGCCGGATCGGCGTGCAGCATCACCCGCAGCCCCGGCGCCTCGGACCGCACCGCGGCGACGCACGCCGCCTGCAGCACCCGGGCCCGCCCGTTCCGGTAGCCGAGGCTGAACTCGGCCAGGTCCGGACCGAGCAGCTTGCGCACCCCGGCCCACTCGTCGTGCTCCGGCCGCCACCGCCCGGCCCACACCGGCTCCAGTGCCGCCCGCACCGCCGCGTCCAGGTCGGCCACGCCCGCCGCCGCGTAGCCCGCGCGGCAGACGTCGCAGAAGCACAGCGACATCAGGTACTGCGCCGCACCGTCCAGCGGCACCCCGCCGATCTTGTCGTGCGCGTGCAGGTGCGCCATCCCGTACCAGCCGCAGGACTCCAGGTCGACGCCCGAGGCGCCCGGCCGGGCGCCGGCCTCGGCCGCCAGCGCCACGCAGTACGCCACCACCTCGGGGCGGGCGACACACAGCGCCCACGGGTAGCGGTCCCCGTACGCGTTGCGTACCGAGCTGTCCGGATTCTCGCCGCCCAGGCGGGAGTTGTGCGCCAGCACCACCCAGCTCGCGACGTCGAGACCGGCGTCCCGCAGCATCGACGCCGCCTCGCCCCAGGCGTCCGCGACCGCCATCCAGTCCTGCGGGTACGGGCGCAGCGCCTTCCCCTCCCAGCGTCCGGGCGCCGGCGGGTAGTAGACGGCCGAGGAGGGCGCGGTGACGATCCTGGTCACCGGGTGACGGGGCGTCAGCGCACGGGTGCTGTGGTAGGCGGAGGCCAGGGTGACGCCGTCGAGGCCGAGCCGGGCCAGCCGCACGGGCGCGTCGGGGTCGCCGATGACGTCCCAGGGGTAGAGGAAGGCGGTGGTGCGCATGCGGATCAGTCCTCGTTCCGGGCGGGATCGTGCGATGGACGGCGGGGTTGTTGACGGCGGGATTGTTGACGGCGTGGCTGTTGACTGCGCAGAGCAGCGACTCCTAGGCTAGCCATATATGTGAATCCAATCCACATTCTTGTCCATGCTCTTTCGCCCGGCCGGGGGACGCCCGATGACCCAACCGCAGACCGTCCTGCTCACCGGCGCCGCCGGAGGAGTCGGCAGCTTCCTCCGGGCCTCCCTGCCCGGCTACGGCTACGACCTGCGCCTCAGCGACATCGCCCCGGTCCCCGGCGCGCCGGAGGCACTCACCGTGGACCTGCGCGACGCCGCCGCCGTACGGGAGGCCGTGCGCGGCGTCGACGCCGTGGTCCACCTGGGCGGACTGTCGCTGGAGGACAGCTTCGAGCGGATCCTCGCCGCCAACATCGAGGGCCTCCACCACCTCTACGAGGCCGTCCGCGCCGAGAACGTCCGCCGGGTGGTCTTCGCGAGCAGCAACCACACGGTGGGCTTCGTGCCCCGCCCACCGGACCCGGAGAAGGCGGTGCTGCCGGTCGACACCCCGCTGCGGCCGGACACCTACTACGGCCTGTCCAAGTGCTTCGGGGAGTCACTGGCCTCGCTCTACGCCGACAAGTACGGGGTGGAGACGGTGTCGATCCGGATCGGCTCCTGCTTCGCGACTCCGCTGAACACCCGGATGCTGGAGACCTGGCTGAGCCCGGCCGACGCCGCCCGCCTCGTCCACGCCGCGCTGACCGCGCCGGACGTCCGGCACACCGTCGTCTACGGCATCTCGGCCAACACCCGCGGCTGGTGGGACCTCGCCCCGGCCCGTGCCCTCGGCTACCGGCCCCAGGACGACTCCGAGAGCTACGCCGCCCAGGTCCTCGCCGAGCACGGCGAGCTGGTCCCGGGCAGCCCCGAACACACCTACCTCGGCGGCCCGTTCACCACCGTCGAGCCGCCCCGCTAGCCGCCGCGCCGGCGGTGGCAGGGTCCGGGCGCGGGTGCGCCGGCCCGCAGAGGCCGCCAGAGCCGGGGCCGGGCGCGGGCGCGGCGACCCGCGGACACGTCGCCCCGGCCGGGTGCCGGGCGGCCGTGGCAGACGGCGTCGTCCACCCTCCTGGCGGATACCGTGGTCCGGTACACTCACCTGCCCGCCGACCGCCGGGCAGCCGTCCGGCACCACGAACGCCTGGGAGGGCCACCCGTGACCACCGTCCTCACCCCCGGCGGCAACACACCGCTGAGCAGCCGCCACGTCGCCGTGGAGGTCGTCGCGGCCAGGCAGTTGGACGTCTCCGCGCTGCTGCTCGCCGGCTCCGGCAAGGTCCGCTCCGACGCCGACATGGTGTTCTTCAACGCGCCGAACGGCCCCGGGGTGAGCTACAGCCAGGCGGGCATCGCCGTGGACACCGGCATGGTCCCCGCCGACGTCGCCAGGATCGTGATCACCGCCAGCCTGGACGACCAGCACGCGACCTTCGCCGGCACCGAGCCGACCGCCACCGTCCGCGACACCGCGAGCGGAGCGGTGCTGGCGACCTTCACCCCACCCCGGCTCAGCCAGGAGACGGCGCTGATCGTGGTGGAGCTGTACCGGCGCGGCCCGGAGTGGAAACTGCGCGCGGTCGGGCAGGGCTACGCCAACGGGCTCGCCGGCATCGCCACCGACTTCGGCGTCTCCGTCGACGACGCCCCCCAGCCCGCCCCCACCCCGCCGGTCCAGCCAGCGCCTGCGGCCCCCTTCCCGTCCGCCGCCCCGCCCCTCCAGCCCAGCCCTCCGGCCCCGTTCCAGCCCAGCCCCGCAGCGCCGTTCCAGGCCGACCCGGCCGCCCCGTTCCTGCCCGGCACCCCGCCGCCGCTGCAGCCGACCCCTCCGACCCCGTTCCAGCCGGCGACCACCTTGCCGGCCCAACCGCCTGCCACCGCCCCGTTCCAGCCCAGCCCCGCAGCCCCGTTCCAGGCCGACCCGGCCGCCCCGTTCCTGCCCGGCACCCCGCCGCCGCTGCAGCAGCCGACCCCTGCCGCCCCGTTCCAGCCCGCCACCCCGCCGGCGGCGCAGCCCGGCGCCGCGCCGCTGTTCCAGCCCGGCGCGCCGATCCCGTTCCCCTCCCCGGAGGCGGACGACTGGAACATCGCCGGCCCGGCCCCCGTCCCGTTCCCCTTCGGCGCACCGGCCGGATCAGCACCGGCCGCCCCCGCACCGACGCCCCAGCCGCCCGCGCCCCCGACGCCCGCCCCGATGTACGCGCCGACACCCGCGCCCGCACCGACGTACACCGCCGCCGCGCCCGCCCCGCCCGCGCCCGCAGCGATCCCCGAGCCGGCCAAGGTCACCCTCGACAAGGGCCGGGTGTCCCTCGCCAAGGGCGGCTCCGTCTCCCTCACCAAGAACGGCAGGCCGTTCCTCTCCTCGGTGCGGATGGGCCTCGGCTGGGAACCCGCCCACCGCGGCCGGGACATCGACCTCGACGCCTCCGTCCTCGCCTTCGACGCGCACCGCAAGCACCTCGAAACCGTGATGTTCAGCCACCTCCAGGCGTTCGACGGCGCGATCCAGCACGCCGGGGACAACCTGACCGGCGACGGCGCGGGCGACGACGAGACCATCACGGTCCACCTCCAGAGCCTCCCGCCCCAGGTCACCGGCCTGGTCTTCACCGTGAACTCCTACTCGGGACAGCGGTTCACCGAGGTCGCCAAGGCCTACTGCCGCCTGATCGACGCCACCACCGGAGCGGAGCTGGTGCGCTTCGACCTCACCCACGCCGAGCCGCACACCGGCGTGATGGTGTGCAAGCTCATCCGCATGCTCACCGGCGAGTGGGTGATGACCGCCATCGAGCAGTACGAGGACGCCAAGACCGCCCGAGGCATGACCGTCCCCGCCGCCCACGCCCTCTGACCCTCCGTCCGGCCCCCGGACGCGATCCGGCACGACGCAGCCCCGCGCGCCTGCTCTGGCAGGTGGGCGGGGCTGCGTCGGAATTCCGGCCGGGCGTCAGTTCTTGGTGGCCAGGGCGCGGAGGAAGAAGGCGAGGTTGGCCGGGCGCTCGGCGAGGCGACGCATGAAGTAGCCGTACCACTCGCCGCCGTAGGGGAGGTAGATGCGCATGGTGGCGCCGGAGGCGACGATGCGCTGCTGCTCCTCGGGGCGGATGCCGTAGAGCATCTGGTACTCGAAGCTCTCGGGCTTGCGGTCGTTGCGCTGGGCGAGTTCGCCCGCGATCGTGATGATGCGCGGGTCGTGCGAGGCCACCATCGGGTAACCCTCGCCCGCCATCAGCACCTTGAGGCAGCGGACGTACGAGCGGTCGACCTCGTGCTTGCCCTGGAAGGCGACCGAGGCGGGCTCCTGGTAGGCGCCCTTGCACAGCCGGACCCGCGAGCCGGGGCCCGAGAAGTCGGCGCAGTCGGACTCGGTACGGTGCAGGTAGGCCTGCAGCACGACGCCCAGCCACGGGTAGTCGGCACGCAGTTCGCGGGCGATGCCGAGGGTGGAGTCGGTGGTGGTGTGGTCCTCCATGTCCAGGGTGACCGTGGTGCCCGCGTCGGCGGCGGCCGCGCAGATACGGCGGGCGTTGTCGAGCGCGATCCGCTCGCCGTCCTGCGGCAGGAACTGGCCGACCGCCGAGAGCTTGACCGAGACCTCGGCGCGCTCGGCGAGGCCGGTCTCCTTGAGCGCGGCCAGCAGCGCCTCGTAGGCGGCGGCGGTTCCGGCGGCCTGGGCCGCGTCCCGGGTGTCCTCGCCGAGGTGGTCGAGGGTGATCCGGCGCCCGGCGCCGACGAGTTCGTCGGTGACGGCGACGGCCTCGTCCAGCCGGTCACCGGCGACGAAGCGCTGGACCAGGGCGCGGGTGGGCGGGAGCTGCTCGACGACCGAACGGGCACGGGGCGAACGGGATGCGGCGAGAAGGGTGGTGCGGAGCATGCCAACTCCAGGGCAGGACAGGTGATTTCGGGCAGGGAGGGGTGCCGTGCCCCGCGATGGGGCACGGCAGGAGTCGACTGATGGAACGTCAGCCCATGTGCGGGTAGCGGTAGTCCGTCGGCGGGACGAAGGTCTCCTTGATGGAGCGGGTCGAGGTCCAGCGCAACAGGTTCTGCGCGGCACCCGCCTTGTCGTTGGTGCCGGAGGCCCGGCCGCCGCCGAAGGGCTGCTGCCCGACGACCGCACCGGTCGGCTTGTCGTTGACGTAGAAGTTGCCGGCCGCGAAGCGCAGCTTCTCCATGGTCGCGGCGACGGCGGCGCGGTCGCGGGCGATCACGGCGCCGGTCAGCGCGTAGGAGGAGACCGAGTCGAGCTGCTCCAGCACGGCCTCGTACCGGTCGTCCTGGTAGACGTGCACGGCCAGCACCGGGCCGAAGTACTCGTCGCGGAAGTACTCGGACTCCGGGTCGGCGCAGACCAGCACGGTCGGGCGGACGAAGTAGCCGACCGAGTCGTCGTAGGTCCCGCCGGCCAGCACCTCGACCCGGGGGTCGGCGACGGCACGGTCGATCGCGGCGGCGTTCTTGGCGAAGGCGCGGGCGTCGATGACGGCGCCCATGAAGTTGGCCAGGTCGGTGACGTCGCCCATGGTGAGCCACTCCACCTCGTCCCGGAACTCGTCCTTGATCTGCGCCCAGAGCGAGGCCGGGACGTAGGCACGGGACAGCGCGGAGCACTTCTGGCCCTGGTACTCGAAGGCGCCGCGCGTCATCGCGGTCTTGAGCACGGCCGGGTCGGCGCTGGGGTGGGCGACCAGGAAGTCCTTGCCGCCGGTCTCGCCGACCAGGCGCGGGTAGGTGCGGTAGCCGGCGATGTTGGCGCCGACCGTGCTCCACAGGTGCTGGAAGGTGGCGGTGGAGCCGGTGAAGTGAACACCCGCCAGGTCACGGTGCGTCAGCGCGACCTCGGAGACCGCCAGTCCGTCACCGGTCACCATGTTGATGACACCGGCCGGGAGCCCGGCCTCCTCCAGCAGGTCCATCAGCAGCTGCGCCGCGAACTGCTGCGTCGGCGACGGCTTCCAGACCACGGTGTTGCCCATCAGCGCGGGCGCGGTGGGCAGGTTCCCGGCGATGGCGGTGAAGTTGAACGGCGTGATCGCGTAGACGAAGCCCTCCAGCGGCCGGTGGTCGCTGCGGTTCCACACGCCCGGCGAGGACTGCGGCTGCTCGGCCAGGATCTGCCGCGCGAAGTACACGTTGAAGCGCCAGAAGTCGACCAGCTCGCAGGGGGTGTCGATCTCGGCCTGCTGCGCGGTCTTGGACTGGCCCAGCATGGTCGCCGCGGCCAGGGTCTCCCGCCAGGGGCCGGAGAGCAGGTCCGCCGCCCGGAGGAAGATCGCGGCGCGGTCGTCGAAGGACAGTGCCCGCCAGGCGGGGGCGGCGGCGAGGGCCGCGTCCACCGCCTCCTGGGCGTCCTCGCGGGTCGCGTTGCGCATGGTGCCGAGCACCGCCGCGTGGTTGTGCGGCTGGACGACGTCGATCGGCTCGCCCCGGCCCAGGCGGCGGACCCCGCCGACGGCCATGGTGAGCTCCACCGGGCCCTGCCCGCCGAGCCGCTTGAGCTCGGCCTCCAGCCGTGCCCGTTCCGGGGTCCCCGGGGCGTAGCTGTGGACCGGCTCGTTGACCGGCGCGGGGATCTGGGTCACAGCGTCCAACACGCGGCTTCTCCTCATCACTCTTGAGCTTGTGAGAGCACCGTAGAGCCGCACGGCCGGGCCCCGATTCAGCCGAACGGATAGGATCCTGGCAGCGGCTTTGGCCGATCGGACAACCCTCCTCAGTCAGGCGGCACCAGGTGACCGGCACTCCCCCAGCCCCGGCCCCACCCCCGGATGGCGGCCCTGACGCCGACGTGCCACCGCCCCCGGGCGGGATCACCCTGCGGCAGTTGCTGATGTCCCTCGGCGAGCCGCTGGCCGAACTGCAGTGCGCCCCCGGCGTCCTCGGCCTGGACACCGTCGTCTCCGGGATCACCCTGCTCGACCCGGAGGACCCGCCCTCGGCGCCGCCCGGCGACCTGGTGCTGGCGCTCGGGGTCCGGGGACGCGCCGCCCTCCCGGTACTCCGCGCCGCCGGACGCGACCGGGCCGCCGCCGTCGCGGTGAAGCTGGACCCGTCAGCCCGCACCTCCGCGCTGCGGGAGGCCGCCGAGGAGGCCGGCGTCGCGCTGCTCTCGGTCGGCCCCGATGTCCGCTGGGGCCACTTCGACGCCCTCACCCGGGCCGCCCTCGCCACCGTCCAGCCGGCCCGGCCCGACCCCGAGACCGGCGAGGGCGACCTGTTCGCGCTGGCCCAGACCACGGCCGTGCTCACCGGCGGGATCGTCAGCATCGAGGACACCGCCAACCGGATCCTGGCCTACTCCCGCTCCGCCGACTCCGACGAGGTGGACGACCTGCGCCGGCTCACCATCCTGGGCTGGCAGGGCCCCGAGCCCTATCTCGCGCAACTGCGCGCCTGGGGCGTGTTCCAGCAACTCCGGGCCTCCGACGCGGTGGTGGCCATCGATGCACATCCGGAGCTGGGACTGCGCCGCCGCCTGGTCGTCGCCATCCGCTCCGGGGAGCGGCAGTTGGGGACCATCTGGGTGCAGGAGGGTTCCACCCCCTTCACCGAGCACGCGGACCAGGCCCTGCTCGGCGCGGCCCGGGTCGCCGCGCTGCACCTGGTGCGCCGGCGCCGCGAGCTCAGCGCGGACCTGCGGCTCACCCGCAGCCTGCTGGCCGGGCTGCTGGACGGCACCACCGGGCCGCAGTCGCTGGCCGGGCACCAGGCCCTGGACGTCCGCCGCCCGGCCGCCGTCCTCGGCTTCGTCCTCCCCGCCGAACTCGGCCCGACCCGGCGCGGCGAGGCGGTCAACCTGATCGCCGTGCACTCCGCCGCGCGGCACCGCAGTGCGCTGGTCGGCCCGGTCGACGACCGGGTGTACGTGCTGCTGCCGGAGCTGCCCCGGGGCGTCGCTCCCGAGGTGCTGCGCGGCTGGGCCCAGGAGACCTCGGAGGCGGCCGGCCGCCACTTCGGCTTCCCGCTGCGCGGTGCGGTCGGCACCGTCGTGCCCACGCTCTCCGGTGCGAGCGCCTCCCGGCGGCAGGCGGACCGGGTGCTGGACGCGATGGCGGCCGGGCTGGTCGGCGCGGAGGTGGCCACACTGGCGGAGGTGCAGGCGCAGGTGCTGCTGGGCGAGACGCTGGCGCTGCTCGCCGCCAATCCCTCGGTCCGCGACCCCCGGCTCGACGCCCTGCTGCTGCACGACGCGGAGCACCGGGGCCAGTTGGCCGCCTCGGTACTGGCCTGGCTGGACGCCTTCGGCGACGTCCGCGCGGCGGCGGCGCGGCTGCACGTCCACCCCAACACCCTGCGCTACCGGGTGCGCCGGGCCGAGCAGCTCACCGGTCTCGACCTCGGCAATCCCGAGCAGCGGCTCCTGGCCATGCTCCAGCTCCGGCTCCCCGCCCCGGGCTGACCGGACGGGTCGTCAGCGCGAGGCCTCGGCGCGTTCGATCAGCCAGCTCTGCCAGTTGTCCATCCACTCCGTGGAGTTGTCCGGCGCGCCCCAGCTGGTGTCGCGGCGCCAGGCCCGCTGCGCCGCGGCGCTGGGAACCTCGCTCTCGAAGACGGTGTAGCGAATGCTCTCCTCCACCGCCGCGCGGCCGTCCTCGGTCCCCGGGAACCACGCGGCGCGCTCCGCGAGCCGGACCATCTGGTTGACCAGCGCCGTCACCGCCTCGTTCGCCACGTCACGGTCCTCCCCGGCGAGCCGCATCTGCTGCCGGACCGCGTCCTCCCACAGCTCGCCGCGCCCGGCCCGGCCCTCCGGGTCGCGCGGTTCCCGGGGCTCGTGGCCGGAGCGGGCCGCGGCCTCGATCCGCAGGGCGTGCTGGACCGAGAACTCGACCAGCCGCCGGTGCGCGTCCAGTCCGGCCGGCGCCGGAGGCCGGTTCGCGGCCTGCTCCGCCCGCTCGGCGGCCTGCGCCTGGCGGCGCTCGGTCAGTGCCTGCAGGATCTCCTGCCGTCCGATGGCGTAGGGCTGCAGGTCCTCGACGGTGCGCAGCGCGATCCGTTCGGGGGCGATGCCGCGCCCGGTGACGGTGAGCGTCACCGGTTCGCCGCCACGGCTGCGCAGCGGGCAGTCCGGCCCGCCGACATCGAGCCGCGCCGCCCACAGCCGGCCCTCGCCGCGCAGCTCGGCCCGCACCGGGATGCCGTCGATGGTCAGCCAGGGCTCGGACTCGACCGCCAGCACCGGGCCGTCGCCGTCGTCGATCCCGGCGTGCTCGTAGAGGCGGTCCCGCTCGTCCTCGATCACGTCCTGCAGCGAGCGCCGCCGGTGGCCGGCGTCGGCGACCAGGGTCTGCACCGACACATAGGGGCCTTCGGCGGCGAACGGCGACCCGTGCGAGAGCTCGACCTTGACCAGCCGGTCGTTGTGCCGCTCCCACGAGGCCAGCGTCGGCGAGTCCAGCAGCGGCGCGGTGGGGCCGTAGACGCGGAAACCCCGTCTGCCGAGGTTCTGCAGGTCCGCCTGGGCGAGTTCGCGCCAGATGTCGCGTGGCCCCTCGAAGTTGCCGCCGGTGCCGCCCCTGTACTGCACGCCGACTCCCCCTTCTGCTGCTTGGTGCTGCTCGGTCTGCTCCGTCCGGCCCAGGCGGTCCGGCCGAGACCTCCAGCCTACGGAGCTTCGCCTCGGCAGGGCACCGAAGCGACCGGACGGAGTAGGCCGATCGGATGACGATCGATCATCGTCCGGGGCTTCCCGGCATTCCCTGGCATTGCGGCAGCGAGGCTGGCCGATGGCGTCCGGTCCGATGACGTCCCGTCCGATGGCGTCCCGTCCGATGGCGTCCTGTCCGATGCAGTCCGTGCCGTGGCTCCGCCGGGAGGTCGACTCCCGCACCGCGGCCCTGTTGCTAAGAGGTGTTCCCAGTGACGGTGCCCCTGACGCCTGACCGCGCCGCGCGGTCGCTCCTGCGGCGGCGGGCTGCCGCCGCCGGGACCGCTGCCCTGCTCCTGCTGCTCCCGGTGGGCGCGGCCCGTGCGGCGGCCCCCGGTGGCGGGCGCGGTAGCGTACCCGCGCACCGAGCGGCCCACCAGCCGTCCACCAGGCCGATCGCCCTGTCGACGCCCGCATCCGCCGCCGCACCCACCACCGCACCGAATCCCGACCACTGCGTCCCGCCGCCCGGGGACAGCGCCACCGGCCCGGTGCGGGTCGCGCTGGAGTGGCCCGGCACCCCGGTCACTCCCGGCGCCAGGCCCACCCTGGGGGTGCGGGTGACCAACACCGGCGCCACCGCGACCACCGACCCGACCCTGGTCGTGGTCCACCTCCCGGCGCCCAACTCGATCTCGGCCGACCCGGGCACCGGGCTGACCCTGTTCGGCACCGGCGGCCAGTACACCGTCCCGGCCGGCCTGCCCGCAGGGGCCACCGCCGCGACCACGCTGACCCTGGACGTGCACCCCGAGGACCCGCCGAACGCCACCGAGCACTGCGACGTCTCCAGCTTCACCGGACCCGACCACGCCACCGTCCGCTACGACCTGGTGACCGGTGACCCGGAGGTCACGCTGTCGATCCTGCTCGACGAGCCGGTGTCGGCGGCCCCGGGAGCGACCGTCACCTTCGGCGTGTCCGCCCACAACGCGGGCCCGTCGAACGCCTACTCGGGCACCACCGCCATCAGCATGACCGCCCCGGCGCGGACCCACTGGGCCGCGCCGGCGCCCTACGGCTGCACCGCCGACGCGGCGCAGACGGTGCTCAGCTGCACCACCGCCGGATCGCCGCTGACCTGGCGCGACGACTACATCCGACCCAGCCTCACGGTCGACCGCGACGCCGTCCCCGGCACGCTGCTGGCCGGGGGGCTGCTCGGCGTCACCAACCCCTGGGACTGCCACGGACCGCAGTACACCCCGTTCACCGTCACGGTGACGCCGACGCCGAACCCGACGCCGTAGTAACCGGCTACTGAGCCGAACCCGCCGCACCCGACCCGGTGGCACGCGCCTGCAGGCCGTCCAGCAGCAGCCGCAGGGCGAGTTCGAAGCCGCGGTCGTCGAGACCGGACGGTCCGCCGCCACGGGCGGCCGCCGCCTCCAGCGAGTCGGCCAGCGCGGGGTAGTGCGGCCGGTAGCCGTCCGGTGGGCGGGTGAATCCTGCGGTGAAGGTCTCCAGTGCGGATCCCAGCACCAGGTAGTCCAGCGCGGCCGCCGCCTCCACCGCGTCGGCCGGCGCGAGACCGGCCCGGCCCAGCGCGGCGAGCAGGGCGTCGTAGCCGCGCAGCTGGCCCTCCGCCTCGACCCGGCGGCGGGCCAGCAGGGCGATGGTGTTGGGATGCCGCAGGAACACGGCGCGGTAGCCGCGCGCATAGGCGGCGAGACCGGCCGGGACGTCGGCGTCCTCCAGCGGACCGAGGTCGATCTCCTGGTTGACCAGCTCCGCGAGCACGTCCAGCAGCTCGTCCTTGCCGGCCACGTGGTTGTAGAGCGAGGCGGCCTTCACCCCGAGCCGCTCGGCCAGCGCCCGCATGGTGAGACCGTCCGGGCCCGCCTCGTCCACGACCTCCAGCGCCGCCCGGGCGATCGCGCCCCGGCTCAGCAGTGCACGACTCGGTCGTCCCACGGCCCCGCCCCTTCCCTCGACTGCCCGCGTCACGTTACCGCTTGGTCTCGGCCCTTCCGCACACGCGTCCGGAGAGCTATCGTCCCTTTCCATCGAGCCAGACTAACTAAGTTAGTTTTAGGTTGGGACTTGAGACAGGGACACGGTGGAACCATGAGCGAACACCCCACGGCCGACGGGCCCACGGGACCGGACACCTCCGGGCAGGACGACGCGGCCCGCCTGGAGGCCCTCGGCTACCGCCAGGAGCTACGCCGGAGCCTGAACATCCTCGGCAACATCTCGATGGGCTTCGCCGTCGTCTCCCCCGTCGTCGGCCTGTACGCCGTCGCCCAGGTCGGGATGGGCATCGCCGGTACCGCCTGGGTCTGGGCGCTGCCGATCTGCCTGCTCGGGCAGGCCCTGGTGGTCTGCGTCTACTCCGAACTGGCCTCGCAGTGGCCGCTGGCCGGCGGCGCCTACCAGTGGAGCCGGCGGCTGACCAACCCCTCCTTCGCCTGGCTCAGCGGCTGGATGTGGCAGTTCGCAGTGATGTTCGCCAACACCACGGTCGCCTATCTCGCCTCACCCTGGGTGTTCGCGCTGTTCGGGGTGACCCCGACGCCCGCCCAGCTGGTGCTGGTCTCCTTCGGCTTCATGCTGTTCTGCACGCTGGTCAACGCCTACGGCATCAACATGCTGCGCTGGTTCGTCTCGCTGGGCATCGCCGCCGAGGCGGTCGCGTCCGTGCTGGTCGGGGTCTCGCTGCTGCTGGTGTTCCGGCAGCACGGTTTCGCGCTGCTCACCAACACCCTCGGCGCCCCGGCAGCCGTCGGCACCAGCACCTTCGGCGCGTTCCTGGCCGTCATCGCGGTCGGCGGCTGGGCCTTCATCGGCTTCGACGCCTGCGTGTCCACCGCCGAGGAGACCAAGGACGCCGCCCGGCAGGTGCCCCGGGCGATGTGGTGGGCGCTGCTGAGCGTCGGCTCGGTGGTCATCCTGAACGCGGTCGCGGTCGAACTCGCGCACCCCAACCCGGCCGACGTCGTGTCCGGCAAGGACCTCGACCCGGTCACCACGGCCGTGGTGCACAGCTTCGGCGGCTGGGCCGACAAGCCCTTCGTCCTGGTCGTCCTGGTCAGCTTCACCGCCTGCCTGATGGCCTCCCAGGGCGGGGCGGCACGCGGGCTGTACTCGCTGGCCCGGGACGACGTCTTCCCGTTCTCCCGCCAGGTCCGCAAGGTCAACCGGCACAAGGCGCCGATCGGCGGCCTGGTCGCGGCGACCGTGGTCAGCTGCGCCGCACTGCCGCTGGGGCTGAAGAGCGCGGCGATGGGCAGCCTGATCACCTTCGGCAGTGCGGCGACCTTCGTGCCGTTCTTCCTGCTCACCCTGGTCTCCCTGATCGCCCGGGTACGCGGTACCTGGACGCCCTCAGGCGAGGTCGGCTACGGCCGCTTCGGGACCCTGCTGAACGCGCTCGCGGTGCTGTGGACCGGGCTGGAGGTGGTCAACATCTGCTGGCCGCGGACCATCCTCGCGCCCGTCGGCGCGCCCTGGTACCAGGTGTGGGCGGCACTGCTGGGCGTCGGCATCGTCGGTGTCACCGGTATCGGCTACCTGCTGGTCCGCCGCCCCCAGGACCGGATCCGGGCCGACTCCCCGACCAGCACCGACGAACTCGCCCCGGCAGTGCTCTGAGCCCGGCCAGGGCAGAGCCCGGCCGCGGCGCCCCAGGCCCGGCGCCCCGGGCCCCCACATCTCGGGGCCTCCGTACCCGGGCGGGGGCACCCCGCGTCCGTGCCGGACCGGGGGAGCCCCCCGGTCCACACCGGACCTCGGGCGCCCCCGGTCGGCATCCGCGACGGGGAGGCGCGCCCCACGTCGGTTCCGACGTCCTCAGCCGCGCTGGGAGCCGGCCCGGGAGCGGGCCTTGTAGGCGGCCTTGCGGGCCTCCTTGGCCGTGGCCTTGTCCGGGTGCTGCTCCCCCACCGCGTCCAGGACGGCCGTGGTGTAGGGGTGATCGACCCGCCAGAGCTCGGCGAAGAGCGGCGCGGCCGGCTGGTCCGAGGTCAGCGCCACCACCAGCTCACGGAAGTGCTCGTCCTCGGCGCCCGAGTCGATCAACCGGGCCGCCAGCGCGTCGACGGTGGTCCACAGCACCACCGGGCGCTCCGGGGCCGCGAGGTCGGCCCCGGCCTGCTCGTTCAGCCAGGCCGTGGCCAGGCCGGTGAGGTACGGGTCGCCCAGCACCTCGCGCACGGCGGGGGCGGCGGGCTCACCGAGGAGTTCCAGGGCCAGGGTGCAGAACAGCCGCCGGATCGGGGCGACCAGGTCGTTGCCGTCGGCGGCGGCGAGCAGCTCGGCCGCGGCGGCGACCGGGTCGCGGCCCTCCAGCCAGACCTTGATCTCCTCCTCGGGGAGCACGTTCGCCGACTCGCAGATGCCGGTGAGCAGCTCGGCGCCGGTGCCCTGGGCGTGGTCGCCGATCAGCGGGGCGTCGTAGCCCTCGTCCAGCAGCCACTGGCGCACCCCGTGGACGCCGAGCGGGGTCAGCCGGGCCAGGCCGAAGCGGGCCGCCTCGGTCGCGTCGACCGGGGCCTCCGGGTCGAACGGCTCGGTGGGCAGCAGCAGCGCGGCGGAGCCGGCCTCCCCGCCGTCCCCGGCATCGCCCTCGGCTTCCTCGAACAGCGACGGGTCGATCGGGCTGTAGTCGAGCATCCCGATGTCGGCGAGATCCTGCAGCATCGGGTCGAGCGCGACCATGACGGCGGTGATGTCGCCCAGCATCTCCTCGGTCGGCTCCTCGCCGTCCGGCACGACCAGCAGCGCGGCGAGCACGCCGAGCGGGATGGTCTCTCCCGCCTGGGTGTCGGCGAAGGCGCTGGCCTCGTAGAGCACCTGCAGGGCGTCGTCCAGCAGCGCCTGGGCCTGCTCGCGGGCCTCCTCCAGCTGGGCGTACTCCTCCTCGGACTCCTCCAGGTCCGCCTCCTCCGCCTCTTCCCCGGCTTCGGCTGACCCCGGGCCGGAGTCCTCGGCCGGGCCGCCCTCCGGCTCCCCGGCCCCGGGCCCCTCGGTCCCGCCCGGCTCGAAGTCGGCCTCCACGGTGGTCCCGGCCACGATGGAGGTCGCGGTCTCCCACGCCTCCAGCACCACGTCGGGGTCGCCCCCGGCCAGTTCCTCCAGTGCCGCGCCGGGACGGGCCACCTCGCTGCCGGGCTCGCCCTCCCCCTCGGCCGCGTCGCTCACCTCGATCAGCTCCAGGTCCACCGCCAGCGACCAGGCCTGGGCGACCTCGCCCACCCCGGTGTCGCCCGCGCCGAGACCGAGCTCCACCGCCGCCAGCGCCTCCAGCTCGGCACCGAGCTCGCCCCACTGGTCCACCGGACGCATCGGCGCGATCCAGCGGGCCAGCCGGATCGCCCGGTCGAACAGCGGTACCCGCAGCGCGGTCGCGGCCAGTTCGGCCCGGTCCAGCAGCCGCACCGGCGGGACGATCACCAGCTCGCCGTCCTCCTCGGCCCCGAGGTCGTCGAAGGCGTCGTCCAGCTCGGGCAGCGCCGCCGAGCCCGGGGCTCCGTAGAGGGTCCCCAGGTCCACGTCGGCGGGCAGCGGAACCGGTGCCTCGGCCCGGCCTGCCGACGGCTTGTCACTCTTCTTACGGCTCGGACCCGCCATGCCGACACTCTCTCTCCACTGAGGGGGGTGCGACGGACCTCCCGTCACTTCCCCTGCTGACACTATCCGCAGCGGCTCCACCGCAGCGTCCCGAAACCGCCTCCACACCCCCGCGCGCCCCCGCCGTTTTCCCTTCCGCCGCACCCAGCACGTATCCTCCGCGAGGCCCCTGCGCACACCAGCGCGGCCGGGGCCCCGGAGCGACGACGCTCCGCTCGTATCCGCACCCCCGCTCCACCCGGACCCCGGTCGGCACACCCCGCCGCCCTGCCCCGGAGCCCGTACGCCAGGAGACCCCTGCCATGGCGGAACTCTCCCCTGCCGCAACCCGGCTGTCGGAGTCCCTCCTTCCCCGCGAGCTCACCCCGCGCGAGCTGCTGCGCACACCCGCTCTGAGCCGTTGGAACGCCGTCCGAGGCGTCCGGGTCGGACTGTCCGCGGCGATCCTGCTGCTGCTCCTGGCCGGTGCCAATCTGGCCACCCCGCTCTACCCGGTCCTCCAGCAGCGGCTGCACCTGACCGCGCTGGACACCACGCTGCTCTTCACCACCTACGTCTTCGCCCTGGTCCCGGTGCTCGCGGCCGTCGGCCACTGGTCCGACCTGCTGGGACGCCGTGCCGTGGTGCTGCCCGCCGTCGTCCTGGCCGCCCTGGGCGACACCGTCTTCGCCACCGCCGGCAGCCTGGGACAGCTCGCCGCCGGACGTGCCGTCCAGGGCGTCGCCGTCGCCCTGGCCACCGGGGCGGCCGGAGCCGCCCTCGGCGACCTGCTGCCCGACCGCCCGGCCCTCGCCGCCAAACTCACCCTGGCCGCCTCGGCCGGGGGTGTCGCCCTCGGCCCGCTGCTCGGCGCGGCCCTGTCCAAGGCCGTCCCCGGCGGCGA
This sequence comes from Streptacidiphilus sp. EB129, assembly GCF_041262645.1. Lineage (NCBI taxonomy): Bacteria > Bacillati > Actinomycetota > Actinomycetes > Kitasatosporales > Streptomycetaceae > Streptacidiphilus > Streptacidiphilus sp. EB129. The sequence goes on from NZ_JBGCCS010000002.1 coordinate 131,953, forward strand.
TCCGGTGCTCACCCCGTTCCTGATCCACGCCTGCGCGCTGCTCGTGCTCTGCGTCCCGCTCGCGCTGCTGCACCCGCGCAGCCCCGGCCACCACCACGCGGCACCCGTCGCACCCGTCGCGCCGGTCGCGCCGGTCGTGCCCCCGGCCCGCGCCGCCCGCGCCGTCGCGCTGCGTCCGCGCGCGCTGAGCCTGCCGGTACGCGGCCGCCGCCCGTTCCTGCTGGCCGCCGCCACCGGTTTCGTCAGCTACGCCGTCTTCGGCGTCTATCTCAGCCTCGCGCCCTCGTACGCGGCGAATCTGCTGCACACCCGCAACCCGCTGGTCGGCGCGCTGGTCGCGGCGCTGCTGCTGGGCTCCTCGGCGACCGCCCAGCTGCTCGCCCGGCCCACCCGGGGGCGGGCCGTCCCGGCCCTCGGCATGACCGGCCTGGCCCTCGGCCTCGGCCTGGTCGTCCTGGCCGGCTACACCCACGTCCCGGCCCTGCTGTTCCTCGGCAGCCTGCTCGCCGGCACCTGCCAGGGCCTGGCCTTCCGCGCCCTGTTCACCCGGGCCACCGCCGCCCTCGACCCGGCCGGCCGCGCCGGTCAGCTCAGCACCCTGTGGGTCATCGTCTATCTGGGCAGCTCGGTGCCCATCATCGGGGTCGGCCTGCTCGCCCAGCACCGGGGCATCCTCCCGGCCGTCAGCCTCTTCGCCGCCGTCGCCGCCACCGCCTGCCTCGCCCTCGCCGCCGCATCACTCCGCAGGACCGACTGACGGTCGGTACAGCCTTGCTGCTGGGCAGCCCATACACCACCGCCGCGCGGTTCATTCCCCGGAAGGGATGAAACCACGCGGCGGTGGGAATACGGACTATTCAGCTGAAGCTGTCATCAAACGTTGAAGCCCAGGGCGCGGAGCTGGTCCCGGCCGTCGTCGGTGATCTTGTCCGGGCCCCACGGCGGCATCCAGACCCAGTTGATCCGCAGGTCCTGGACCAGACCGTCGGTCGCGGTGCGGGCCTGGTCCTCGATGACGTCGGTCAGCGGGCAGGCCGCCGAGGTCAGCGTCATGTCGATGGTGGCGACGTCGCCCTCGTCGATGTGCACACCGTAGATCAGGCCCAGGTTGACCACGTCGATCCCCAGCTCGGGGTCGACCACGTCCATCAGGGCCTCCATCAGGTCGTCCACGGCAACGGTGCCCGCGGTCGTCCCGACGAAGGTGCTCTCCGCCGCCGGCGTCTCCGCCGCGGCCGTGTCAGTCGCGGCCGTGTCAGTCGTCTCGCTCATGCGCTTTCCCTCACAGGGGTACCGGCCAGGGCCTGCGCCGTGGCGTCCTTCCAGGCCATCCAGCTGAGCAGGGCGCACTTCACCCGCGCGGGGTACTTGGAGACCCCGGCGAACGCGACCGCGTCGTCCAGGACCTCCTCGTCACCCTCGGACTGGCCCTTGCTCTGCATCAGCTCCAGGAAGGCCTCCTGGATCCGCTGCGCCTCCCCCAGCTGCTTGCCGACCAGCAGGTCGTTCAGCACCGAGGCGCTCGCCTGGCTGATCGAACAGCCCTGCGAATCGTACGAGATGTCGGCGATGGTGCCGCCGTCCAGCCGCACCCGCAGGGTGATCTCGTCACCGCAGGTGGGGTTGACGTGGTGCACCTCGGCGTCGCCGTCCCGCAGGCCCTTGCCGTGGGGGTGCTTGTAGTGGTCCAGGATGATGTCCTGGTACATCGAGTCCAGCTTCATGGTCTCCCGCCGCCCTTCAGCCGAAGAAGTTCCGCACGTGGTGCAGACCGTCGATCAGCGCGTCCACCTCAGCCTCGGTGGAGTACAGATAGAACGACGCCCGCGTGGTCGCCGGAATTCCGTAGCGCAGGCAGACCGGCCGCGCGCAGTGGTGGCCGACCCGGACCGCGATGCCGTGCTCGTCCAGCACCTGACCGACGTCGTGCGGGTGGATGTCGCCGAGCGTGAAGGAGATCGCCGCGCCCCTGGCCTCGGCCGTGGTCGGGCCGATGATCTTCAGGTCGGGGACTTCCTGCAGGCGGCGCAGCGCGTACTCGACGATCTGGTGCTCGTGCGCGGCGATGTTGTCCATGCCGAGCGCGGTCAGGTAGTCGATGGCCGCGCCGAGCCCGATCGCCTGCGAGATCGGCGGGGTGCCGGCCTCGAACTTGTGCGGCGCCGGGGCGTAGGTGGACGAGCTCATCGACACGGTCTCGATCATCTCGCCGCCGCCCAGGAACGGCGGCAGGTCCTCCAGCAGCTCCTGGCGGCCCCAGAGCACGCCGATGCCGGTCGGGGCCAGCATCTTGTGCCCGGTGAAGGCGACGAAGTCGGCCTCCAGCGCCTGCACGTCCAGCGCCATGTGCGGGGCGGCCTGCGAGGCGTCGATGACCACCAGCGCGCCGACGTCCTGCGCGCGCCGGACGATGGTCTCGACCGGGTTGACCGTGCCCAGGATGTTGGACACCAGCACGAACGAGACGACCTTGGTCTTCTCGGTGATGATCTGGTCGATGTTCGACAGGTCGAGCCGGCCGTCGTCGGTCAGACCGAACCACTTCAGCTTCGCGCCGGTGCGCTGCGACAGCAGCTGCCACGGCACGATGTTGGAGTGGTGCTCCATCTCCGTGATCACGATCTCGGAGTCGGCGTCCACCCGGTACGGCTCGTCGGCCCAGCCCAGCATGTTGGCGACCAGGTTGAGCGACTCGGAGGCGTTCTTGGTGAAGACCACCTCGTCCCGGCTGGGCGCGTTGATGAAGGACGCGACCTTGTCACGGGCGCCCTCGTAGAGCGCCGTGGCCTCCTCCGCGAGCGTGTGCACGCCGCGGTGGACGTTGGCGTTGTGCTGCTCGTAGTACGTGTTCATGGCGTCGAGCACCTGGCGGGGCTTCTGCGAGGTGGCCGCGCTGTCCAGGTAGACCAGCGGCTTGTCACCGTGCAGCAGCCGCTGCAGGACCGGGAAGTCCTTGCGGATCGCGTCGGTGTCCAGCGCCGTGATGCCGGGAACAGAGAGAGAGGTATGGGTCACTCGACGCCGCCCGTCTGGTTCGCTCCGCTCGCGGAGCCACCCTTCGCGTACTTCTCGTAGCCCTCGTTCTCCAGCTCGTCGGCGAGCTCCGGGCCACCGGACTTGACGATCTTGCCCGCCGCGAAGACGTGCACGAAGTCGGGCTTGATGTAGCGCAGGATGCGCGTGTAGTGGGTGATCAGCAGGGTGCCGACCTCGCCGCCCGCCTGTACCCGGTTGACGCCCTCGGAGACCACCCGCAGCGCGTCCACGTCGAGGCCGGAGTCGGTCTCGTCGAGGATCGCGACCTTGGGCTTGAGCAGCTCCATCTGGAGGATCTCGTGGCGCTTCTTCTCGCCGCCGGAGAAGCCCTCGTTGACGTTGCGCTCGGCGAAGGCCGGGTCCATCTGCAGGTCGGCCATGGCCGCCTTGACCTCCTTCACCCAGGTGCGCAGCTTGGGCGCCTCACCGCGGATCGCGGTGGCCGAGGTGCGGAGGAAGTTGGAGACCGAGACGCCGGGGACCTCGACCGGGTACTGCATGGCCAGGAAGAGACCGGCCCGGGCCCGCTCGTCCACGGTCATCGCGAGCACGTCCTCGCCGTCCAGCAGCACGGTGCCGCTGGTGATCGTGTACTTGGGGTGTCCGGCCAGAGAGTAGGCCAGGGTGGACTTGCCGGAGCCGTTGGGGCCCATGATGCCGTGCGTCTCGCCCTGCTTCACGACGAGGTCGACCCCGCGCAGGATCTCGCGCGGACCGGTCTCGGCCTCGACGGAAACGTGCAGGTCGCGGATTTCAAGGGTTGCCATGGGCTCAGGACTCCTGGGTGACGGAGACGAGCACATCGTCCCCTTCGATCTTTACGGGGTACACGGGAACGGGCCGGGTCGCGGGCAGCCCGGAGGGCTTGCCGGTGCGCAGGTCGAAGCTCGACCCGTGCAGCCAGCACTCGATGGAGCAGTCGTCCACCTCGCCCTCGGAGAGGGAGACGTTGGCGTGCGAGCAGATGTCGTTGATCGCGAACACCTCGCCCTCGGTACGCACCAGCGACACCGGGACGCCGTCTATCTCGACGCGCTTGGGGGTGTCCGCCTCAAGCTCGCTCAGAGCGGCGACACGCACGAAGCTCATGCGACGGTCCCCTCCAGCTCCGCGTCGATGGTGGCCAGCAGCCGCTCCTGCAGCTCGGGCAGGCCGATCTGCTGGACCAGCTCGGCGAAGAAGCCGCGCACCACCAGGCGGCGCGCCTCGTCGGCCGGGATGCCGCGGGACTGCAGGTAGAACAGCTGCTCGTCGTCGAAGCGGCCGGTCGCGGAGGCGTGTCCGGCGCCGACGATCTCGCCGGTCTCGATCTCCAGGTTGGGGATCGAGTCGACCCGCGCACCGTCGGTGAGCACCAGGTTGCGGTTGAGCTCGTAGGTGTCGGTGCCCTCGGCGGCGGCGCGGATCAGCACGTCGCCGACCCAGACCACGCGGGCGTCGCGGCCCTGCAGCGCGCCCTTGTAGGCGACGTTGCTGCGGCAGTGCGGGGTGTCGTGGTCGATGAAGAGGCGGTGCTCCAGGTGCTGGCCGGCGTCGGCGAAGTACAGCCCGAACAGGTCGGCCTCACCACCGGTGGATCCGTAGACCACGCGCGGGTGCAGCCGGACCAGGTCGCCGCCGAAGGTGACCACCACGGACTTGAACGAGGCGTCCCGGCCGACCAGCGCGGTGTGCTGGCCGACGTGGACCGCGGTGCCGTCCCAGTCCTGGATGGAGACCACGGTGAGCTTGGCGCCGTCGCCGATCAGGAACTCGACGTTGGCGGCCAGCACGGCGTCACCGGTGTGCTCGATGACGACCTGGGCCTCGGAGAACGCGCCGACCTCGATCACCTGGTGGGAGTAGGCGGTGCCGCCCTGGCCGTGGACGGTGATCCGGATCGGCTCGGTGAGCTGGGTGTCGCGCGGCACCGAGACCAGGCCGGCCTTCTCGAAGCCGCTGAACGCCTGGGCGGCGACCCGGTCCACCGGCTTGCCGGCCCTGCCGACCCGCGGGTCGGTGCGGTCCACCAGCTCGACCACGACACCGGCCGGGGCGCTCACGTCGACCTTGAGCGCGTCGGCGTCCGCGACGGCGCTGCCGTCGTGCAGCCCGCGCAGCCGCTGCAGCGGGGTGAACCGCCAGTTCTCCTCGCGACCGGTCGGGACCGCGAAGTCCGCGACGTCGTAGGAGGCGACGGCCTGCGCGCGGGCGTCGACGGGCTGGACCGCGACGGTGTCGCGACCGGTACCGGGCCCGGCCAGCTGGGCACCGGCGCCGGCGGTGCCGACCTCGATGGAGCCGGCCGTGGTCGAGCCGCCGGGAGTGGTGCCGGCGGCGTTCGAAGGCGTGTCAGCCATAGCTGTCGTACTGCTCTCTTTCACGGTAGGTGGGAGGATCCGAAGACTGCCGGGCGGTCAGCCCACGGAGCCTTCCATCTGCAGCTCGATCAGCCGGTTGAGCTCCAGCGCGTACTCCATCGGCAGTTCCTTGGCGATCGGCTCGACGAAGCCGCGGACGATCATCGCCATCGCCTCGAACTCGGTCATGCCCCGGCTCATCAGGTAGAAGAGCTGGTCCTCGCTGACCTTGGAGACGGTCGCCTCGTGGCCCATGGAGACGTCGTCCTCGCGCACGTCCACGTAGGGGTACGTGTCGGAGCGGGAGATGGTGTCCACCAGCAGCGCGTCGCAGAGCACGTTCGACTTGGCCCCCTTGGAGCCCTCGCCGATCTCGATCAGGCCGCGGTACGAGGTGCGGCCGCCGCCTCGCGCCACCGACTTGGAGATGATGTTGGACGAGGTGTTGGGCGCCATGTGGACCATCTTGGCCCCGGCGTCCTGGTGCTGCCCGGCGCCGGCGAAGGCGATCGACAGGGTCTCACCCTTGGCGTGCTCGCCCATCAGGTAGACGGCCGGGTACTTCATGGTGACCTTGGAGCCGATGTTGCCGTCGACCCACTCCATGGTGGCGCCCTCGTAGGCGACGGCGCGCTTGGTCACCAGGTTGTAGACGTTGTTCGACCAGTTCTGGATGGTCGTGTAGCGGCAGCGGCCGCCCTTCTTCACGATGATCTCGACCACGGCGCTGTGCAGCGAGTCCGAGGAGTAGACCGGCGCGGTGCAGCCCTCGACGTAGTGGACGTAGGCGTCCTCGTCGACGATGATCAGCGTCCGCTCGAACTGGCCCATGTTCTCGGTGTTGATCCGGAAGTAGGCCTGCAGCGGGATCTCGACGTGCACGCCCTTCGGCACGTAGATGAAGGAGCCGCCGGACCACACGGCGCTGTTCAGCGAGGCGAACTTGTTGTCACCGACCGGGATGACGGTGCCGAAGTACTCCTGGAACAGCTCGGGGTGCTCCTTCAGCGCGGTGTCGGTGTCGAGGAAGATGACACCCTGCGCCTCCAGCTCCTTGTTGATCTGGTGGTAGACCACCTCGGACTCGTACTGGGCGGCGACACCGGCGACCAGGCGCTGCTTCTCCGCCTCCGGGATGCCCAGCTTGTCGTAGGTGTTCTTGATGTCCTCGGGCAGGTCCTCCCAGGACTCCGCCTGCTTCTCGGTGGAGCGCACGAAGTACTTGATGTTGTCGAAGTCGATCCCGCTGAGGTCGGAACCCCAGGTCGGCATGGGCTTCTTGTCGAACAGCTTCAGGCCCTTGAGGCGCAGCTTGAGCATCCACTCGGGCTCGGACTTCTTCTCCGAGATGTCACGGACGACCGCCTCGGACAGCCCGCGCTTGGCGGCAGCGCCCGCGGCGTCGGAGTCGGACCAGCCGAACTCGTAGGTGCCCAGGCCCTCAAGCTCCGGGTGAGCGGTGGTGGTCATTCGGGGTTCCTCCCGGAGACTGGCGAACTGTCATTGGCGTGAGAAGAAGGGGTGGAGGCGCTGGGCACGAAAGTGGTGCACACGCCGTCGCCGTGGGCGATGGTGGCCAACCGCTGCACATGGGTGCCCAGCAGCTGCGAGAAGACCTCGGTCTCGGCCTCGCAGAACTGCGGGAACTGCTCGGCGATGTGCGCGACCGGGCAGTGGTGCTGGCAGAGCTGCTCTCCGAGAGGGGCACGCCGCACCGTGGCAGCGTACCCGTCCGTGGACAGCGCCCCGGCGAGTGCCTCGGCGGGACTGCCGTCGCCCTTGGCCTGACCCTCGGCGAGCGCGGCGCGGTAGCGCACCGCGTCCTTGGCCAGCCGGGCCCGGGCGAAGGCCGCCAGCGCCTCGCGGCCGGCCTCGCCACCACCGGCGGCCTCCGCGAGGAAGCGCAGCGCGTCGGCGGCCAGCTGGTCGTAGGCCTGGTAGAAGGCGTCCCGACCGGAGTCGGTGAGCAGGAACACCTTGGCCGGACGGCCCCGGCCGCGGTGCCCGTAGACCTTCTGCTCACGGGCCGTGACCAGCCCGGAGGCCAGCAGCGAATCCAGGTGGCGGCGTACCGCCGCCTGGGTCAGGCCCAGCCGGACGGCGAGGTCCGCGGCGCTGCTCGGGCCGTGGTCCAGGATGGAGCGGGCGACCCGGTCCCGCGAGGACCCCACGGCCACGTGCGCGTGAGCAGCAGCGCCGGAGGTCACGGACCCGGCCGGCAGGGACCCGGGCAGTACCGTTCCGGAGACGGCGGACTCGGGGACGGAGGGTGCGGGCACAGAGGCATGGGCGGTCGTCGCGACCGCCTCGATCCCCCCGCTGATCTCCCGCATGTTTTTCACAACACCATTGTTGCGTAATTCATCCCGCAGGAACAACTCCCCTCCGAGATCCGCCGCTGTCTGATGAATCACTAAGGACTGCCTAACCTGACCAGCGCAAACAGCGCCCTCGTAGACTCTTCGCCATGCACTCCCAAGAGCCCGCCGTCCTGGTGACCGGGCTGGTCAAGCGGTACGGCGACACGACGGCCGTGAACGGCCTCGACCTCACCGTCCGCCGTGGCAGCGTCACCGCCGTCCTCGGCCCGAACGGGGCCGGCAAGACCACCACCATCGAGACCTGCGAGGGCTACCGCCGCCCCGACGCCGGAACGGTGCGGGTACTGGGCCTGGACCCGGTGGCGGACGCCGCCCGGCTGCGTCCACGAATCGGGGTGATGCTGCAGTCGGGGGGCGTCTATCCCGGCGCGCGCGCCCTGGAGATGCTCCGGCACACCGCGCGACTGCACGCGCACCCGCTGGACGTGGACGCCCTGGCGGCACGGCTCGGCCTGGACTCCTGCGGCCGCACCAGCTACCGCCGGCTCTCCGGCGGGCAGCAGCAGCGGCTGGCGCTGGCCATGGCCGTGGTCGGCCGCCCGGAACTGGTCTTCCTGGACGAGCCCACCGCCGGACTCGACCCGCACGCCCGCCGCGCCACCTGGGACCTGGTCCGCGACCTGCGCGCCGACGGCGTGAGCGTGGTGCTCACCACCCATCACATGGACGAGGCCGAGCAGCTGGCCGACCACGTCGCCATCGTCGACGGCGGCCGGGTGATCGCCGAGGGCAGCCCCGACGAGCTGTGCCGCGGCGACGCGGGCAACACCGTGCGCTTCCAGGCCCGCCCCGGCCTGGACCTGCAGACGCTGCTCAAGGCGCTCCCGGACGGCAGCGACGCGACCGAGCCCAGCCCGGGCAGCTACCTGGTCGAGGGCACCGTGGATCCGCAGCTGCTGGCCACCGTCACCACCTGGTGCGCGCAGGCCGGGGTGATGCCGGAGCGGCTCGCGGTCGAGCGGCACACCCTCGAAGACGTCTTCCTCGAACTGACCGGACGGGACCTGCGCGGATGACCAGCCACTCGCCCACCAGCGACGCACCGAGCAGCGACGCACCGAGCAGCGACGCACCGAGCGGCCCGGCGACGGGCGGCCCCGCGGCGGGCGGCCTCGCCCCCCGGCCCGGCGCCGCACCGATCGGCCGGATGCTGCGCGCGCAGACCGGCCTGGAGACGTCGCTACTGCTGCGCAACGGCGAGCAGCTGCTGCTCACCGTGATCATCCCCAGCGTGCTGCTGGTGCTGTTCAGCGCGGTCGACATCGTCGCCACCACCGGACCGGGGGCCCGGGTGGACTTCCTCGCGCCCGGACTGCTCGCCCTCGCGGTGATGTCCACCGCGTTCACCGGCCAGGCCATCGCCACCGGATTCGAACGCCGCTACGGGGTACTGAAGCGGCTGGGCGCCAGCCCGCTGCCGCGCTGGGCGCTGATGACCGCCAAGACCGGCAGCGTGCTGATCACCGAGGTGCTGCAGGTCGCACTGCTGTCGGCGATCGCCTTCGGGCTCGGCTGGCATCCGCACGGCAACCCCGTCGCGGTGGCCCTGCTGCTGCTCCTGGGCACGGCGGCCTTCTCCGGCCTCGGCCTGCTGATGGCCGGCACCCTGCGGGCCGAGGCCACCCTGGCCGCCGCCAACCTGGTGTTCATCCTGCTGCTGCTGGCCGGCGGGGTCATCGTGCCGCTGGCGAAGTTCCCCGCCGCGGTGCGCCCGGCGCTGGAGGCGCTGCCGATCAGCGCGCTGTCCGACGGGCTGCGCTCGGTGCTCCAGCAGGGCGCCGCGCTGCCCTGGGCCGACCTGGGCATCCTGGCCGCCTGGGCGGTCGTGGCCCTGGCCGCCGCCGCGCGCTTCTTCCGCTGGGAGTAGCCGTTCGGGTGGGAGTAGCCGTTCGGGAGTGGCCCTTGGGGAGCAGCCGTTGCACGATCGGAACACAGGGCTCCAGATCCACCGCCCGTACGGCCAACCCCGGTGCCCCGCTGGCTGGTTGACCGTGCGGCAGGCCGCGCGCCCGAGCGCCGCGGGTTCCGGTCCGCATGCGCGGCGAATCGATTGGGCAGCTATGTCGCTTTTCCCATGAATTGACAAGACCACTGGGGAAATTGACTATGTGTGGAGCTGCTGGGGGAGGCGCACACAATTCCGCCACTGATACCCGTGGTACCGGACCAAGGGACCACGCCGGTCACCCCAGGGCTCCATTCATCCTGGCCTGACCTCCTCAAGGGGAATTCGTGTCCCACTCTCGTCGTACCGCCTCCCTGGTGCGCATAGCCGGCGTCGGCTCGGCCGCGCTCGCGCTGGGCCTGGCCGCGGCCGGCACCGCCTCCGCCGCCGAGTCCCACGGCATGCACGGCACCGGCGCGAACACCGCTGCCGCCTGCAGCTTCACCATCAACGGCGTGCCCTTCACGCCGAACGGCCGCCTCCCCGAGCTGTTCGCCACCGCGGACGGCAAGGTCACCATCAGCGTCACCGCCGCCAAGGACCGGACCTGCCAGGTCTCGCTGGCCTCGTACCTGACCGAGGGCCCGACCTGGGAGACCTCCGGCGTCCAGACCTTCGTCGACTACTCGACCGTCGACCTGAGCAACGGTCAGACCGGCACCCTGTCCACCAAGGTCCCGGCCGAGGGCTGCTTCGCGCAGGTCGACCTCTACAAGGGCGCCACCATCTTCGACGGCGGCGACCAGCCCGGCCACGGCAAGCTGCCGGTCGGTCCGGACCAGGCCGTGATCGGCAGCGCCAAGCTGGCGTGGTGGAACGGCGGCGTGAACAAGTGCGCCCCCACCCAGTCGACCGGCGGCACCACCACCGGCGGCACGACGACCGGCGGCACGACGACCGGCGGCACGACGACCGGCGCCACCACCGGCGGCGGCACGACCGGCGGGACCACGGGCGGCACCACGGGTGGCGGCACGACCGGCGGCACCACCACCGGCGGGACGACGACGGGCGGCACCACCACCGGCGGCACCACGGGCACCACCACGGGTGGCGGCACCGGCGGGACCTCCCCCAGCGCCAAGCCCAGCTCCTCGGTGGACGCCACCACCAGCGCCTCGGCGTCGGCCTCGCCGAGCACCAGCCTGGCCGAGACCGGTGGCGGCAGCAGCAGCGGCACCATCGCCGGCATCGGCGCGGCCCTGATCGTCGCCGGCGGCGGCGCGGTCTTCGCACTGCGCCGTCGTTCGGCCGCCGGTCGCCACTGACCGGTAGCGCGCCCGCACGAATCCGGGGCGCGGGGAGCCGCAGCACTGCGGCTCCCCGCGCCCTTCGTCGTCCCCCGCGGGGGGCGGCGAAAGATCGCCCGGCACGCAATCTACGATGAATCCGTGCGTACCCCCTTCTCCCTCCTCGCCGAGCGCGTCACCGTCTCGGACCGGATCGTCCGCTGGACCGCGTTCGCGACGCTGGTGATGAGCGTGCTGGTAGTCGTCACCGGCGGCGCGGTCCGGCTGACCGGCTCCGGCCTCGGCTGCCCGACCTGGCCCACCTGCACCGGCGGCAGCATCGCCACGACGCCCGCGATGGGCGTCCACGGCATCATCGAGTTCGGCAACCGGATGCTCACCGACGTGCTGTGCGTGGTGATCGGGGCGGCCATCATCGCCGCGCGCTGCGCCAAGCCGTGGCGCCGCAGCCTGACCCGGCTGGGCTGGGCCCAGTTCTGGGTCACCGTGTTCGAGGCGGTGTGGGGCGGTGTGACCGTGCTCACCCACCTCAACCCCTTCGTGGTCGCGGTGCACTTCCTGGCGTCCCCGGTGCTGATCCTGAGCGCCCTGACGATGTGGCAGCGCTCCCGCGAGGGCGACGGCGAGCCGGTCCGCACCGTGGGCCGCCCGGTGATCCAGCTGTCCCGGCTGACCATCGGGGTGACCGCGCTGCTGATCGTGGCCGGCACCCTGGCCACCGGCACCGGCCCGCACTCGGGCGACGGCACCGCGGTCAAGCGGATGCCCTTCGACTGGGAGAAGGTCACCCAGTTCCACGCCGACTTCGCCATGGTCACCATCGGCCTCGCCCTGGCCATGGTGTTCGTGCTGCTCGCGGTGGACGCACCGGCCGCCCCCCGGCGCCGCGCGGTGGAGTTCGTCCTGGTGCTGCTCTCCCAGGCCGTGATCGGCTATGTGCAGTACTTCACGCACCTGCCCGAACTCGTGGTCGGCGTGCACCTCCTGGGCGCGGCCCTGGTCTGGGTGGCCGTGCTGCGGCTGCACCTGTCCCTGCGCACCCGACCCGCCGTCGGCGCGCTGCCCCGCCCCGCGAACATCGAGGCGGTCGCCGGCGATCTGGCCGGCGTCTGACAGCCCTGCAGGTGAGGCCCCGTGCGGACGTCCGCACGGGGCCTCACCTGCAGGGCTTGCGTTGTCGGGGCTCAGCTCTCCACCGGATCAGCAGCGTTCGAAGCTGCTCGCGACCGGGAAGTACGCCTCCAGGAAGGGCGTCAGCAACTGCGTCTGCGCCTGCGCCTGCGCCGAGGTGGAGACGGTGTCGTTGATGCAGAACACCTGCAGGTCGCGGTCGGCGATGGCCCGGCCGAGCCGGCGGGTCGCGGTCCGGTGCGACAGGTCGATGTAGTCGTAGAGCAGCTCGCCCGGTACCGACCGCCCGGTGTGGTAGCCGTAGTAGTGCGCCAGCGAGGAGGCGACGGAGAGGTCCATCGGGCTACGGAAGCGCGACCGTGCGGTCCGCTGGTACTCCTCCGCGAACTGCTCCTCGATCTCCGCTAGGACACTGCGTCTCAGCGCGTGCGGGACATGCTTCATCTTCGCGATCAACGTGGTGCCGAACTCGGCTTCGATCAGCCGGCGGTTGTTCTTCCCCGCCGCCGCCACCGGGGCGTCCAGGTGGGAGGGCGTGCCGTGCGGCACCAGCGCGGGGGACGGGAAGAACCGACTGATGCCGTTGGAATGGAAGAAGGCGTTGGGCGTCAGCGGCGAGGCGAGGAAGACGTCGTCGTTGAAGTAGAGGAACTGCTCGGAGAGGCCTTCGATGTGGTGCAGCTGCGACTCGATCGCATGGGAGTTGAACGTGGGCAGCAGCCCGGCGTCGCTGAAGATCTCCCGGTGGCTCACCACCCGCAGCCGGGGGTGTTCCGAGACCAGCCAGTCGGGCACCTGATCGTCCGTGACCAGGTAGACCGTGCGGATCCACGGGGCGTTGAGCTCCAGGGCACGCAGCGAGTAGCGCAGTTCGTCCCGGCTCAGGTAACGGGCGTCGTTGGCGGCTTCCTCATGGCTCTCGGTGGCAAGCTCCCCGGCGTACTCGGCCCGGCGAAGCTGCCACTTCTCGTCAGCGCCGTCCACCCAGGTGAAGACGGCGTCGATGGGGAAGCGGATGTCGTTCGGGACGGGGACCGCGAACTCCTCCCGGGAGCGCACGGTCGCGCCACCCAGGGAGTCCTGGGCCACGAGCCGGGTGAAGGTGTCCCCGGGGACATCGACGGGGTTGCCGTCGACCCGGAGCTGCACGGCGCTGCGGTTGCTTCGCGGCGCGATCAGTTCCCCGTCGCGCTCGGTCCAGAACTCGATGTCGCAACCGTGCTCGGGCCCCATGACCAGGCGGCCGGTGGGGTCGGCGAGGAACCAGGTGAGCCGGAACACCGGGACGGAGTCGATCTTGCGCCAAGCGGACTGACGCTGCGTCGGTTCCACGTGCTTCGGCGTGGTGTTGCCCTGCGGCATGACGGCGAGATAGCCGGGACGCTCCCGGCAGAGGGCCGCGAGCGCGCGCAGCGCGGAGCGGCGCTGGCTCTCCGGGATACCGACGCTGGGGGCGAGGTCGTTTCCCCCGCGCACGCAGAAGTAGTCGATCCCGGCGGCGTCCAGGGCGTCGGTGACGGACGCCCGGTTGGTCCGGTAGGCGGTGAGCGGGGAGAGGCCGTCGACGACGAAGGCCACGCGCGGCACACCGGCGGCGGTGATCGCCCGGCGCCCTGCGCCCTTGAACAGCCCGGGGTTCGAGCGGATCCTGAGCCTGGTGCGAAGCTGCCCCGCCTGGCGCCGAAGGGCCGTGGCGGAGGCTATCGCCTCCATGACCTGGGTCCTGGCGTCATGCGAGACGCGTCTGGCTATCCTGCGCCGGGTGTCTTCGGTGAGCGCCCTGCGGTAGACCCGCACCAGCGTGGAGGCCTCGGGGTTCCGGTTCACCAGACTGCCCGCAGGGCTCGCCTGCGAGTCCACTCGTGAGTGGTTCCCGTCGTTCATGGCTTGTCCCCCGGCTGCAACACAGGCACGTGCGCAGATAGGCCGTGCCGACAAGATCATTAAATGTACGCAACAAGACCGTTCGACAGAACTGCACGTTGCCTACGGGCAACATTCATATCATGTTCACCGTATTGAGCTGGGGACCTCACAGCGCCCACCGGGCCCAGGGGGCGACTCATCCCGATTTCAGCACCTGCAGAGGCGGGTTGAAGATGAACGTATCCTCTATCAGCGTGACCAAGACGTCATGAAAATCTCACATCCCGTTCGAATCGCCCGAAGGCAGTGGAAACCTGCATGAACAGTGACTGGAAGCGGCGCACAGCGCTGCGGGTGTCCACCGCACTCGGCGTCGCGGTGGCACTCGATGCCGTCCGCTCGGCACGTGAGCGGGGCCGAGCGCTTCCGCTGCCGCGAAAGGTCATCGCACTTGCCCCGGGCAGCGCCGCACCCCGCCAGGGCTCAGCCGGGCTGATGCAGTTGTGCGCTCATCCCGACGACGACCTGTACTTCATGAACCCGGACCTCCAACTCGCCATCCGCGCCGGAGCCGACGTCACCAGCGTCTACCTGGCAGCGGGAGAGGCGGACGGGCGGAACGCCGACACCCGCGATCCGCAGCGCCGGAAGACCCCGGTCGACTTCCCCGGCTACGCCGAGGCCCGGCAGAACGGGCTGCGCGCCGCCTACGCCGACATGGCGACCGGGGACCGCCGCTCCCCTTGGCGTCGCGAAGTCGTGCAGGTCACGCCGAACGTCATGGTCGAGCGAGACATCCTGCTGGCCGCGCCGCGCGTGCGGATCTACTTCTTCAGCACCCGCATCGCCGCACAGCGGGAGGCCGGGATCCTGCACGGCCCGACCAGCGCGCAGCGGCTGCGGCTGCTCTGGAACGGGGTCGAGTCCACCCTCTCCACCTTGGTCACCAGGGACTCCCCGCTCAGCCGGTCCCAGCAGTGGACCAGGCAGGACCTCATCGACGCGTTGGCGGTGCTGCTGAAGCAGCATCAGCCGACGGTCGTCCACACGATGGACCCCGACCCGGAACACGCGTCCTACAGCGCCACCCGCGGCGTCACTTCCAGCGACCACCAGGACC
Source organism: Streptacidiphilus sp. EB129 (assembly GCF_041262645.1). Taxonomy (NCBI): domain Bacteria; kingdom Bacillati; phylum Actinomycetota; class Actinomycetes; order Kitasatosporales; family Streptomycetaceae; genus Streptacidiphilus; species Streptacidiphilus sp. EB129. The sequence continues at coordinate 147,021 of NZ_JBGCCS010000002.1, forward strand.
ACACCGCTACGGCAGAGTTCGCGCTCGCCGCACTGGCCGTCCACCGCGCGGAAACCGGCGCGGCACCCCTGGTCGTTCCCTTTCGGGCATACGCCAACACCAGCTGGCCTGCCAATCTCTCCGAGCAGGAGTACGCACAGAAACTGGCGCTCCTGAGCGTGTACGGCGGCGCCGTCCCGGATTGCACCGACGGAATGTGCGGAGACCGCCAGGTCTTCGACGGTGCGGCCAGCCGAGGCTACGGTCAAAGCATCTGGCCTCGCTACGAGTTGGGCGCGGACTGGCTCCGTCGTGACCGGGACGGCCGACTGTGGGCCTTCGTCGTGCGCAACGGGGGCGTCAGCATCCGGACCCAGTCGCAACGAGACTCGGCAGACTGGTCCGGACCGGTGGACGTTCCGACGAACCTGCCCGGAGCCGTGATCATGCCCTCCCTCGCCGTGGCGGAGGACGGCGAGGGACGGATCCATCTGGTCGCGCTGGCCCGCACGGCATCGGCTTCCCGGGGCCATGTGCGGGTTCAGGTGGTGCTCTGCTCCCAGGAGGAACCCGGCGGCGCCTTCGGCCCGTGGACGAGCCTCGGCAACCCGCAGGGCCATACCCAAACGCAGGCGTTGACCAGGGAGGTCGGCACTCCCGTCGCCGCATTCGACAGCAGCGGCATGCTGCATGTGTTCGTCCGCAACTTTGCCCACGGCGTCAGCTTCGCCAACCGCCCCCCGGGCGGTTCCTGGGGTGGTTGGCACGATCTGAAGGGCCGCGACGTCCAGGACGCCCTGACCGCCTTCACCCGTGCCGACGGCGGCGTCGAACTGATCGCGCCCACCAGGACCGGCATCCTCCGCTGGTCCCAGGCCGCGCCGGGCCAGCCCCTCGGGCCGACCGTCCGCCTTGACGTCCCCCCGCCCGCCAGCCCGGTCACCATGACGGAGTCCGCAGCCCAGGAATTCACGCTGCTGTATCGCGAGGCCGGTACCGCTCAGGTCATGTCGCTGGCCCTGCCCCGCTCGGGCTCCGCCGAATTCACCCTGAAGCCGGTCGGCGAGGGCGGCCACGGCGGAACCGGACCCATCGCCGCGGTGACCACGGACGATGGCACATTCCTGGCACACAGGAACCTCCATGGTAACGTCGCGTGGCGCAGCGCCGGCGGCGACAGCGGCGCGCCCTGGACGGACACCGATCAATTCCTGGTTCACGCTCCGGTTGCCGCCTTGGACGCCGGCGGCCGCATCTGCGTCGCGGTCGTCGGGCTGGACGGCGGGATCCACCTCAGCCAGCAGTCAGGTAGCAGGCCTGTACCCGGCCTGACCCCATGGAGAGCACTGTGAGTCGCCACACCCACGCGCTGAAGGTGGTCAGCCGCTCAGCCCGCATCGTCTGGAACAGGTCTCCCCTGGCCGGCAAGCGCGACTACGTGCAGCGACGTGTCGTCGTGGGTGTCAGCGAGGGCAGCCGTGCCCTGGTGCACAACCTGCGCGCCCCCTTCAGCGCGGGGACGGTGGCTGAGGTGGAGTACGCCGCCGTTCTCGACGGGCACACCCTGAACGTCCTCGCTCCGCTCCCCCGGTCCGCGCGCCGCGCGGAGACGGCGCAGCTCGTCCTGGAGCACGGGAGCACCCGACTGCGGGTCGATGCCCGGCTCCGCCCGGGCCCTGACGGTGTGTCCGGTGTCGAGGCCACACTCCTGCTCGGCGAACGGATAGGCGGCCTGGCCGTCGCTCCAGGCCGCTGGCGAATATCGGTCGAACTGGTCGGACCCGACGGCACCCCTGCGGTGCTGGCCCTGATCGGCCCCGGCCGCCCCACAGCGGTGAAGGGCCCGGCCGGGAGCTTCAAGGTCTGTCCGCGCACTGGAACCCGGTACCGCACCGGGCTGACCTCGACCGGACAGTTGAGGTTGAGCGTGGCCCCGCCGGTCGCGTCCGCGGAGCTCGTCCGAGTGAAGACCGGACTCACTTCCCTGTCCGTCGACTTCCGGCTGCTGGCGCTGCCCGCCCAGGGTGCTCAGCTGCTGCTCGTCACGGACGGCACCCGGCTGACCCTGCCCTTCGAGGAGCTTCCGGGCCACGACGGACTGCTTCGGTCAACCGTGCCGCTGCGAGACGTGTTCACCCGCTCCTCCGGGGCCCGCACCTGGGAGTTCTCCGTCCAGGCCGGCCAGGGGCGCCGTCTCCCGCTGCAGCGACGCGCCCACGACCTGTACGCCCCAGGCCGGTTCATGACCCTCCCGCGGGTCTCCGGCGTCGCCGCCGACGGCGCGATCTGGCACGCCCGTCCTCGCTTCTCCCGGACGATGACGCTGCAACTCCGTTCCTACCCAGCCCAAGGCATCGCCGCCCCGGCCCCCACCTCGACGGGACGCTCTCTGTGAAGATCACATTCCTGCTCACCACCGCCGACGCCATGGGCGGTACCGAGCGTGTCGTGTTCACGCTGGCGGACCTGCTGGCGCGGAAGCACCAGGTGGAGGTGCTGAGCATCTTCAAGACCAGCAGTGAGCGCTTCTTCACCGCCGGCGACACGTTCCAGGTCCGCTACCTGGTCGACAACACAGGTCCGGAGCCCCGCCCGGTCAGGCCGAGCGACCAGCCGCAGTCCCTGTTCTCCGGCCTGGCCGCGCTCCCGTCGGAGGTGGTCGACCCCGCCTGGGAAGGCATGTTCAACCGTCTGTCCGACGTTGAGCTGCGAACCCACCTGGCGACTACGGACACTGACGCGGTGATCGCCACCACGCCCTCCCTCATGGCGCTGCTCACTCGATTCGCCCCCGAACACATCCTGCGCCTCGCCCAGGAACACCGGGTGTCGGAGTTGCGCGGCCCCAGTGGCGCACCACTCATGACCTGCGCTCCGCTGCTGGACGCCATGGTCGCCCTCACCGAACCGACCCGGGTCTGGTTCGCGGAATCCCTCGGCGACGCGGCGCCCCTGCTGGCCACCATCGGCAACCCCCAGCCCGAGGGGTTCCGGCCGCGATCGAGCGGCGAGTCCCGCACGATCCTGACCGCGGGTCGACTGGTCGCCGAGAAGCAGATCGACCACGCCATCCGTGCCTTCGCGGCGGTCGCCGACCGGCACCCGGACTGGAGCCTGCGCATCCTCGGCGACGGTCCCAAGGCCAAACCCCTGCGCCAGCTGGCCATCGAGCTGGGGATCCGCGACCAGGTGCAGTTCCTCGGCAGCACCCAGGACATGCCGGAGGAGTTCGCCAAGGCCTCGCTGTCCCTGATGACCTCGCGCAACGAGGCCTTCCCGCTGGTGCTCATGGAATCGCTGGGCTCCGGAGTACCCGTGGTCTCCTATGCCTGCCCCAACGGGCCGGGGGAGATCATCACCGACGGCGTCGACGGGACCCTGGTCCCCGTCGACGACCTGGACGGTCTGACGGCAGCGCTTGACGACCTGATGGGCGACTCCGCCAAGCGACGCGCCTTCGGCGAGGCCGGTATCCGCAATATCCAGCGCTTTTCGGCGGAGAAGATCACCGCGCAGTGGCACGGGCTGCTGGAGTCGCTGGAGCAGGACCGCCGATCCGGCGTTCGCGAAGGACAGCGCGCCGCGCGGATGCTCACGCTCGCCGCGGTCAACGCCGGCGGCGGGCCGACCCCCGCATCGAAGCCCGCCGCGGCGCTCGGGGTTCGCCACCTCGACCAGAAGGCTCAGGAAGTCCGCCTCGAAGCCCTGCACGACGGCAGTATCGTCCGGGCCGGCGGTCAGATCTGCCGGGTCGACGACGAACTCTTTCCGTTCGAACTGATGCAGGCCAATCTCGACCTGGTCGTCGATCTGGCAACGGAACTGGGCATCCCCTACGTCTACACCAGGACCCGGCTCCTCCGGCACAGCGTCGCCATCGCGGCCGAGTACCAGAAGAAGTTCATCAGCGCACTCGTCGAGCGCTACCGCGACCGGCCGGTCTACGCGGCGCTGCTCAACAAGCGGGGCGCGGTCAGTGCCACGTCCCTGGCCTCCCTGCTGAACCCGGACTCACTGCAGGAGCTGCCCGGGCTGCGCCTCTTCGAACCGGTGGTCACCCGCTCGCGGACGATCCGGCTGGGCGAGGTCTACGGGTGCACCGTGGCCTTCTGGAAGCAGGAGATCACCACCGAACTCGACCCGGAGACAGGCGAGGAGGGCGCCGAGCTCTCCGACACCGTCGTCATCACCGGCGGTACCGTGTTCGGCCCGGACCTCCCGCTCGCGGCTCTGCAGCGGCCGGCCACCGTGCGTCTGGGCGACAAGGACTACACCACGATCGAGGCGTTCACCGTCAGCCTGCTGGACGACGTCGACTTCCCCGTCGATGCCGTCTACACCTGGGTGAACGACCAGGACCCCGCCTGGAACGAACGCCGGAACGAGGCGCTGCGAGCTCGCGGCGAGGACACCTCCGAGTCCTCGGGCCACGCCGCACGGTTCCGGGACCGGGAGGAGCTGCGCTACTCGCTCCGCTCCCTGGACATGTACGCACCCTGGATCCGCACCATCTACCTGGTCACCGACGACCAGACGCCGTCGTGGCTCGACACCGCACATCCCAGGGTCAGGGTGGTGAGCCATCGCGAGATCTTCGGGGACACCGGGAAGCTGCCCACGTTCAACTCCCACGCCATCGAGAGCCGGCTGCACCGGATCCCCGGCGTCTCCGAACACATCCTCTATCTCAACGACGATGTGTTCTTCGGCCGCCCGATCAAGCCGGAGGCGTTCTTCAGCGGTGTCGGAGAGCCGAAGGTGTTCCGCTCGCAGACCACCGTCCCGCCGCTCCCGGCGGATGACACGGAAGAGCGCTTCTTCGCCGCGGCGAAGAACAACCGAGAACTGGTTCACCAGGCATTCGGGCGCTATGTGTCCAACACGTACCTGCACACTCCGCATCCGCTGCTGCGGTCCGTCCTCGAGGAGTTGGAGCAGCGCTTCCCGGAACAGGTGGCAGCCACCGCGGCGGCGCAGTTCCGGAGCCCCACCGACCTCGCCATCCCGTCCTCCCTGCACCACAGCTACGCGCTGGCCGCAGGAAAGGCCGTGCCCGGAACCATCGCCAGCGGTTTCGTCAACATCGGCCTGCGCGAACAGCATCCCAAGCTGAACGCCCTGCTGTCGAAGCGCGCCCAGGACGTGTTCTGCCTCAACGACTTCCACGACGGCGATGTCAGCGAGGAGGAGCAGGCGGAGATCCTTACGGTCTTCCTCGCCAGTTACTTCCCGACGCCGAGTCAGTTCGAATCCAACAGCGTACGCAACTCGCGATATGTCTAGAACGTAAGGACATCCATGGGACTGCTTAGTCGCTCTGCATCCACGACGCACCAGGCTGCAGCCACGAGTCGGGCAGCAGCCGACCGCACAGTGCTGCACATCTGCGCGCACACCGACGACGATCTCTACTTCATGTCCCCTGACCTTCTCCACGCGGTGCGCTCCGGAGCCCGGATCGTCAGTGTCTACCTGACCGCCGGCGAGGCCGACGGCAGGAACATCCCGACCAACCAGGCCGACCGACTGAGCCGGCCCCAGGACTTCGAGGGTTATGCCCGAGGCAGGCAGTGGGGGATCCGAACCGCGTACGCAGCGGCCGCAGGGTGCCCGGAGCCGGCCGACCAGCCCTGGCGGGACGAGACGTTCAAGGCCGGGGACGGGTTGATCGGCGAGATCAGCACGCTGGACCGGGCCGGGGGGATCACCCTGGTCTTCCTCAACCTTCGTATGAGCGAGGCTGACGGGGTCCCCCTGGTCCTGCGCACGCTCTGGAACGGCGAGGCGGACTCCGTCGTGGCGCTGTGCCCGACCCACAGCGTGATCCCCGAGGGCTCGGGCAGCGGTCGGATCACCCGGGAGGGACTGCTGGGCACCCTGGTCGAACTACTGGACAGCCACCGGCCGACCACCGTACGCATCCTGGACCCCGACCCCTGGCACACCAGCTACGACGCGGGCACCACCACTGCCCAGTACTGCGACCACCAGGACCACACCGCGTCGGCCCTCTTCGCCCTGGAGGCGCTTCGGCGCTACAACGCGGCCGGCCACGACGTGCCGGTGCAGGTGCAGAGCTATGTCGGCTACGGCAACAAGCTGTGGCCGGACAACCTCAGCGCCTCCGCCGCGGCTGAGAAGTTCGCCCATATCGACATCTACGGGGGAACCGGTCAGGACCTGCATCCTGACCACATGTACCGCGGCGACCGCCAGTTGGGCAATCGCGCCTACAACCGCTGGTACGGACAGAGCACGACCCATCGCTGGCTGGGCAGCACGACCTGGCTCCAGGCCGAGCACGGTGGCGGCCTGGTGGCCTTCGGCGTGCGCAACGGAATCCCTGTGCGCTGGACGGGAACGGCCGATGGGGGGTCGTGGTCGGAACCGAAGCCGCTGGGTCAGTGGCCGCTGGAGGAGATGGGCGAGTGCCTCCCGCATCTCGAGGCGGTGCGCGACGTGAGTGGACGTCTCCACGCCGTCGGCGTCAGCACTCGACTCGGCCCCAAACCCGAAGACCATGTGCGCTGTGTCATGGCGATCTCCCAGAGCACGGTGGGAGGTGGCTTCGGCGCATGGGAGAAGCTCGGTGGGCCGAACCCCACACCGGCCGTCAAACTGCGCGAGATCGGCATGCCGCAGGCGATCGCGACGGCCGGCAGCGGCGTACGGTTCGTCGTGCGCAACTTCGGTACCGGTCTGAGCAGTCGCGCTCGGGACACGCATGGATGGGGACCCTGGGAGGACCTGGGCGGTGGCAGCCAGGAGGGCGCCGGCCTGATCACCACCTCCCGAGGAGAGCTTGAGATCTACGCGAACACCAAGGTCGGAATCCTTCGCTGGTCGCAGCCCGCCCAGGGACACCCGTTCCGGCAGGACTACGCGACCCTGATCAACAAGTCGTCCGCACCGCTGGCTCTGGTCGAACAACCGGACGGGCGGCTTGCGATGTTCGCCCGTCAGCCCGGCACCGGATGGATCGTCGGGTACAGGCAGCGCAAGGCCAAGGGCACCTGGAACCCGCAGCCCGAGTTCCTCGGGGGCGTCGGGGGGTACGGCCGCATCGTGACCGTGCTGTCCCCGGACGGCGACAGCGTCGTCCTGGTCACCGGAAACGGCGCCGGCGGCCTCAGTGTGTCCCGGCAGTCGCTGACCGGCGCTCCCTGGAGCCCCGACTGGCAGGACATCGGCGGAGTCCCCTACGTTCACGCGCCTTCGGCGACCCTGGACGAATCCGGCCGACTCGTTGTCGCCGTCCAGGGCATCGACACACACCTTCATTTGCGCACAGCCAGGTTCAGAAGGAACGGGGAGCTGGCCTTCGGTCCTTGGTGGACCGCCACGCGCTGAACCGGACGGCCAGGTGGGTCCCGCAGCGCGATGCGGTGCGGGACCCACCCCAGGTCCGAGGGCTCTGCTCGACGGCCCTGGACCCATCCGTATCCTCGTCATCATGCTCGATGACCTCACCAGAAGTTCACCAGGAGTTCGAATCGCCGCAGGGCGCCCGAGCAGCCGCCCCGGAGGCGGACGCATCGCCGTACTTGACGGGCTTCGTCTGCTGGCAGCACTGATGGTGGTGGGCTACCACTATCTGGCCTTCGGGCGAGGCTGGGACCGCCCCGTCCAACAGCTCTTCCCGCACCTGTACCGGCTTGCCTCCTACGGCTGGCTCGGGGTCTACCTGTTCTTCCTGATCAGCGGCTTTGTGATCTGCCTCAGCTGCTGGGGGCGCGGACTGGGTTCGTTCTTCGTATCGCGCACGATTCGCCTCTACCCCGCCTACTGGTTCGCCGTTCTCCTCACCACCGTCGTCCTGACCTTCATCCCCGGCCCGTACCACCGGCTCTCCCTCAGCGATGTGGGCACCAATCTGACGATGATGCAGGAACCTGTGGGCATATCCGACGTTGACGGCGTCTACTGGACACTCTGGACGGAACTGCGCTTCTATCTCGTTTTCGCCCTGGTGGTCTGGAAGGGTCTGACGTATCGCCGAGTCGTCATCTTCTGCTGCCTCTGGGCCTGCGCCTCCATAGTCGCCGGGGGAATCAGCAGCCCGCTGCTGGATCTCGTGGTGATGCCCGACGTCAGTTGGTACTTCATCGCAGGCATGGCGTTCTTCCTGATGTGGAAGTTCCGCTCCACCGCGCTGCTGTGGGGGATCGTCGCCTTCAGCTTCCTGATGGGACAGCACTACCTGCTCCTGGAGCATGTCCGTGCCGAGGGCTATATGCGCCACACCATCCCGACCTGGGGCACGGCCGTGTTCCTGGTGGCGTTCTTCGCCCTGATGGCCGGAGTGGCTCTCGGCTGGTTCGACCGGATCGCCTGGCGCTGGCTCCCGTCGGCCGGCGCCCTGACGTATCCGCTCTATCTGCTGCATGAGTACATCGGCTGGAATGTGATCTCGCGACTCCAGCACCGCATACCGCCGCTTGCCCTGGTCGCCCTGCTCGTCGTCGGAATGGCCGCGCTCGCATGGTGCGTCAACCGATTCGTCGAGCGGCCCGGGTCCACGCTCCTGCGCAGGGTCCTGACATCGGCGGTCGCAGAGGCGAAATCGCTGCTTCCGCCGGGACGGAATCCAGGATCGCCCGGCCGGCAATCCGTTTGAGTACCACTCCGCACATGAGAAACGGTCCGCCGGCCCCGCCGGCGGACCGTTTCTCATTGGTTCAGACCCGCTGCGAGCCACCGAGCTGCAGGCCGGCCATGCGCTTCCACTCGTAGGCGCCGGTGCGGACCTTGAGGCCCAGCTCGCCCTCGAAGGACTCGTGCACGGTGATGCCGGAGAGTTCGGCCGCACGGGTGGCGACGGCATGGGTGGGGGCGACCTGGTCGCCCCAGGCACCGTCCGCGCCGACCAGCACGATGCGGGTGGAGATCCCGCCCACGTACTCCACCACGCCGTCGGCGCTGCCGCCGTGGGCGGCGGCGAAGGCGCGGATGTGCTTGGCGATGCGCTTGGCACGGCGCTCGGCGGAGGCCGAGCCGGCGGCGGAGGTGGTCTCTTGGCTCATACCGCTGATGCTACCCACGGGTAGCCCTCCTGACGACAGCGCCCCCGTGTGCCACGCGGCACACGGGGGCGACTGCTTCCGCGAGGTCTGTCCGGAGGACCAGCGGAGGACTACCGGAGGAAGGGGTCGATCGCGATCTCGACGAAGAGCAGCGTCAGATAGGTGATGGACCAGTGGAACAGCCGCATCTCCTTCAGCTTGGCGCCGATCACCCCGGCCCGGGCGCGGGCCAGCAGGCCGTGCGCCTCCTTCAGCCAGAAGCCGCCCAGCAGCACCGCGGCCACCGGGTACAGCCAGCTGGTGTGCGCCACCGGCCACAGCGCCAGCGACACCGCGACCATCACCCAGCTGTAGGCCACGATCTGCTTACCGACCGCCTCGTTGGTGGCGATCACCGGCAGCATGGGGATGCCGGCGTTGGCATAGTCGTCCTTCACCTTCATCGACAGCGGCCAGGTGTGCGGCGGCGTCCAGAAGAAGACGACCAGGAACAGCACCACCGGCGCCCAGCCCAGCGTGTCGGTCACCGCCGCCCAGCCGACGAAGACCGGCATGCAGCCGGCGATCCCGCCCCAGACGATGTTCTGCGCGGTGCGGCGCTTCAGGCCCAGGGTGTAGACGAAGACGTAGAACAGCAGCGCCGCCAGCGCCAGCCCCGCCGACAGCGGGTTCACCAGCAGCGCCAGCCAGACGGTGGAGCCGATCGCCAGCGCGATGCCGAAGGCCAGGCACTCGCGCGGCGACACCATGCCGGTCACCAGCGGACGCCGTTCGGTGCGGTGCATCAGCGCGTCGATGTCCCGGTCGATGTACATGTTCAGCGCGTTGGCGCCGCCCGCGGAGAGGTAGCCGCCGATCACGACGTACAGGACCAGCGAGAGGTCCGGGACACCGCGCTGCGCCAGGAACATCACCGGAACGGTGGTGATCAGCAGCAGTTCGATGATCCGCGGTTTGGTCAGTGCGATGAAGGCCCCGACACGGGCCGGCAGCGGCCGGTGCCCGGGGTTCGCCTTGACCAGCCCGGCTGGGCGGGAATCGACGGCGGTCACGAACACCCCTGGGTTGGTGGAGATCCGCAGGCGCCCGGAAGGAGAACCGGCGGCCCTGCGCGTACCACGCCACCTTAGACGCTGCCCATGACCGCTTCGGCGGCGGGTCCTGGTTGGGGTAACCGTGTTGCCCCGTTCAGCGGGCGGTTCCCCGGACGATCCCTCAGGCTGGCAACGTGGACGGGCTGCTGGTCGCCAGGCGTCGTCGAACGGCTGTCCGAGCCGATCAGGAGCGGGCCGAAAACCCGTCCGGACCGGCGGCGGAGCGGCTTCCGGGACTGGACGCAGTGTCCGCCTGTTGGGCTGACCCGAGAACGAGCGTACGCATGAGCGGTAGGCTCGCCTCGTACAGCGGGTCAACGCTCTGTGACCAGGGTCCGCCACCGTCGACGGTCTGCGGCACGGGGTCGAATGACGATACGGAAGGAGCCCTGATTCAGGGTGAGTGCGACGCCGAGTAACACCTTTGAGTGGACCGAGCTCGACCAGCGGGCGGTGGACACGGTCCGAGTGCTGGCGGTGGACGCCGTGCAGAAGGTGGGGAACGGGCACCCGGGCACAGCGATGTCGCTGGCCCCGGCCGCGTACCTGATCTTCCAGCGCTTCCTGCAGCACGATCCGGCCGATCCGGCCTGGACCGGGCGCGACCGCTTCGTCCTCTCCCCCGGACACACCAGCCTGACCCTCTACATCCAGCTGTACCTCTCCGGTTACGGGCTGTCGCTGGAGGACCTCAAGTCCTTCCGCACCTGGGGCTCACTCACCCCGGGCCACCCCGAGCACGGCCACACCGCGGGCGTCGAGACCACCACCGGGCCGCTCGGCCAGGGGGTCGGCAACGCCGTGGGCATGGCCATGGCCGCCCGCTACGAGCGGGGCCTGTTCGACCCGGAGGCGCCCGCGGGCGCCTCCCCGTTCGACCACACCATCTGGGGCATCTGCTCCGACGGCGACCTGGAGGAGGGCATCTCCGGCGAGGCCTCCTCGCTGGCCGGCCACCAGAAGCTGGGCAACCTGGTCTTCCTCTACGACGACAACCACATCTCGATCGAGGGCGACACCGAGACCGCCTTCTCCGAGGACGTGCTCAAGCGCTACGAGGCCTACGGCTGGCACGTCCAGCGGGTCGCCCCGTCCCCCAGCGGCGACATCGACCCCACGGCGCTGCACGAGGCCATGGTCATCGCCAAGGCCGAGACCGAGCGCCCCTCGATGATCGCCATGCGCACCGTCATCGCCTGGCCCGCCCCCAACGCCAAGGGCACCGAGGAGTCGCACGGCTCCGCGCTCGGCGCGGACGAGGTCGCCGCCACCAAGCGGGTGCTCGGCTTCGACCCGGAGAAGTCCTTCGACGTCGCGGCCGAGGTGCTGGCGCACGCCCGCCAGGTCGGCGACCGCGGCCACGAGGCACACGCCGCCTGGTCCAAGCGCTTCGCGGACTGGCGCCTGGCCAACCCGAAGCGCGCGGCCGAGTTCGACCGGATCACGGCCGGCGAGCTGCCCGACGGCTGGGAGAAGGCGCTGCCGTCCTTCGCGGCCGGCAAGGACGTCGCCACCCGCAAGGCCTCCGGCGAGGTGCTGAAGGCGCTGGGCGCGGTCATCCCGGAGCTGTGGGGCGGTTCGGCCGACCTGGCCGGTTCCAACCTCACCACCATCGACAAGAACTCCTCGTTCCTGCCGGTGGGCAACCCGCTGCCGGGTGCCGACCCGTACGGCCGCACGATCCACTTCGGGATCCGCGAGCACGCCATGGGCTCGACCATGAACGGCATCGCGCTGCACGGCAACACCCGCGTCTACGGCGGCACCTTCCTGGTGTTCTCCGACTACATGCGCCCGGCGGTGCGGCTGGCCGCGCTGATGAAGCTGCCGGTCACCTACGTGTGGACGCACGACTCCATCGGCCTGGGCGAGGACGGCCCGACCCACCAGCCGATCGAGCACATGGCCGCGCTGCGCGCCATCCCCGGGCTGAACATGGTCCGTCCGGCCGACGCCAACGAGACCGCCGCCGTCTGGCGCGAGATCCTGCGCCGGCACGCGGACAAGCCCGCCCCGCACGGAATGGCGCTGACCCGCCAGAACGTCCCCAGCTACGAGGCGAACCCGGACGCGGCCCGCGGTGGCTACGTGCTGTTCGAGGCCGAGGGCGGTGCGGCCCAGGTGGTCCTCATCGGCACCGGCTCCGAGGTGCAGCTCGCGGTCGCGGCCCGGGAGACCCTGCAGGCCGCCGGCATCCCCACCCGGGTGGTGTCGATGCCCTGCGTCGAGTGGTTCGAGGAGCAGGACCTGGCCTACCGGGACAGCGTGCTGCCGCCCGCGGTCCGGGCCCGGGTCGCGGTCGAGGCCGGGATCGCGCTGACCTGGTACCGCTACACCGGCAATGCCGGACGCATCGTCAGCCTGGAGCACTTCGGTGCCTCGGCCGACTACAAGGTGCTGTACCGCGAGTTCGGCCTGACCCCCGAGGCCGTGGTCGCCGCCGCCCACGAGTCCCTCGCCGACGTCGCCAACGGTCGTTGAGCGAGCCGAGCCGTCCAGCTGAACCAACAGAGCCAAAGAGAGAAGTGACGACGATCATGACTGACGCCCTGAAGCGCCTCAGCGACGAAGGCGTGGCGATCTGGCTGGACGACCTCAGCCGCAAGCGCCTGACCTCCGGCAACCTCGCCGAACTGGTCCGCGGGAAGCATGTCGTCGGGGTCACCACCAACCCGACCATCTTCCAGAAGGCCATCGGCGGCAGCGACGACGCCTACGACGCGCAGCTGCGCGACCTCGCCGTGCGCGGGGTCACCGTGGACGAGGCGGTCCGGATGATGACCGCCGCCGACGTCCGCGAGGCCGCCGACGTGCTCCGTCCGGTCTACGACGCGAGCAACGGCCGCGACGGCCGGGTGTCCATCGAGGTGGACCCGCGGCTGGCGCACCAGACCGAGGCCACCATCGCCGAGGCCAAGCAGCTGGCCTGGCTGGTGGACCGTCCCAACACCCTGATCAAGATCCCGGCGACGCTGGCGGGCCTGCCCGCGATCACCGCCGTGATCGGCCAGGGGATCAGCGTCAACGTGACGCTGATCTTCTCGCTGGACCGCTACCGGGGCGTCATGGACGCGTTCCTGACCGGTCTGGAGCAGGCCAAGGCCACCGGCCACGACCTGTCCTCGATCGAGTCGGTCGCCTCCTTCTTCGTCTCGCGGGTCGACACCGAGGTCGACAAGCGCCTCGACAAGCTGGCCACCGACGCCGCCAAGGCCGCCAAGAGCAAGGCCGCGGTCGCCAACGCCCAGCTGGCCTACCAGGCCTACGAGGAGGTCTTCGGCTCGGCCGACGGCCGCACCGCCCCCTCCGACCGCTGGAAGGCGCTGGCGGAGGCCGGTGCCAAGCCGCAGCGTCCGCTGTGGGCCTCGACCGGCGTCAAGGACCCGTCCCTGGACGACACCCTGTACGTGGTCGAGCTGGTGGCGCCGGGCACGGTCAACACCATGCCCGAGGCCACCCTGAACGCCGTCGCCGACCACGGCGTGGTCCGCGGCGACTCGGTGACCGGCTCGTACGCCCAGGCGCAGGCCGACATCGACGCGCTGGCCGCGCTCGGCGTCTCCTACGACGACGTCGTCCAGGTCCTGGAGGACGAGGGCGTGGAGAAGTTCGAGACCTCCTGGAAGGAGCTGCTCGACACCGTGTCCACGTCGCTGCTGAAGTTCGCCCCGGAGAAGTCCAGTGCAAAGGACGGTGCCGCCAAGTGACTGACGAAGCAGTGTCCGATCTCGTGGCTTCCAGCCTCGACGGCACCGTCCTGGAGGACGAGGCCGACCTGAACAGGTGGATCAACCCGCTGCGTGACCCGGCCGACCGACGGCTCCCGCGGATCGCGGGGCCGTCCGGCCTGGTCATCTTCGGCGTCACCGGCGACCTGTCGCGCAAGAAGCTGATGCCGGCGGTCTACGACCTGGCCAACCGCGGCCTGCTGCCGCCGGGCTTCTCGCTGATCGGCTTCGCCCGCCGCGACTGGGAGCACGAGGACTTCGCCCAGGTCGTCCACGACTCCGTCAAGGAGCACGCGCGCACCCCCTTCCGCGAGGAGGTGTGGCAGCAGCTCGCCAAGGGCATGCGCTTCGTCCAGGGCGAGTTCGTCGACAACGACGCCTTCGAGAAGCTGCGCGAGACCATCGAGGAGCTGGACAAGGCGCAGGGCACGGGCGGCAACTTCGCCTTCTACCTGTCCGTCCCGCCGAAGTTCTTCCCGCAGGTGGTCCAGCAGCTGAAGGCGCACGGCCTGGCCGACCCGCCGAAGGGCTCCTGGCGGCGCGCGGTCATCGAGAAGCCGTTCGGCCACGACCTGAAGAGCGCTCAGGAGCTCAACGCGGTCGTGCACTCGGTGTTCCCGCGCGACGAGGTCTTCCGGATCGACCACTACCTGGGCAAGGAGACGGTCCAGAACATCCTGGCGCTGCGCTTCGCCAACTCGATGTTCGAGCCGATCTGGAACCGGTCGTACGTCGACCACGTGCAGATCACCATGGCCGAGGACATCGGCATCGGCGGTCGCGCCGGGTACTACGACGGCATCGGCTCGGCCCGTGACGTCATCCAGAACCACCTGCTGCAGCTGCTGGCGCTGACCGCCATCGAGGAGCCGGCGTCCTTCCACCCGAAGGCCCTGGTCGCCGAGAAGCTCAAGGTGCTGTCCGCGGTCAGGATCCCCCGGGACCTGGGCCGGCACACCGTGCGCGGCCAGTACACGCACGGCTGGCAGGGCGGCGAGGAGGTGCCCGGTTACCTGGAGGAGGACGGTATCGACCCCAACTCCACCACCGACACCTACGCCGCGATCAAGCTCGAGATCAACAACCGGCGCTGGGCCGGCGTCCCGTTCTATCTGCGCACCGGCAAGCGGCTGGGACGCCGGGTCACCGAGATCGCGGTGGTCTTCCAGCGCGCCCCGTACCTGCCGTTCGACTCCAGCGCCACCGAGGAGCTGGGGCAGAACGCCCTGGTGATCCGGGTGCAGCCGGACGAGGGCGTGACGCTGCGGTTCGGCTCCAAGGTCCCGGGCACCTCGATGGAGGTCCGCGACGTGAGCATGGACTTCGCCTACGGCGAGTCCTTCACGGAGTCCAGCCCGGAGGCCTACGAGCGGCTGATCCTGGACGTGCTGCTCGGCGACGCCAACCTCTTCCCCCGCCACCAGGAGGTGGAGGAGTCCTGGAAGATCCTCGACCCGATCGAGGCGTACTGGGAGAAGCACGGCAAGCCCGCCCCGTACGAGTCGGGCACCTGGGGCCCGGCCGAGGCGGACGAGATGCTCGCACGAGACGGTAGGAGCTGGCGCCGGCCATGAAGATCGATCTCACGGACACCACCTCCAGCAAGATCAACGCAGGACTGGTCGACGCCCGCCGGGCCATCGGCACCGGCGCGATCGGCATGGTGCTCACCCTGGTCATCGTCACCGACGAGGGCAGCGCCTACGACGCCCTCAAGGCGGCCGGCGAGGCCTCGCGCGAGCACCCCTCGCGGATCCTCGCGGTGATCCGCCGCCCCGGCCGTTCCCCGCGCGCCCGCGCCGAGGCCCGGCTGGACGCCGAGATCCGGGTCGGCTCCGACGCCGGCACCGGCGAGACCGTGCTGCTCCGGCTGCACGGCGAACTCGCCGCGCAGGCGCAGTCGGTGGTCCTGCCGCTGCTGCTCCCGGACGCCCCGGTCGTGGTCTGGTGGCCCGAGAACGCGCCCGACAACGCGGCCAAGGACCCGCTGGGCGCGCTGGCCCAGCGCCGGATCACCGACGCGGTCTCGGCCGAGTCGCCGGTGGAGCAGCTGGCCACCCGCGCCGCGACGTACACCCCCGGCGACACCGACCTGGCCTGGACCCGGATCACCCCGTGGCGCTCCATGCTGGCGGCGGCGCTGGACCAGCGGCACGCCAAGGTGGCCGCGGCCGTGGTCGAGGGCGAGTCGTACAACCCCAGCGCGGAACTGCTCGCGCTGTGGCTGGCCGACCGGCTGAACGTCAAGGTCGAGCGGGTCGTCAGCGACGGCCCGGGGCTGACCGCGGTACGGCTGCACACCGCGGGCGGCGACGTCACCCTGGAGCGCTCGGACGGGCTGATGGCGAAGCTGTCCATGCCCGACCAGCCGGACCGGATGGTGGCGCTGAAGCGCCGCGAGACGGCCGAGCTGATCGCCGAGGAGCTGCGCCGGCTGGACCCGGACGACATCTACGCCTCTGCGGTCCGCTACGGCGTGGACCGGCTGCGCCAGGACGCGCCCCCGGCCGGGCACGAGGTCATCGACCCGCGCCGGCCGGCCGCCAAGGCCCCGGCGGCCAAGGCGTCCTCCGCCCAGGAGGGCGCTGCCAAGGCGGGCGCGGAGGCTCCGGCCGAAGCGGACGCCCAGGCCAAGCCGGCCCGGAAGTCCGCCGCCTCGGCGAACCGGACCCAGAAGTGACGGCGCCTCAACTCGTGGTCCACCGCGACAAGGAGCTCATGGCCCTTGCCGCGGCGGCCCGGCTGATCACCCGGATCGTGGACGCCCAGTCCGCGCGCGGCAGCGCCTCGGTGGTGCTCACCGGCGGGCGCAACGGCAACGCGCTGCTCGCCGCGCTGGCCGCGTCCCCGGCCAGGGACGCGGTGGACTGGTCCCGGCTGGACCTGTGGTGGGGCGACGAGCGGTTCCTGCCCGAGGGCGACCCGGAGCGCAATGTCACCCAGGCCAGGGACGAGCTGCTCGACGCCGTTCCGCTCGACCCGGCGCGGGTGCACCCGATGCCGGCCTCGGACGGCGTGGACGGCGGCAACGCCGAGGCGGCGGCCGAGCGGTACGCGGCCGAGCTGGCCAAGGCGGCCGGTCCGGAGGACCGGGTCGGCGTGCCGGCCTTCGACGTGCTGCTGCTCGGCGTCGGCCCGGACACCCATGTGGCCTCGCTGTTCCCCGAACACCCCGGCGTGCGGGAGACCTCCCGTACCGTCGTGGGGGTGCGGGGCGCGCCGAAGCCGCCGCCGGTGCGGGTCTCGCTGACCCTCCCGGCGATCCGCGCGGCCCGCGAGGTGTGGCTGCTCGCGGCGGGCGAGGACAAGGCCGAGGCGGTCGCCCTGGCCCTGTCCGGCCCGGGCGAGATCCAGGCCCCGGCCTCCGGCGCCTACGGGCAGCAGCGCACCCTCTGGCTGCTGGACCGCGCGGCGGCGGCGAAGATCCCGCCCCAGCTCTACCCCCCGTCCTCCGCCTGACGGAATCCCGTGCCCTCCCGGGCCACCAGTGACGACGGCCCCGTGCCTCCCGCCGAAACCGGCGGAGGAACGGGGCCGTCGTCATGCAACCCTTTCGGGCTCAGCGGCATTAGAGAGGCAGAAAAGGGGGTGGGCCCATGGCGGAACGCAGGCGGGACATCGAGTTCACCGAATTCGTCAGCACGAAGTCACCATGGCTGCGCAAGGTCGCCTATCTGCTGTCCGGCGACTGGCACCGGGCGGACGATCTGACCCAGAGCACGATCACCAAGCTCTACACGCACTGGCACCGAGCCGGTGGCGTGGAGAACGTCGACGGCTACGCCCGGACGACGCTGGTGAACACCTTCCTCGCGGAACAGCGCTCGCCCTGGCGACGGGTGCTGCTGCGTCGCGTGGAGGACGACCGGGCCGGCCTGCCCGAGCCGGACCTGGACGCGATCCTCGACCTGCGGCAGGCGCTGACCGAGCTGCCCGCCCGTCAACGGGCGACCGTGGTCCTTCGGTACTACTGCGATCTGACGGTGGGGCAGACAGCCGAGGCGCTGAACTGCTCGGAAGGCACCGTGAAGAGCCAGACCGCGCGCGGCCTCGACGCCCTGCGCCGAGCGCTGCAGTCGCACCGGCAGAACGTCCTGGCAGGAGGCCTGGAGGCATGAGTACCGAGCAGTGCACGGAATCCGAACTGTCGGCGGAGCTGACGCTCCTGGCCGATTCACCCGCTCCCCCGAGCCGTGTCGACCCGGGCGCAGCGCTCGTTGTGGGCCGCCGACGGCTGCGCCGGCGCCGGGCCGCCACGACGGGTGCGACGGTCGCGCTCGTGGCGGTGGTGACCGTGACCGCGATCAGCCTTCCGCACGGGACGGGTGCGGTGGCCACTCCAGCGACGTCGGCCACCACACCCGCGCGCCCCACGGCCCCCGCTGTCGCGGCGAACGACCCGCTCGTCGGGGTCGCGCACTTCGGCTGGCTGCCGCCCTACGTGGCTCCCGAGGCCGGCTACGACTCGGGCTTCGACCACGGGATCGACTCGCTGGCACTCGGGCCGCTCAAGGCCGCGGGTGACGACAACCCGCACATCTGGCTGAACCTCTACCCCGCAGGCGTCACGCCCACCGTCGACAAGGCGGCCGACGGGCGGACTCAGTACGCGGTGTCCGCCCCCGACGTCCACGGGTCACCGGCGTACTGGGTCACCGCGGACCGGAGCGACCCCACCAACAACGGGGACATGACGCTGCGCTGGAAGACCGGGACCGGTCAGTGGGCCGAGATCCACGGCTACTACCTGCCGATGCAGGGCGTCCAGGCGACCATGGCGCGCATCGCCGAGGGAGTCGGCGTTGGGAACCGCGCCATACCCCTTCCCTACTACGTCACCGGGCTCCCGGCCGGCGCGAAGTTCGAGGGGATCAGCCTGAGCCGACCCTCGATGGACGTCAACGGCGGCCCCTGGGGGCTTGGCGTCGGCTACGCCCTGGACGGCTACCAGTTCGGCTGGCGGATGAGCGTGAACAAGGGCACTCCGCCTGCCCATGATCCGGGTGAGTTCTGCCGCACGATCAAGGGCGTCGACCTCTGCGTCAACGGCCAGCCCGGCGCCACCATGCCGGCGGCGATGGTCGCCGCCGGCGGCCTGCAGGGGCTGCTGACGCGGATCACTCCGCTCGGTACCGACGAGAGCACGTGGACCACCTCCGTGGTCCGTTGAGCCGACGGCCCCGGCCGCGCGCGTCCTGGGGTTCGAGGGAGACGGCAGGATCGGCGGGCGCCGGGCCCTGGGGGCGGATCCGGAGGAGACTCCGGCACGGCGGCATGGATCAGCGGGCCCCGTACGCCGGTTGGGGCGGGTCCGCTGCCGCCAGCAGCTTCCGTGTCGCCTCGCCCGCCTCGGCCGGGGACCAGCGGGCGCCGTTGCGGGCGGTGGGGCCGGCGCGCCAGCCCTCCATGACGGTGATGCGGTCGCCCTCGGCCTCGAACACCCGCCCGGTCACCCCGGCGCTGGCGTCGCTGCCCAGCCACACCACCAGTGGCGACACGTCCTCGGGCTCGGCGAGTTCGGCGTCGATCGCCCCCTCGGTCATCCGGGTCCGCGCCGCCGGGGCGATCGCGTTCACCTGGACGCCGTACGCGGCGAACTCCGCCGCCGCGACGAAGGTCAGCCCGAGGATGCCCGCCTTCGCCGCCGAGTAGTTGCCCTGGCCCACACTGCCCAGCAGCCCCGCCCCCGAGCTGGTGTTGACGATCCGCGCGGCGACCGTCCGTCCGGCCTTGGCCTCGGCCCGCCAGTGTGCCGCAGCGTGGCGCAGCGGCAGGAAGTGCCCCTTCAGGTGCACCCGCATCACCGCGTCCCAGTCGTCGCCGTCCAGGTTGACCAGCATCCGGTCGCGCAGGAAGCCGGCGTTGTTGACCAGGGTGTCGAGCCGGCCGAAGGCGTCCAGGGCGGTGGCGACCAGGCTCGCCGCGCCCTGCTCGGAGGCGATGTCGCCGCCGTGGGCGACGGCGCTGCCACCCAGCGCCCGGATCTCGGCGACCACGGCGGCGGCCGGGCTGTCGGCGGAGGGCTCGCCGTCCCGGCCGACGCCGAGGTCGTTGACGACGAGGTTGGCGCCCTCGGCGGCGAAGGCGAGGGCGTGGGCCCGGCCGAGGCCGCGTCCGGCGCCGGTGACGATCACAGTGCGACCCTGAGCCAGTCCGGGCATGGGCGAACTCTCCTGTTCGGTCGGGCGGTCATTCGGCTGGGCAGTCGGGCGGGCGGTCGGACGGGGCGGTCGTTCGGGTGGCGGTCATTCGGTCCGGCGGTTGACGGTGGCGGCGTCGAGGAAGGCGGGGCGTTCGCCGCCGCCGTGCAGCAGCAGCGAGGCACCGCTGATGTATCCGGCCCGGCGCGAGGCGAGGAAGACGCAGGCGTCGCCGACCTCCTCCGGCCGGGCCAGCCGTCCCAGTGGGACCGTGCGTCCCACCGCCGCGATGCCGTCCTCGTCGCCGTAGTGGAGCTCCGAGGACTCGGTCCTGACCATCCCCAGCACCAGGGTGTTGACCCGTACCGTCGGCGCCCACTCCACGGCCAGGCTGCGGGCGAGGTGGTCGAGCCCCGCCTTGGCGGCCCCGTACGCGGCACTGCCGGGCGAAGGGCGCTGGCCGCTGACGCTGCCGATCATGACGATCGATCCGCCCTCCGGCTGACCCCGCATCACCTGGTAGGCGGCACGGGACAGCAGCAGCGGCGCGACCAGGTTGAGCTCCAGGATGCGCCGGTGCCGCTCGGCCTCCCCCTCCGCCAGCGGCAGGTACGGCGTCCCGCCGGCGTTGTTGACCAGCAGGTCCAGCCGCCCGTACTCGGCGGCGACCTGCTCCAGCAGTTCCGCCGACGCCGCCGGGTCGCGCACGTCCAGGGGCCGGAACCCGGCCTTGCGGCCCGCGACTTCGACCGGTTCGGCCGGGGCCCTGCGGGCCACCGCGACCACCTCCGCACCGGCCGCGAGCAGCGAGCCCACGATGCCCGCGCCGACGCCCCGGGTCCCGCCGGTGACCACGGCCACCCGTCCCGCGAGTTCCCCACTGCCGGCCGGTTCGTTCATCGGGCGCACCTCCGCACTGTCCCTCCCGCACTGTCGGTTCCGCTGTTATGGTGCCACCTAACTAACGTTTGGTGGAAAGGTAGCCGAGAATCCCATGGGTGTCTCCACCTCGCTCCCCCAGGACGGCGTCGCCGTCGTCTCCGTCGACTTCCCTCCGGTCAACGCCCTGCCCGTGGCCGGCTGGTACGAGCTCGCCCGGGCGCTGCGCGAGGCCGGGCAGGACCCCGCCGTGCGGGTGGTGGTGCTGGAGGCCCCGGGGCGCGGCTTCAACGCCGGCGTCGACATCAAGGAGATCCAGCGCGATCCCGGCCCACAGGCCCTGATCGGTGCCAACCGCGGCTGCGCGGAGGCCTTCGCGGCCGTGTACGAGTGCCAGGTGCCGGTGATCGCCGCGGTTCAGGGCTTCTGCCTGGGCGGCGGCATCGGGCTGGTCGGCAACGCCGACGCGGTCGTGGCCAGCGAGGACGCCACCTTCGGCCTGCCCGAGCTGGACCGGGGCGCGCTGGGAGCAGCCACCCACCTGGCCCGGCTGGTGCCGCCGCACCTGATGCGGCCGCTGTACTACACCGGACGCACCGTCACCGCCCAGGAGCTGTACCGGCACGGGTCGGTCTGGCGGGTGGTCCCGCGCGCCGCGCTGCGGGACGCGGCGCTGGAGCTGGCCGGCGAGATCGCCGCCAAGGACGGTTATCTGCTGCGCCTCGCCAAGGAGGCCATCAACGGCATCGACCCGGTCGACGTGCGCCGGAGCTACCGCTTCGAGCAGGGCTTCACCTTCGAGGCCAACCTGGCCGGAGTCTCCGACGCCCACCGCGACGCCTTTGTGACGACCGGTCAGAACGCGACCCAGCACGGCGGAGGACGCTGATGGACAAGCGGATGACAGCCGACCAGGTCGTCGCACGGCTCTCGGACGGGATGACCCTGGGCATCGGCGGCTGGGGCTCGCGGCGCAAGCCGATGGCCCTGGTCCGGGCGGTCCTGCGGTCCGGGCTGACCGACCTGACCGTGGTCGCCTACGGCGGCCCCGACGTCGGCCTGCTGGCGGCGGCCGGCCGGATCCGGCACCTGGTCACCGCCTTCGTGACGCTGGACTCGATCCCGCTGGAGCCGCACTACCGCGCCGCCCGCGAGCGCGGGTCGCTGCGGCTGAGCGAGTACGACGAGGGGATGTTCGTCCAGGGGCTCACCGCCGCCGCGCACCGGCTGCCGTTCCTGCCCACCCGGGCCGGGCTCGGCTCCGACGTGCTGCGGATCAACCCCGAACTGCGCACGGTGACCTCCCCGTACCCGGACGGCGAGGAGCTGGTGGCGATGCCCGCGCTGCGTCTGGACGCCGCGCTGGTGCACCTGAACCGCGCCGACCGGTCCGGCAACGGCCAGTACCTGGGCCCCGACCCGTACATGGACGACCTGTTCGTCGGCGCCGCCGACACCGCGTACCTCAGCTGCGAGCGGGTGGTGGAGACCGGCGAGCTGCTCAAGGAGGGCGGCCCGGCCTCGCTGCTGGTCTCCCGGCACTCCGTCAGCGGGGTCGTCGAGGCGCCGAACGGGGCGCACTTCACCTCCTGCGACCCCGACTACGGGCGCGACGAGGCCTTTCAGCGCGCCTATGCGCAGGCCGCCGCCGACCCGGCCGCCTGGGCCGCGTTCGGGCGCCGCTTCCTGTCCGGGGACGAGGCGTACTACCAGGCCGCCGTGGCGGCGTTCCGAACGGAGCAGAGCCGATGACCACCGCCACCGTCGCCGCCACCCGCGCCGAGTACTGCGTCATCGCCTGTGCCGAGGCCTGGCGCGGCGACGGCGAGGTGCTGGCCGCCGCCATGGGCACGGTCTCCACGCTGGGCGCCCGGCTCGCCAGGCTCACCTTCGCGCCCGAGCTGCTGATCACCGACGGCGAGGCGATGCTGGCCGCCGACGTCCCCGCGCTGGGCGCGGCACCGGCCGCGGTCGAGGGCTGGCTCCCCTACCGGCGGCATCTGGAGATGGTCGCCGGCGGCCACCGCCACGTGATGATGGGCGCCAGCCAGATCGACCGCCACGGCAACCAGAACATCTCCTGCATCGGGGACTGGTCCCGGCCCGACCGCCAGCTCCTGGGGGTCCGCGGCGCCCCCGGCAACACCGCCAACAACCCGACCAGCTACTGGATCCCCCGGCACAGCAGCCGGGTGTTCGTCGAGCGGGTGGACGTGGTCTGCGGGGTCGGCCAGCACCGGCTGGACGGTGCGGCGGGACGGTTCCACGACCTGCGCCGGGTCGTCACCGACCTGGCGGTGCTGGACTTCGGCGGCCCCGACCGGGCGATGCGGCTGTGCTCGGTGCACCCCGGGGTGACCGTGGACCAGGTCGCGGCCGCCACCGGCTTCCCGCTCGCGCTCCCGGACGCCGGCGTGCCGTTCACCCGCGACCCCTCGGCCGAGGAACTGCGGCTGATCCGCGAGGTCCTGGACCCGCGCGGCGCCCGCGACCGCGAGGTACGCCCATGACCCCCGCCGACCACGCCGACCACCGCCCGGACCCCGACGCCGACCACGCCGGCACCAGCCACGGCGCTGACACCGGCCGGGAACAGGCAGCCGACCACGACGCCCGATGCAGCTCCGGCACCCGCCGGGGCCGCGCCGGCGTCCCGCGCCTGGAGACCGCGCTGACGCGGCTCGTGGGCGTCACGCACCCGGTGGTGCAGACCGGCATGGGCTGGGTCGCCGGACCGCGTCTGGTCACCGCCACGGCCCGGGCGGGCGGCCTCGGCATCCTCGCCTCGGCGACCATGTCCCCGGACCGGCTTCGGGCCGCGGTACGGGAGGTGAAGGAGCGCACCGACGCCCCGTTCGGGGTGAACCTGCGCGCCGACGCGGGCGACGCGGGGGAACGCGCGGACATCATCGTCAAGGAGGGCGTGCGGGTGGCCTCCTTCGCGCTGGCGCCCTCACGCGAGCTGATCGCGCGGCTCAGGGACGCGGGCGTGGTGGTCATCCCCTCCGTCGGCGCGCGCAGGCACGCCGAGAAGGTCGCCGCCTGGGGCGTGGACGCGGTCCTGGTCCAGGGCGGCGAGGGCGGCGGGCACACCGGTGCGGTGGCCACCACGGTGCTGCTGCCGCAGGTGGTGGACGCCGTGGACATCCCGGTGATCGCGGCGGGCGGCTTCCGCGACGGCCGGGGCCTGGTCGCGGCCCTCGCCCACGGCGCGGCGGGCATCGCCATGGGCACCCGCTTCCTGCTGACCTCGGACAGCACCGTCCCCGAGCCGGTCAAGGCCCGCTACCTCGCCGCGGGCGTCCAGGACGTCACCGTCACCACCAAGGTCGACGGCCTGCCGCACCGGATGCTCCGCAGCGAGCTGGTCGACGCCCTCGAACGCTCGGGGCGCACCCGTGCGCTGGCCCGCGCGCTGCGGCACGCGGCGGCGTTCCGCGCGGACTCGGGCATGAGCTGGCGCGCGATGGTCCGCGACGGCCTGGCCATGAAGCACGGCCACGACCTGACCTGGAGCCAGGTCCTGCTCGCCGCCAACACCCCGATGCTGCTCAGGGCCGCCATGGTGGACGGCCGCACCGACCTCGGCGTGATGGCCTCCGGCCAGGTCGCCGGCCTGATCGACGACCTGCCCTCGGTCCAGGACCTGATCCACGCGATCATGACGGAGGCCGCGGACGTCCTGACCAACCGCCTACCGACGCCCGACGGCTGCAGCGCATAAGTCGCGGCAGCCCAACGCGTACCTGCGGCACCATAGGCGCATGAGCCTCACGCGCCTGACCGTCTATGCCGATCCCGCGGACCTGGCCATCATCAAGGAGGCAGCGGCACGCGGGGGCGGCGCCCAGTCCGCGATCATCCGCAAAGCCATCCACCGGGAAGCCATTCACCTGGCCGCTCTGGGCAAGGGCGTCCGGACGGAGACTACAGGCCCAGATACCGGCTGAGCGCATGCTCCACTTCTGCCATTTCGTCACGGTCGAGGTAGTGCACCGCGTCGCCGTGGACGAACGTCACGTCCACCGTGCGGATCTGGTCGACGAGCAACCGGGTCGCCTGGCCGTCGATCTCCAATTCCGGCCGGAACACCGAAGCTTGGGCGCTCGTGGAGGTCGGGATGACCGTCGCCACCGTCCAGCTGCCCGAGCTGGGACTCATCACCAGGCCGTAGCGGCGGCCGCGTTGCTCGTGACCCGGTTTGGCGTCGCCGAAATCCACTCGGTACACGGCTCCACGGATCACCAGGCATCGCCTTCGGCGTTGAGGTCCTCGTCCGCGAGACGTTCCATGTCCGAGCGCGCCTGCTCCAGCCACGCCTCGCGTTCCAGAAGCCTGAGCGCGCGGCGGATCACATCGCTGGTGCGCTCGCCCTCCCGTAGCGCGGCCTTGATGATCTTCTCGTCTTCCTCGGTCGGCCGGAACCCTATCGTCGTCGCCATGGCATCAGCCTAGGCGCGTGTCCAACATTTGTAAAACATTCGTTGGACACGACGACGACGCCTGGCCTCGGCGGGCTACAGGCGTTCGATGATGGTGACGTTGGCCTGGCCACCGCCCTCGCACATGGTCTGCAGGCCGTAGCGGCCGCCGGTGCGCTCCAGTTCGTGCAGCAGGGTGGTCATCAGCCGGACGCCGGTGGCGCCCAGGGGGTGGCCGAGGGCGATGGCGCCGCCGTTGACGTTGACCCTCTCCGGGTCCGCGCCGGTCTCCTTCAGCCAGGCCAGCACCACCGGGGCGAACGCCTCGTTGATCTCGACCAGGTCGATGGCGTCGATGGTCATCCCGGCCTTCTTCAGGGCGTACGCGGTGGCCGGGATGGGCGCGGAGAGCATCCGGATCGGGTCCTCGCCGCGCACCGACAGGTGGTGCACCCGGGCGCGCGGGGTGAGGCCGTACTCGCGGACCGCCCGCTCCGACGCGAGCAGCATCGCCGAGGCGCCGTCGGAGACCTGGGAGGAGACGGCGGCGGTGAGCCGGCCGCCCTCGGTGAGCGCGGCGAGGCCGGCCATCTTCTCCAGGCTGGTGTCCCGGCGCGGGCCCTCGTCGTGCCGGACCTCGCCGTACGGGACGATCTCGCGCTCGAAGCGGCCCTCGTCGACGGCCCGCGCCGCGCGCCGGTGCGAGCGCAGCGCGAAGCGCTCCATGTCCTCGCGGGAGATGTCCCACTTGGCGGCGATCATCTCGGCGCCGTGGAACTGGTTCACCGGCTGGTCGCCGTACCGCTCGCGCCAGCCCACCGAGCCGGCGAACGGGCCGTCGGTCAGGCCGAGCGGCACGGCCGCCTCCCGCGAGGCGTAGGCGATCGGGATCTGCGACATGCTCTGGGTGCCGCCGGCCACCACCAGGTCGCTGGTGCCTGACATCACCGCCTGCGCGGCGAAGTGCACCGCCTGCTGGGACGACCCGCACTGCCGGTCGATGGTGACGCCCGGCACCTCCTCGGGCAGCCCGGCCGCCAGCCAGCTGGTCCTGGCGATGTCGCCGGCCTGCGGGCCGACCGTGTCCAGGCAGCCGAAGACCACGTCCTCGACCAGCGCCGGGTCGACCCCGGAGCGCTGGACCAGCGCCTTCAGCACATGCGCGCCGAGGTCGGCGGGGTGCACCTGCGCCAGGCCGCCCCGGCGGCGGCCCACGGGCGTGCGGACGGCTTCGACGATGTAGGCCTCGGGCATGGCGTTCGCTCCTCCTGCGAGAGTTGAGGGCCGCTCAGCGGGCGGTGAGCCCGTCCAGCAGCATGCTCAGGTACTGGCGGGCGATCTCGCCCGCCTCGTGCTTCCCGCCCGGCCGGTACCAGGACGCCGCGACCCAGACGGTGTCGCGGACGAACCGGTACGCCAGGCGGAGGTCCAGGTCGGTGCGGAACACTCCCTCGGCCGCCCCGCGCTCCAGGGTGCCCAGCCAGGCGGTCTCGAAGCGGGTCATCGAGTCGGCGATGTACGCGAACCGGGGCTCTCCGGCCAGGTGGCGCTCGCGCTGGTAGATGGCGACGGCGTCGCGGTGCCGGTCGATCTCCCGGAACGACTCGACGACCAGCGCCTCCAGGGTCTCCCGGGGTCCGAGGCCGGCGGCGAGGACGCTGTCGTAGCCGGCCCAGAGCTCGGTGAGGAAGCCGGACAGGATCTCGTCCAGCATCGACTCCTTGGAGTCGAAGTGGTAGTAGAGGCTGCCGGCGAGGATCCCGGCGGCGTCGGCGATCTCCCGAACCGTGGTGGCGTCGTAGCCCTGGCGGGCGAAGACCTGGGCGGCGGTGGCCAGCAGCTCGTCCCGCCGGGTGCCGGTGGCCGCTCCGGCCGCAGGCGCCGCGGCGGTGGCCGCACCTGCGGCGGAGGCACCGGCGGTGGGGGCACCGGTGGCGGGCTTCGCGGCGCCGGATCGGTCTCCGGGGGCAGTGGTTCGGCCGCCGTTGGCACGGGGGGTCATCGGGTCTCTCCTCGCATCTGACGTCTGCCGCCATTGTCGCCGCGATCGGAGCCGTCCTCACGCATGCTGGCTGCTGACCGAGACGACCTCGCCGGTCATATAGGACGAGTAACCGCTGGCCAGGAAGACGATCACGTTGGCCACCTCCCAGGGCTCGGCCCAGCGCCCGAAGGCCTCGGCCGCGGTCAGCTCGGCGAGCAGCTCGGGGGTGGTGACCTTCACCAGGTGCGGGTGCATGGCCAGGCTCGGGGAGACGGCGTTGACCCGTACCCCGTACTCGACGGCCTCGACCGCCGCGCAGCGGGTCAGTGCCATCACCCCCGCCTTGGCCGCCGCGTAGTGCGCCTGTCCGGCCTGGGCCCGCCAGCCCACCACCGAGGCGTTGTTGACCACGACGCCCCCGGCGCCGGTGGCGCGGAACCGGCGCAGCGCGGCGCGGGTGCAGCGCATGGTGCCGGTGAGGGTGACGTCGAGGACCTTGTCCCACTGCGCGTCGGTCATCTCCACCAGCGGGGCGGTGCCGCCCAGGCCGGCGTTGTTGACCACGATGTCCAGCCGTCCGTGCCGCTCCTCGGCGAGCGCCAGCAACGCGCCGACCTGCTGCTCGTCGGTCACGTCGCAGGGGGTTCCGGCGACGCGCTTCTCGCCGAACTCGGCACCGAGGGCGTCGACGGTCTCCTGCAGCCGACGGGCGTGGGCGTCACCGAGGACCACCTCGGCGCCCTCCTCCAGGAAGCGGCGGGCGGTCGCCCCACCGATCCCGGCGCCTGCGGCCGCGGTGATCACCGCGCCGCGTCCGGCCAGGAGTCCGTGCCCGGGGAGGTAGGCCGGTGTCGTCATCTGCGTGGCTCCCGGATGTCTCGACGGCTGACTTCCCGCACGTTAACCTACCAAACACTTGTTAGGGAAGGTGGAGGCGCCGTGACCGAGCACAGCACAGAGGTGGTCCTGTACGAAGGCCAGGGCCCGGTGGCCGTGGTGACCATGAACCGCCCCGAGTACCGCAACGCCCAGAACTCCGCCATGACCTACGCCCTGGACCGGGCCTTCTACCGGGCCGCCGAGGACCCGGAGGTGAAGGTCGTGGTGCTGCGCGGGGCGGGCCCGCACTTCTCGGCCGGCCACGACATCGGCACGCCCGGACGGGACGCGCACCTGCCGTTCGAGCGGCGGGCGTCGCTGTGGTGGGACCACTCCGCGCGGCAGGGCGCGGAGAGCCGCTTCGCCCGCGAGTCGGAGGTCTACCTCGGCATGTGCCGACGCTGGCGCGAACTGCCCAAGCCGCTCCTCGCCTCGGTCCACGGGGCGTGCGTGGCAGGGGGGTTGATGCTCGCCTGGGTGTGCGATCTGATCGTCGCCAGCGAGGACGCCTTCTTCGCCGACCCGGTGGTCCGGATGGGCATCCCCGGTGTCGAGTACTTCGCCCACCCCTGGGTGCTGCCGCCGCGGATCGCCAAGGAGTTCCTGTACACCGGCGACCGGATGACCGCCCAACGGGCCTACGAGCTGGCCATGGTGAACCGGCTGGTGCCGCGCGCCGACCTGCACGCGGCGACGATGGCGCTGGCCGCCCGGATCGCCGAGATGCCGGCCATGGGCCTGGCCCTCACCAAGCGCGCCGTCAACCAGGCCGAGGACCTTCAGGGCCTGCACAGCGGCCTGGACTCGGTGTTCGGGTTGCACCACCTCGCCCACGCGCACAACGCCGAGACCGCCAAGGACTCGCTGGGCGGCATGGACGCCGCCTCGATGAAGGCGGCGGCACAGCGTCCCGCAGAACAGCCTGTCCGAGAACAGCGGGCGGGCAACTGATGGATCTTCAGTTCAGTACGGCAGAGCAGGAGTTCCGCGCGGAGGCGCGGGCCTGGCTGGCGAAGCACGTCCCCGCCGGGCGCCTGCCCTCGCTGGAGACCGAGGCCGGCTTCGCCGCCCACCGGGAGTGGGAACGGGAGCTGCAGGCGGACCGCTGGGCCGTGGTCTCCTGGCCCCGCGAGTACGGCGGACGCGGCGCCACCCTGCTCCAGTGGCTGACCTTCGAGGAGGAGTACTACGCCGCGGGGGCCCCGGGGCGGGTCACCCAGAACGGCATCAACCTGCTCGCCCCCACCCTGTTCGAACACGGCAGCGCCGAGCAGCGCGCCCGGATCCTGCCGGAGATGGCCGACGGCACGGTGGTCTGGGCGCAGGCCTGGTCCGAGCCGGGCGCGGGCAGCGACCTGGCCGCGCTGCGCTCCACCGCCCGCCGTACGAACGGCGGTTGGCTGCTGGACGGGTCCAAGACCTGGTCCTCGCGGGCGGCCTTCGCGGATAACGCCTTCGGCCTGTTCCGGTCCACTCCGGTCGAGGAGTCCGGGGCCCGCCACCGCGGCCTGACCTACCTGATGTTCCCGCTGGACGCACCGGGGGTGACGGTCCGTCCGATCGGACGGCTGGACGGCCGGCCCGCCTTCGCCGAGCTCTTCCTGGACCAGGTCTTCGTCCCGGACCGGGACGTCATCGGCACGGCCGGCCAGGGCTGGCGCGCGGCGATGAGCACGGCGGGCAACGAGCGCGGGCTCACCCTGCGCAGCCCCGGCCGCTTTCTGGCCGCCGCCGACCGGCTGGTCGCGCTCTGGCGGCGGCTGGGCGACCCGGCCGACACCGCCCTCGCCGAGCGCGTCGCCGACGCGGTGATCCGGGCCAGGGCCTACCAGCTGTCCGCGTTCGCGGCCGCCTCGCGGATCGCCGAGGGTGCGGCCGTCGGCGCGGAGTCCAGCCTCAACAAGATCTACTGGTCCGAGCTGGACATCGCCCTGCACGAGACCGCGCTGGACCTGCTGGGTCCCGACGGCGAGTTGCTGGACCGCCCGGACGGCCGCGACGACTGGGCCGACGGCTATGTGTTCGCACTGGCCGGACCGATCTACGGCGGCACCAACGAGATCCAGCGGGACATCGTCGCCGAGCGGCTGCTCGGCCTGCCGAAGGGACGGCGCGGATGAGATTCCTCCTCGACACCGAGCAGCGGGATTTCGCCGCCAGCCTGGACGCGCTCCTCGGCGCCGCCGACACCCCGGCGGTGATCCGGGCCCGCGCGGCCGGGGACCCGGCTCCGGCGCGGGCGCTGTGGCGCCGGCTCGGCGATGCCGGGGTGTTCGCCCTCGCGGTGCCCGAGGAGTATGGCGGCGTCGGTCTGCTGCCGGTCGAACTGATGGTCGCCTGCGTGGAGTTGGGTCGCCATGCGGTCCCCGGGCCGGTCGCCGAGAGTCTCGCCGCGAGCGTGCTGCTGGACCGGGCCGGGGTGGCGGCACCCGCCGCCCGCTGGCTCCCCCGAGCCGCCTCCGGCGAAGCCGCCCTCACCGTCCCCCCACTCAGCCTCCGGCACGACCCTTCGCCGCTCCGGCCTTCCCCGCCCGAGCCCTCGCCGCTCCGCGCGGCCCCCGCCGACGGCGGGTACGCGGCCGACCCGGACCTGGCCGGCACCGTGCTGCGGGTCGACGGCGACACCCTGGCGGAGGCCCCCTCCCAGGGCCCGTTGCTGTGCTCGCTGGACCCGGCCCGCCTGCTCGGCCGCCCCGGCGACGGCACCCCGCTCGCGACCGGCCCGCAGGTCGCGGCGGCGGCCGCCGAAGCGGCCGGGGTCGGCGCGCTGGCCACTGCCGCGCTGGCCCTGGGCACCGGCCGCCGACTGCTGGCCGGGACGGTCGAGTACGTCGGCACCCGGGTCCAGTTCGGCACGCCCATCGGCGGATTCCAGGCGGTCAAGCACCGGCTGGCGGACGTGCTGCTGCAGCTGGAGTTCGCCGAACCGCTGCTCCACGCCGCGGCGGTGGCGCTCGAGGACGGCCGACCCGGCGCGACCGCCGACGTCGCCGCCGCCAAGGCCGCCTGCGGCGAGGCCGGCTACGCGGCGGCCCGCGCCGCGCTGCAACTGCACGGCGCCATCGGCTACACCGACGAGTTCGACCTGTCGCTGTGGATCCGCCGCGCCCGGGTGCTTCGCACCGCCTGGGGCGGCCCGGCCGAGTGCCGGCGCGCCGTGCTGGCGGCGCGGGCCGGCGTGCTCACCGGCCGGACCTGAGGGTCCTGCCCGGTCCGGTGCAGACCGCACACCCGCCACTGCTCATGGCCTGCGGCAAGCACGACCCCCGCGAACGGTGCCGTGACAACTCGAAGGGCGCCGCCGGCACCGGGTGAGGAGGTGCCGACAGCGCCCTGCCGCGCGGTGACCACTGCGCCGGAGTTCCTGCCGTACTGCTCTTGCTGCTGTTACCGCTGCTGCTGGTCAGATCTCGCCGCGCAGCTTGGCCAGCGCCTCGGCGAGGATCGCCTCACCGTCGGCGTCGCTGCGCCGCTCGCGGACGTACGCCAGGTGGGTCTTGTACGGCTCGGTACGCGGCGGGGCCGGCGGGTTCTCCTCGTCCTGTCCGGCCGGGAAGCCACAGCGCGGGCAGTCCCAGGTCTCCGGGATCTGCGCGTCGGACGCGAAGGACGGACGGGTCTCGTGTCCGTTGGCACACCAGAAGGAGATCCGGAGCCGAGGAGCGGACTCGCCGCGCTCGGCCTCCCCCATGGGACCTGCCCCGACCCTGCTGCCACGAATGGCGTTGCCACTTGCCACGGTCTGACTCCCTGCGTGCTGGTGCGATGCGATAGTCACCTGGGAAGAAACCGTGCCCCCGAGGCCCGGCCCCCACAGTGTCCCGTCGCCCCCCTTCTCCGACGGAGTCGTCCCAGTGTACGGACCGCATAAGTGCCGCCCGACACCGCCACCGGTGACAACCTGGTCACCATGATAGGCGGCGGGGCGACGGTCCGTCAGCTTTCGAGCGGGGACCGCGCTCAGGAACCGGTCTTGGCCTTGAGTAGCAGCGACAGGATGATGATGCAGGCGAACCAGCCGATACCCATGAAAATGGTGATGCGGTCGAGGTTGCGCTCTGCCACCGCGGAGCCACCGCCTGTGGAGGACATACCGCCACCGAACATGTCGGACAGGCCGCCACCCTTGCCCTTGTGCAGCAGGACGAGGGCAACCATCATCAGGCTGAAGAAGATCAGCGCGATCGAGAAGCCGAGGATCACGGCGGGACCAATCTCTCGTGAACGGGGTCTGTGGCGTGCGGGGCTAATGCTTACCGATTGTGAAGCAGTGCGGTAGTGCGGCAGGGCCGGGTCGGCGGTCCTCAACCGCCGTCCCGACCCACACACTCTAGACTGCCGTCAGCCTACTGCCTGGTCCCGGTAACGGACGATCTTCACGAACTCCTCCGGGTCCAGGGCCGCGCCGCCGATCAGGGCGCCGTCCACGTCCGGCTTGGCCATGATCCCGGCCGCGTTCGAGGCCTTCACCGAACCGCCGTAGAGGACCCGGACCTTGTCCGCCAGCTCCTGGCTGTAGAGCTCGGCGAGCCGCACCCGGATCGCCCCGCAGACCTCCTGGGCGTCCTCGGGGGTGGCCACCTCGCCGGTGCCGATGGCCCACACCGGCTCGTAGGCGATGACGATGCGCTCGGCGTCGGCCGCCGGCACGCCCTCCAGGGCGCCGTCGACCTGGGCCAGCGTGTAGGCGACCTGGTTGCCGGCCTTGCGGATGTCCAGACCCTCGCCCACGCAGAGGATCGGGACGATCCCGTGCCGGAAGGCGGCCTGCACCTTGCCGTTGACGACGGCCTCGTTCTCGCCGTGGTACTGGCGCCGCTCCGAGTGGCCGACGGCCACGTAGGTGCACTTCAGCTTGGACAGCATCGGGCCGGAGATCTCGCCGGTGTACGCGCCCGAGTCGTGGGCGGAGATGTCCTGGGCGCCGTACTTGATCTTCAGCTTGTCGCCGTCGATCAGGGTCTGCACCGAACGCAGGTCCGTGAACGGCGGCAGGACGGCGACCTCGACCGAGGCGTAGTCCTTGTCGGTCAGCGCGAACGCCAGCTTCTGCGTGTGCGCGATGGCCTCAAGGTGGTTGAGGTTCATCTTCCAGTTGCCCGCCATCAGCGGGGTACGGGAGTGGGTCATGGTGTCAGTTCTCCAGTGCGGCGAGGCCGGGGAGGGTCTTGCCCTCCAGGTATTCGAGGCTGGCGCCGCCACCCGTCGAGATGTGCCCGAACTTCTTCTCGTCGAAGCCCAGGATGCGGACGGCCGCGGCCGAGTCGCCGCCGCCGACCACCGAGAAGGAGTCGCCGTCGGCCAGCGCCTGGGCGACGGCCTTGGTGCCCTCGGCGAAGGTCGGGTGCTCGAACACGCCCATCGGGCCGTTCCAGAACACGGTCCTGGCGTCCGCCAGCTTGGCCGCGAACAGCTTCCGGGTCTCCGGACCGAGGTCCAGACCCTCCTTGCCGGCGGGGATCGCGTCGCTGGCGACGATCTCGAAGTCCGCGACCGGGGCGTGCGTCCTGGTGTCCGGGAAGTCGGCCGAGACGGCCACGTCGACCGGGAGCACGAACTCCACGCCGTTCTTCTCGGCGCGGTCCAGGTACTCCAGCACGGTCGGGATCTGGTCGGCCTGCAGGATGCTCTTGCCGACCTCGTGGCCCTTGGCCGCGAGGAAGGTGTAGGCCATGCCGCCGCCGATGAGGATCCGGTCGGCCTTGCCCAGCAGGTTGTCGATCACACCGAGCTTGTCGGAGACCTTGGCCCCGCCGAGCACCACCACGTACGGGCGGTCGACCTGCTCGGTGAGGCGCTTGAGCACGGCCACCTCGGTCGCGATCAGCAGGCCCACCGCGTGCGGGAGCCGGGCCGGCAGGTCGTAGACCGAGGCGTGCGTGCGGTGCACCGCGCCGAAGCCGTCGCCGACGTAGAGGTCGGCGAGAGCGGCGAGCCGGTCCGCGAAGGCGCCGCGCTCGGCGTCGTCCTTGCTGGTCTCGCCCGCGTTGAAGCGCAGGTTCTCCAGCAGCACCACGCCGCCGTCCTGGAGGCCGGCCACGGCCTGGGCGGCGCTGTCGCCGACGGTGTCGGTGGCGAACACGACGTCCTGGCCCAGGATCGTGCCGAGGCGTACGGCCACCGGGGCGAGGCTGAACTGGGGGTCGGGCGCGCCCTTGGGACGGCCCAGGTGGGAGGCGACGATCACCTTGGCGCCCGCGGCGACGAGCTTGGCGATGGTCGGGGCGACGGCGCGGATCCGGCCGTCGTCGGTGATGTCGGTGCCGGACAGCGGCACGTTGAGGTCGGCGCGGACGAAAACCCGCTTGCCGGCGACGTCGAGGTCGTCGATGGTCTGCACGGTCAGGACTCTCCGGGGGTGGTGGGGGCCAGGGAAGGGGGAACCGGCGCGACACGGACAGGGTCCGGACCTGTTCCAGTCCGGACCCTGCTCAGATAGCGCGTGCTGCCGTGCAGGTCAGAGCTGGCCACCGACGAGGGTGGTCAGGTTGACGAGACGGTTCGAGTAGCCCCACTCGTTGTCGTACCAGCCGAAGATCTTGACCTGGTTGCCCTGGACCATCGTCATGGGCGCGTCGAAGATGCAGGAGTACGGCGAGTTGACGATGTCGCGGGAGACGATCTCGTCCTCGTTGTAGTACAGGTAGCCCTTGAGCGAGCCCTGCGAGGCCTTCAGGAAGGCCGCGTTGACCTCGTCCTTGGTGACGTCGCGCTCCAGGTCGACCACCAGGTCGGTGATCGAGCCGGTGGGGACGGGGACGCGCAGCGAGGTGCCGTCCAGCTTGCCCTTGAGCTCCGGCAGCACCAGCGCGGTGGCCTTGGCGGCGCCGGTGGAGGTCGGGATGATGCTCAGGGCGGCGGCGCGGGCGCGGCGCAGGTCCTTGTGCGGGAAGTCCAGGGTGACCTGGTCGTTGGTGTACGCGTGAACCGTCGTCATCATGCCCTTGACGATGCCGAAGGCCTCGTGCATGACCTTCGCCATCGGCGCCACGCAGTTGGTGGTGCAGGAGGCGTTGGAGATGATGTCGTGCTTGGCGACGTCCAGCTTGTCGTCGTTCACGCCCATGACGATGGTGATGTCCTCGTCGGAGGCGGGGGCCGAGATCAGGACCTTCTTGGCGCCGGCCGTGATGTGCTTCTTCGCGGCCTCGGCCTTGGTGAAGAAGCCGGTGGACTCGATCACGATGTCGGCGCCCAGGGCGGCCCAGCCGAGGGCGGCGGGATCCCGCTCGGCGGAGACCTTGAAGGTCTTGCCGTCGACGGTGATGGTGTCGTCCGTGTGGGTGACCTCGGCCTGGAGGGTGCCCATGGTCGAGTCGTACTTGAGCAGGTGTGCCAGGGTCTTGGTGTCGGTCAGGTCGTTGACACCGACGATTTCGATGTCCGCGCCCTGGGCCTGAACCGCACGGAAGAAGTTGCGACCAATGCGGCCGAACCCATTGATGCCTACCCGGATCGTCACGAACCGATCTCCTCGCTGATACGCCGACGCGCTGCGTCGACGAGCTGGAATGGGATGTCCCCGACCGCTTAAAACCCTACCCCGCGGGGGTGGCGGAGAGCACATCCGACCGGCCGCACAACTGCGGCACCGCCCCGGGACAGCGCGTCCCGGGGCGGGGCACCGCCGCTCAGCGGGCGGCCAGCTGCTCCGTCCCGTAGGGCTCGGCGGGGTACGGCTGCGCCGCGAAGGACTCGGTCGCGTACGCCTCGCCGTCGTAGGACTCGCCCCCGTAGGGCTGCCCGCCGTGCTGCGCGGAGCCGTAGGACCCCGGGCCGTACCCGCCCTGGCCGTGGGACAGCGAGGCGTAGGAGCCCGCACTGTGGGACATCGAGCCGTGCGACATCGAGCCGTGGCCGTACGAGTCCGGCTCGGACAGGTTGTGCTCGGTGCTGGGCAGGCCCAGCTCGGAGGCGCGCTTGTCCGCCATCGCCAGCAGCCGCCGGATCCGGCCGGCCACCGCGTCCTTGGTCAGCGGCGGGTCCGCGAGCGAGCCCAGCTCCTCCAGCGAGGCCTGCTTGTGCTCCATCCGCAGCCGTCCGGCCGCGGCCAGATGCTCCGGGACCTCCTCGCCGAGGATCTCCAGGGCACGCTGCACCCGGGCACCGGCCGCGACGGCGGCCCGCGCCGAGCGGCGCAGGTTGGCGTCGTCGAAGTTCGCCAGCCGGTTGGCCGTCGCCCGGACCTCGCGGCGCATCCGCCGCTCCTCCCAGGCCAGCACCGACTCGTGCGCGCCGAGACGGGTCAGCAGGGCGCCGATCGCGTCACCGTCCCTGATCACCACCCGGTCCACGCCGCGCACCTCGCGGGCCTTCGCCGAGATGCCCAGCCGCCGGGCCGCGCCGACCAGGGCCAGCGCCGCCTCCGAGCCGGGGCAGGTGATCTCCAGGGAGGAGGACCTGCCGGGCTCGGTGAGCGAGCCGTGCGCCAGGAAGGCGCCGCGCCAGGCCGCCTCCGCGTCACAGGTCGCCCCGGAGACCACCGCCGGGGGAAGCCCCCGGATCGGGCGTCCGCGCCCGTCCACCAGCCCGGTCTGCCGGGCCAGCAGATCGCCGTCCTTCACCACCCGCACCACGTACCGGCTGCCGCGTCGCAGACCGCCGGGGGCCATCACCACCAGATCCGAGGAGTGTCCGAAGATCTCCAGCAGGTCCTTGCGCAGTCGCCGTGCCGCAACGCCGGTGTCCAGCTCCGCCTCGATCACGATGCGTCCGCTCACAATGTGCAGACCGCCCGCGAACCGCAGGATCGCCGAGACCTCCGCCTTGCGGCAGCATGCCCGGGTGACGGGGAGCCGGCTGATTTCGTCCTTCACCGCTGCCGTCATCGCCATGGCGCGATCCTTCCATGTGTTCGGAAGATCCGGTCGTACGCTGCGGCCAGAAGCTCCGGGTCGTGTCGTGGACTCCCGTCCGGGGCCGCGACGTTGTCGAGTGCCAGTTCGGCACCGAGCCGTTTCGCGGCACTGCGCAGCGCCTCCGGGTCGGCGACCGTCGCCCGGTTCGCGAGCACCACGTCCACGGTCAGCTCGGGGGCGTGCGCCTCCAGCACCTCCAGGTGACGCTGCGGCGAGAAGCCCTCGGTCTCACCGGGCTGGGCCACCAGGTTGAGCGCCAGCACCTTCCGGGCCCGGGTGCCCACCAGGGCGTCGCGCAGGTCCGGCACCAGCAGGTGCGGCAGCACGCTGGTGAACCAGGAGCCGGGACCGAGCACCACCCAGTCGGCGTCGCGGACGGCCGCCACCGCCTCGGGCACGGCCGGCGGGTCCTGCGGCAGCAGCCGCACCGACTCGACCTCGCCCGGGGTGACCGCGACCTTCGCCTGGCCGCGCACGGTGTCCAGCCGCTCCGGCTCGGCCGGGTCCACGCCGCGCACGCTGGCCTCGATGTCCAGCGGGACCGAGGACATCGGCAGCACCCGGCCCTGCGCGCCCAGCAGGGTGCCGACGTAGGCCAGCGCCTCCACCGGGTCGCCGAGCTTCTCCCACAGGGCCACGATCAGCAGGTTGCCGACCGCGTGGCCGTGCAGGTCGCCGTCGCTCTGGAACCGGTGCTGGATCACCTCGGACCAGGTCCGGCCCCAGTCGTCGTCCCCGCACAACGCGGCCAGCGCCTTGCGCAGGTCGCCCGGCGGGAGCACGCCCAGCTCGGCCCGGAGCCGCCCGCTGGAGCCGCCGTCGTCGGCGACGGTGACCACGGCGGTCAGATCACCGGTGAGTCTGCGCAGCGCCCGCAGCGAGGCGGCGAGCCCCTGCCCGCCGCCCAGCGCGGTGATCTTCGGGGCCCCCCGGCGGCGGACCTGCCGTCCGGCAACGATGTGTGACGCCACCCATGCCCCTCGCTGTCCTGCTGTGCGCTGCCCTGCCGGCGTGCTGTCCTGCCGGTGCTGCCTGCCTGTCTGCCCGGTCAGGCGTCGCCGACTACTCGCGCCCCATGTCCCGGTGCACCAGCACCGTCTCCAGACCGTCGGCGATCAGACGCTTCGCCAGCCGCTCGGACATGGCCACGCTGCGGTGCTTCCCACCGGTGCAGCCTACGGCAACTGTCATATACCGCTTGCCCTCCCGGCGGTAGCCGTCGGTCACAATGCGCAGCAGATCGCCGTACTGGTCCAGGAACTCCTTGGCTCCCGGCTGGTCGAAGACGTAGCCGGCCACGTCCTCGTCGGTGCCGGTGCGGGAACGCAGTTCGGGGACCCAGTGCGGGTTGGGCAGGAAGCGGCAGTCCACCACCAGGTCGGCGTCCACCGGCAGGCCGTACTTGAAGCCGAAGGACATCACCGTGGCCCTGAGCTGCGGCTCCTGGTCGTCGGAGAACTGGGCGTCCATCTTGGCGCGCAGCTCGTGGACGTTGAGGCCGGAGGTGTCGATCACCAGGTCGGCCTCACCGCGCAGGTCCCGCAGCAGGGTGCGCTCCTGCTCGATGCCGTCGACGATCCGGCCGTCGCCCTGCAGCGGGTGCGGTCGGCGCACGCTCTCGAACCGCCGTACCAGCGCGTCGTCCGAGGCCTCCAGGAAGACCACCCGGAGCCGGACCCCGCGCTTCTCCAGGTCCTCCAGCGAGGCCAGCAGGTCGTCGAAGAAGCTGCGCCCGCGCACGTCCACCACGGCCCCTATCCGGGCCACCGCGCCCTGGGACCGCGCACCGAGGTCGACCATGGTCGGTATCAACGACGGCGGCAGGTTGTCGACGACGAACCAGCCGAGGTCCTCCAGGCACTTCGCCGCCGTGCTGCGACCAGCCCCGGACATCCCGGAGATGATCACCAGCTCGGGGACGATCTCACCGCCGGACATACTCACGTGTTCTCCCCATGCTCGTTGGTGCCGCTGCCGGTACTGGGAACAACGTCCCCGACCGCTGTCGGCTTCCCGTCAGGCTGACCCTCACCCTGTCGAGTGGCCAGGTCAGCCCTGGTGACGCCATCCGCCGTGTCGCTCTCGTCAAGGATCTCCCCGGTGGAGGTGTTGACGACAGGAGCGGAAGGTGTACGGGTGGCCAACGCTGCCACAACGGCCTCCGCGGTGCGCAGCCCCACGCCGGGGACCTCGCAGATCTCTGTCACGGTGGCGGTACGCAGCCGCTTCAGGGAGCCGAAGTGCTTCAGCAGCGCCTGCCTGCGGGTCTCCCCCAGGCCCGGGACGGCGTCGAGGCCACCGGTGGTGAGCCGCTTGGAGCGCTTCTGGCGCTGGTAGGCGATGGCGAAGCGGTGCGCCTCGTCGCGGACCCGCTGCAGCAGGTAGAGGCCCTCGGAGCTGCGCGGCAGGATCACCGGGTCGTCCTCCTCCGGGAGCCAGACCTCCTCCAGCCGCTTGGCCAGCCCGCACAGCGCCACGTCGGTGACGCCCAGTTCCTGCAGCGCCCGCTGCGCGGCCGCGACCTGCGGCTCGCCGCCGTCGACCACGATCAGCTGCGGCGGGTAGGCGAAGCGGCGCGGCCTGCCGGTCTCCTCGTCCCGGTCGGGCTTCGCCTCGGTGT
The DNA here is from genome assembly GCF_041262645.1 of Streptacidiphilus sp. EB129. Lineage (NCBI taxonomy): Bacteria > Bacillati > Actinomycetota > Actinomycetes > Kitasatosporales > Streptomycetaceae > Streptacidiphilus > Streptacidiphilus sp. EB129. Next base: position 186,626 of record NZ_JBGCCS010000002.1, read on the forward strand.
GCCGGAACCGCCGGGTGATCACCTCGTGCATGGAGCGGACGTCGTCCTGCCCCTCGAAGCTCTTGATCGCGAAGCGCCGGTACTCGCTCTTGCGGGCCAGGCCGTCCTCGAAGACCACCATGGACGCGACCACGTCCTCGCCCTGCAGGTGCGAGATGTCGTAGCACTCGATCCGCAGCGGGGCGGTGTCCAGCCCGAGGGCGTCGGCGATCTCCTGCAGCGCGACGCTGCGGGTGGTGAGGTCGGAGGCGCGCCTGGTCTTGTGCAGGGCCAGCGCCTGGGCGGCGTTGCGCTCCACGGTGACCATCAGCTCGCGCTTGTCGCCGCGCTGCGGCACCCGCAGGTCGACGCTGCTCCCCCGGCGGTCGCTGAGCCACTGGGCGAGCGGCTGCACCGGGTCCGGCAGGGCCGGCACCAGCACCTCGCGCGGCACCGCCTCACCGGTCTCCTCCCCGTACAGCTGCAGCAGGGCGTGCTCGACCAGACCGGCGGTGTCGACGGCCTCGACCTTGTCGGTGACCCAGCCGCGCTGACCGCGCACCCGGCCGCCGCGGACGTGGAATATCTGGACCGCGGCCTCCAGTTCGTCCTCGGCCACGGCGAGCAGGTCGGCGTCGGTGGCGTCGCCGAGGACGATCGCGTTCTTCTCCATGGCGCGCTTCAGCGCCTCGATGTCGTCGCGCAGCCGTCCGGCCCGCTCGTACTCCATCGCGGCCGCCGCCTGCTTCATCTCCTGCTCCAGCCGGCGCAGGTGGGCGCCGGTCCGGCCGGCCATGAAGTCGCAGAACTCCTCCGCGAGTTCGCGGTGGTCCTCGGCCGAGATCCGGCCGACACAGGGCGCCGAGCACTTGTCGATGTACCCGAGCAGGCAGGGCCGGCCCACCTGTTCGGCGCGCTTGAACACCCCGGCCGAGCAGGTGCGGACCGGGAAGGCGTGCAGCATCAGGTCGACCGTCTCGCGGATCGCCCAGGCGTGCCCGTACGGGCCGAAGTAGCGCACCCCGCGCTTCTTCGGCCCGCGCATCACCTGGACCCGGGGGAACTCCTCGTTCAGCGTCACCGCGAGCGAGGGGTAGCTCTTGTCGTCGCGGTACTTGACGTTGAAGCGCGGGTCGAACTCCTTGATCCAGCTGTACTCCAGCTGCAGCGCCTCGACCTCGGTGCCGACCACGGTCCACTCCACGGACGCGGCGGTGGTCACCATCTGCCGGGTCCGCGGGTGCAGGTTCGCCAGATCCTGGAAGTACGACGACAGCCGCGGGCGCAGGCTCTTCGCCTTACCAACGTAGATCACCCGGGAGTTGGCGTCACGGAACTTGTAGACGCCGGGGGAGGTCGGGATCTGCCCGGGCGCGGGTCGGTAGGTGGACGGGTCGGCCATCAGTCGCCCCCAACCGTGCAGGCGGCCGCCGGCCAGCACCTACGAGGTCGTGACATGCCATTTCTCCCCTGCAAACGGATCAGCCGAGACACTGACGACAGTAGCGCTCCGGAGCGGCACAGCGTCGACTTGTCCGAGGCGATCCATCCTGTGGGACGTTTTCGGAACGTCGCTGTTGATATCGATGCGTCGGGCCCCAGCACCCTTCCGGCTGCCTCGCTGGCGTGGGGCCCCGTCCACGCGTCAGCAGGGCACCGGGGCGACAGCCGCTGCCGCATCGACACGGGACTCGCACGCCTTGTGCTCCACTGCCGAACCTCGCCGGCTTTCAGGCGTGACCCTGGAGAGCGAGAGGCTTCCTCGCCAACCGAACACGTCGGGCTGGGCGCGGCGGAACTCAACTACCAAACAGGTACCCTCCCCGACACCCGTGCTGAGGGCATCGGTCATGTCGCTCACCAGGTCGAGGACCGGTTGCATCAGAGACCGCCAGACCCCCACGGCACCCATTACCGGCGGGGCGATCGAGGCCTCGGCCACCGGTTCGCGAACCGATTCCGGTGCCTCGGTCACAGCCTGGTGCTGCTGGGTAGCCAGGTCCCACAGCTCCAGGAGGACTTCGCCGTTGCCCTCGGTCACGCTCGCAAATGTCTCGACCGCACTGCGTGGTGGCAGCATCTTTCCGTTGACCCACCGTTCCCATGAAGATTTCGCGTAGTGGGTGCGCTTGCTGATCTGAGCGAAACTCAACCCGGATGCGGACTTCAGGACTTGCAGCTCTCGTGCCAGCCAGGCTGCGGCTGCCTGGCCTGTTCGGTCCGAAAGGCAATCAGACTCCATTGGTGGTACATCCCCCTTGGACTGCGGCTCGGCAGGCGTCGCTGCCGTCTCAGGCAACTGTGGCCTGGCACACCGGTCCTTCCGCACCATGGCGCGGATCGTGAGACGGTCCCCCCTGTCCCACGCCTCTGACCAGCACTTTGAGACGCGCGGTCGCGTAGAAGTTGAGAACTGCCCGCCATCTCCATGAGACGCCAGCGCCTCTCGCTGTGCCGTACCAGCCCGGCGCCCGTTCACACGCGCGATGCCCCGCAGGCTGCGGCCTGCGGGGCATCGCGCGGGTCAAGATGGGAACGACTGACGCCGCTCAGCCGATGATGTCAGGCATTGGTGAAGACCAGGTCTTCGTTGTTGACGCCCGCGCACTGGTACAGCTTCGCCGGGTTGCCATTGGCCAGGCCGCCCCAGATGTTCAGGCAGGTGTTGACCGCCGACCGCGGCTGGATCGGCTCCAGCCACTTCAGGCTGCCAACCCAGTTCCACGTGCCGTCAGCATCACCGTTGCAGTTGTAGAGCTTGATGTCGTTGCCGGACACGTCACCACCCTGCCAGTCGTTGGCGCACAGGCTGGGGTTCGTCTTCGACTGGAGCTCGAAGTGAGTGGCGTCCGTGGAGATGTAGCTCCACGCCTGCGCGTCGCTGTTGTTGCACTGCCAGGCTTGGAGTTGCTGACCCACAACGGCGTTGTTGCTGGGAATGTCCAGGCAGTAGGAACTCCCCTCAAAGACCGCATTGACGTACCCGTTGGCGTGCGCGGGGGCGACACCGAGGGCGAGGGCAACGAGCGGAGCAGCAGCGGCGGCCAGGGCCGCAAGGCGCTTACGCATGGGTAACTTCCCGTCGTGGGTAGGGAGAATGACGAGGCCGCCACGTGAACTCGGGGGCTCCTCCGGTCGGTGGAGATGCTTCCTGTCGTCTCACGCACAGTCAACCAAGATCGCTTCTCGCAGCGTCCCCGTATCATCCCAAGCCTCTGACCTGCACTTTGGGACGGATACTGACGGGACACCACGGCGTGCGCGCGAGCCGTGTCAGGCCCTCGACCTGGGCTTCGCGCCCAAGCACGTCGAGGGCATGCGCTCCAAGCCCAAGCGCCCGGTCGGACTCGGGCTGATCACCGAGACCGCGCCATCCGAATCCGGCGGCTGAGGCAGCGGACCCGGAGAGTGGATCAACAGATGGGGCCGCCGCCGTAGACGCTCCACCAGTCCAGCTGCTGCCAGGTCTTCGGTCCGACGATGCCGTCCTTCGCCAGATGAGCGCAGCCCTGGAACTTGATGACGGCGTTGTAGGTGTTGCTGCCGAAGACGCCGTCCACCGAGAGACTGGTGTTGGCCATGGAAGTGTTCAGTTCGCACTGGAGCGCCTTCACAGAGGCGCCGGAGTCGTTGATGCTCAGTTGAGGCTCGCTGGTGCTGTAGTAGCCGCAGTCCGAACTGTTGGTCATGGCGGAAGCGGTGGAGGCAGTGCCGAGACCGAGGCCCGCGGCGATGACGATGCCGGCGGCGGCGACGGCGAGTTGCTTGCGCATGAGGGATTCCTTACAGGAAGACCGGATGTGGTGCGAATCGTTGCCGACTCGGGCGGGTCGGCGTGCGCGAGTGGGGCGGTCAGGCGCAGTCGTGGAAGATGACCTGACCCACCGCTCCGACCGGAGCAGCCGGTGTTCGGTAGCTGGTCGGGATGATCAGGCTAGGTAGCGCTGTCCGCGTCCCACCATGGGTGATCCATCCCGCCCTGGTTCCCGGGACGGTGGGACGGCGACCAGGGACGCCTCGCGCTCCGACCGCACAGGTTCACCGGGTCAGAGTCGACCACTCGCCGCGCTGGTACGCATCCGTGTGGCGAGCACGGCTTCATCGCAAGCCTGTGCGAGTACCGGCAGCGGGCCGGCGCCCGGCTCAGCCTGCTGCGGTGTCAGCCCGCCGTCGCGACGCCCGCCGGGGTGCGCGACTCGGCCAGGAGCCACATCCGCAGCGTCCCGGGCTCGGCTCCGGCCGCGAGCACCACCAGCGCGCCGCACAGGTTGAGCGGCCCGATCCGGGTGATGCCCTGGCGGCCCGAGGTGCCCAGGAAACCCACCGTGTGCACCAGCACCACCACCAGGTACGCCGCCCCGAAGACCGGGCCCCACGGCCCGGTGTCGAACATCCTGGGCACCGACAGCGACATCACTAAGAACGCTCAGGTCGTGACGACCAGCTTCCCGCCCTGAACCGTGACGGGGTAGGCGGGCAGCGGGGTCTGGGCCGGGCCGTTGGCGACCGAGCCGTCGGTGATGTGGAAGGCGCTGCCGTGGCAGGGGCACTGGATGGTGCCGCTGGACACCCCGTCGACGATGCAGCCGGCGTGGGTGCAGACGGCGCTGAAGGCCTTGTACGTACCGGCCGTGGGCTGGGTGACCACGATCTGCTGCGAGCGGTAGACCGTCCCGCCACCCACCGGGACGGCGCTGACCGGCCCGAGCGTGACCGGCCCCGAGGCGGCGGAGCTGTCCGAGGCACTCGATGTGGAGCAGGCGGCCAGGGCGACCCCGGCCGCACCGACCACCCCCACGGCGGCCGCCCCGCGCAGCACGCCGCGCCGGGACGGTGCGGAGCAGCCCGCGCAGTCGGCGGCCGCTGCGGTGTCAGGACTCGGGGAGGTGGCGGGCTGCGACATGGGGGTGACTGCTCCATCAGGCCGGGGACAGGGGGACACCGGACACAACGCCCGGAGAGGGGACCAGGTTGCGCCCTGGGGCCACCCTAGGCCGTCATCCTGTGCCGCCTCACAGGCTGTCCCCCCTCACACGTCCCCTCAGACCTTCTTCGCGGCCGCCTTCTTCGTCGGAGCCTTCTTCGCCGCCGCCTTCTTCACCGGAGCCTTGACGGCCGCGGCCTTGCTGACCGCCGCCTTGGTGACCGCCGCCTTCGCCGCCGGCTTCCGCTTGGGCTTCCCGGCCGAGGGGTCGTCGAAGACCCGGTCGCCGAGGATGTCGCGGAGGAACTTGCCGGTGTGGCTCTCCCCCACGGCCGCGATCTGCTCCGGGGTGCCCTCGGCGACGACCTGACCGCCACCGCCGCCGCCCTCGGGGCCCATGTCGACGACCCAGTCCGCGGTCTTGATCACGTCGAGGTTGTGCTCGATCACGATCACGGTGTTGCCCTTGTCGACCAGTCCGGTCAGCACCGTGATCAGCTTGCTGATGTCCTCGAAGTGCAGCCCGGTGGTCGGCTCGTCCAGGACGTAGACCGTGCGGCCGGTGGAGCGCTTCTGCAGCTCGGAGGCGAGCTTGACCCGCTGTGCCTCACCGCCGGACAGCGTCGGCGCGGACTGGCCCAGCCGGACGTAGCCGAGGCCGACGTCGGTCAGCGTGCGCAGATGGCGGGCGATCGGCGGGACCGCCTCGAAGAAGCCCAGGGCCTCCTCGATCGGCATGTCCAGCACCTCGGCGATGGACTTGCCCTTGAAGTGGACGTCCAGGGTCTCCCGGTTGTAGCGGTCCCCGTGGCACACCTCGCAGGGGACGTAGACGTCCGGCAGGAAGTTCATCTCGATCTTGATGGTGCCGTCGCCGGCGCAGTTCTCGCAGCGGCCGCCCTTGACGTTGAAGGAGAACCGGCCGGGCAGGTAGCCGCGCACCTTCGCCTCGGTGGTCTCCGCGAAGAGCCGGCGCACATGGTCGAAGACACCGGTGTAGGTCGCCGGGTTGGAGCGCGGGGTCCGGCCGATCGGGGACTGGTCGACGTGCACGACCTTGTCGACGAGCTCGGTGCCGGTGACCCGGGTGTGCCGGCCGGGGACGCTGCGGGCGCCGTTCAGCTCACGCGCGAGGTGGGTGTAGAGGATGTCGTTGACCAGCGTCGACTTGCCGGAGCCGGAGACGCCGGTGATCGCCGTCAGGGTCCCCAGCGGGAAGCTGACGTCCACGTCCTTGAGGTTGTGCTCGCGCGCGCCGTGCACGGTGATGTGCCGGGCCGGGTCGATCGGGCGGCGCAGCTCCGGCGTGGGGATGCTGCGGCGGCCGGAGAGGTACGCCCCGGTCAGCGACTCCTTGTTGGCCAGCAGGCCCTCGCGGGAGCCGGAGTGGACCACATGGCCGCCGTGCTCACCGGCGCCGGGGCCGATGTCCACGACCCAGTCGGCGGTGCGGATGGTGTCCTCGTCGTGCTCGACCACGATCAGGGTGTTGCCCAGATCCCGCAGCCGGACCAGGGTCTCGATCAGCCGGTGGTTGTCGCGCTGGTGCAGCCCGATCGAGGGCTCGTCCAGTACGTACAGCACGCCGACCAGGCCGGAGCCGATCTGGGTGGCCAGCCGGATCCGCTGCGCCTCGCCGCCGGAGAGGGTGCCCGCCGCCCGGTTCAGCGACAGGTAGTCCAGGCCGACGTCGACCAGGAACCGGAGCCGCTCGTTGACCTCCTTGAGCACCCGCTCGGCGATGGTCTTCTCGCGGTCGGACAGCTCCATCGCGCCGAGGAACTCCGCGCAGTCGCTGATCGACATCGCCGCGACGTCGGCGATCGACCTGCCCGCCATGGTGACCGCCAGCACCACCGGCTTGAGCCGGGTGCCGTGGCAGGCCGGGCAGTCGACCTCGCGCATGTAGCCCTCGAAGCGCTCCCGGCTGCTGTCCGTCTCGGACTCGGAGTGCCGCCGCCTGACGAAGGGCACCGCGCCCTCGAAGCCCGTCACATAGGAGCGCTCGCGGCCGAAGCGGTTCCGGAACTTCACCTCCACCTGGGAGTTGTGCCCGTACAGCAGGGCCTTCCTGGCCCGCTGCGGCAGCCCCGCCCAGGGGATGTCCAGCCGGAAACCGAGCTCCTTGCCGAGCGCGGCGATCAGCCGCTGGTGGTACTCCTTGGTGTGGCCCAGCGACCAGGCGTGGATCGCGCCCTCCTCCAGCGTCTTCTCCTCGTCGGGGACGATGAGCTCGGGGTCGACCTCCATCCTGGTGCCGATGCCGGTGCACTCGGGGCAGGCGCCGAACGGGGAGTTGAAGGAGAACGAGCGCGGCTCCAACTCCTCGTAGGAGATGTCGTCGTAGGTGCAGTAGAGGTGCTCGGAGTACATCCGCTCACGCTCGGGGTCGTCCTCGGGCAGATCCACGAAGTCCAGCACCACCGTGCCGCCGGAGAGCGTCAGCGCGGTCTCGACCGAGTCGGTCAGCCGGCGCTGCGCGCTCTTCTTCGCGGTGAGGCGGTCGACGACCACCTCGATGGTGTGCTTCTCCTGCTTCTTCAGCGTCGGCGGCTCGCTGAGCTGGACGGTCACGCCGTCGACCCGGGCCCGGGAGTACCCCTTGGTCTGCAGGTCGGCGAAGAGGTCGACGAACTCGCCCTTGCGCGCCCGGACCAGCGGGCTGAGCAGCTGGAAGCGGGTGCCCTCGGGCAGTTCCAGCACCTTGTCGACGATCTGCTGCGGCGACTGCCGGGCGATCGGGCGCCCGCACACCGGGCAGTGCGGGTGGCCGATCCGGGCGAACAGCAGCCGGAGGTAGTCATAGACCTCGGTGATGGTGCCGACGGTCGAGCGCGGGTTGCGCGAGGTGGACTTCTGGTCGATGGAGACGGCCGGCGACAGGCCCTCGATGAAGTCGACGTCGGGCTTGTCCATCTGCCCGAGGAACTGCCGGGCGTAGGAGGAGAGCGACTCGACGTAGCGGCGCTGGCCCTCGGCGAAGATCGTGTCGAAGGCGAGCGAGGACTTACCGGACCCGGAGAGGCCGGTGAAGACGATGAGGGCGTCGCGGGGCAGGTCGAGCGAGACGTTCTTGAGGTTGTGCTCGCGAGCACCGCGAACGATGAGGCGGTCTGCCACGCTTCTGCGCCTTCCGGGAAAGAGGGGAAGTCGGGCGGTCCTGGATGGGGCGATCCGGGCCGCCCGACGTACGGGGACGGCACAGGGATGCTCGGGGACCGTAAGGCCCCCATCGTAGGCGCTCGGCCCGCGGTCTCCCTGCCTTGCACCCACCATGGGAGCACGTGTTCGATTTTATAGGCAATCGAGATGCCTCACCCGTACGGGTGAACCCGAACCAGCATGCCGTACACCCCTGTGAGTGCAACGACGCCGCGCCGCGCCGGACACGCTCCGACGGTCCGCCTGTCGCGCCCCGAGCCCCGAACTCCCGCTCCCGCAGGGCCTTGCGCAGTCCGCCCTCGGCCGGACCGGGGCGGTGGGCACGGTCTAGGCTGAGGCCATGTCGTATCACGGAGCAGTGAAGGTCGGCGGGACCCCCGCGGTGCGGGAGCTTCCGCACCTGGTGATCACCAAGGTCGCCGTCGGACCCATGGACAACAACGCCTACCTGCTGCGCTGCCAGGCCACCGGCCGGCAGCTGCTGATCGACGCCGCCGCCGACGCACCCGTGCTGCTGGAGACGGTCGGCAGCGACCTCGACACGGTGGTGACCACGCACCGGCACTTCGACCACTGGGGCGCGCTCGCGGCGGTCGTCGCGGCGACCGGGGCCCGCACCGCCGCCGGCCGCCTGGACTCCCCCGGCATCGACGTCGCCACGGACCTGCCGCTGGACGAGGGCGACACCGTGCGGGTGGGACAGGTCGAGCTGACCGTCCATCACCTGGTCGGGCACACCCCCGGCGCGATCGTGCTGCTCTACGACGACCCCCAAGGCCATCCGCACCTGTTCACCGGTGACTGCCTGTTCCCCGGCGGCCCCGGCCGGACCACCAGCCCCGAGGACTTCGCCTCGCTGATGGACGGCCTGGAGGCGAAGGTCTTCGGCGTGCTGCCGGACGAGACCTGGATCTACCCGGGCCACGGGAACGACACCACGCTCGGCGCCGAGCGACCGCAGCTGGCCCAGTGGCGGGCCCGCGGCTGGTAACGGCCGAGCCACGATCCGCTGCGAATCGCGAAGAATCCGTGTGCAGTCGGCACTCGTCCAACTACCTTGATGGCCCGCGCCGTTGAGACTTCAGGGGGACCGGTTGCCGATGGGCGAGAGCGTGACCGTCGTGGTACTCGTGCCGGAGGGCGGCAGCATGGCCCAGCTGCTGCTCTCCGGCGATCTGGATCTGGACGCGAGCGCCGTGCTGCGCCCCGCCGTCACCCGGATCCTCAGCGACCCGGCGGTCCGCCGGATCGAGATCGACGTGGCCCTGGTGAGCTTCTGCGACTCCAGCGGGCTCGGCGCGCTGGTCGAGGCCTACCGGCAGGCCGCCGGCCTCGGGGTGCCGCTGCACCTCACCCAGGTCGGCTCACTCCTGGGCAAGGTGCTCACCGCGGCAGGCCTGCGCCGCCTCCTCAGCACCTGACCGGACGGCACCGGGCAGGTCAGCGCCCGACAGGACGGCACCGGGCAGGACAGTGCCCGACAGAACGCCGGGCGATCGGACGCCGGGGGGACGGCGCAGCCCCACGCCCCGGGGTCAGCCCGCGAACGCGGCGGCGAGGGTGCGCGCGTGGCTGTCCGCCGTGGCGTGCGCGGCCTCGCGCTGCTCCTTCGACGCCGGGATCAGCTCGGCCATCGCCGGGTTCCGCTCGGCGAGGGTGAGCTGCGCCTTGATGAAGGTGACGTCCAGGCCCAGCGCCTTGCCCAGGACGATCTCCAGGTACGGCTGGACGGCGTCCCAGCCCTCGCGCGGGGTGCCCTCGTCGTAGCCGCCGCCGTAGCTCAGCACCACCGTGGCCGGACGGCCGGCCAGCGGCGGGTTCTGGAAGTCCAGGACGCGCCCGGCGATCAGGGCCTGGTCCAGCCACGCCTTGAAGCTCGCGGGCACGGCCCAGTTGTACATCGGCACGCTGAACAGGTACGCGTCGGCCTCAAGCAGTTCCCCGGCCAGCTCGCTGCGCAGCGCGAAAGCCTCCGCCTGCTCCGGCGTCCGGGACTCCTCCGGCGTGAAGGGCGCGGTGATCCCGGCCTCCAGCAGCACCGGAACAGGCTCCAGGCCCAGGTCGCGGTAGGTGACGGTGCCCTCGGGGTGCACCTCCTGCCAGGCCTTGCGGAAGGTCGCGGAGACCTCCTTGGAGACGGATCCGGCGGTCAGGGCGGAAGAGTCGACATGCAGAAGGTGCGCCATGGCGGGCCTCGATTCAGAAGGTTGTCGTGCCACTCGTATGACCAACAGACTGTCTGTGCGACAGACTATCTGTCAACCCATCCCTCGGTTAGGCTTGCTCCGTGACCACGAACCCGCCCCCGCCCCTGCCGCCGGGCCTGGAGAACAGCCTGGGGTGGCTGCTGGCCCAGTGCTTCCGCGCCTACGGGGAGGCGATGGCGCAGGCCGTCGCCGACATCCCGCACTTCCACCGCGGCTTCGAGGCGCTGTCGGGCGCGGCCCACTGCAGCGCGCGGAACCAGACCGAGCTGGCCCGCCAGCTGGGCGTCGACCGGACCGTGATGGTCTACCTGGTGGACGACCTGGCGAAGGCGGGTCTGGTCGAACGCATCCCCGACCCCGCGGACCGGCGCAGCCGGCTGATCCGGGCGACCGCGGCCGGACAGGAGCGGCTGGCCTCGTGCGAGCGGGCGATCGAGGCGGCGGAAGCGACGGTACTGGCCCCGCTGGAGCCCGCCGAGCAGGCGCAGCTGCGGTCGATGCTGCGCGCACTGGCCGCGCACTACCTGCTCACCGGCGGCAGCGCGGCGAGCGCCTGCGAGGTCGCCGCACAGGTCATCGGCGGACCGACCGGGCCGACCGGGCCGACCGGGCCGACGAAGCCGATCCAGACCTGACAGCGGCATATTCCGCTCCGGCCGTATCCAGCTCGGCCATGCCCAACTACATTGGGATTTCGTCTAGTTGGCAGTGGGGGCCACCGTGACCGCTGACTCCCAGCTGGTCGTCCTGGCCCTGCACTGGGACGGGCGCCCAACCGCGCAGCTGCTGCTCTCCGGGGAACTGGACCTCGACACCGGTCCACTGCTGGCACACGCCCTGGCACCCCTGCTGGCCGACCGCGGAATCCGCCGGATCGAGGTGGACGTGGCACTGCTGGGCTTCTGCGACGCGGGCGGGCTGAGCGCCCTGCTGGCCGCCCAGCGACGGGCGACGGATCGGGGCGTGGTGTTCTACCTGATCCAGATCCGCGCCCCGCTGCAGAAGGTACTGGACGCGGCCGGCCTGGGCCGGCTGCTCCATCCACCGCACGGAAACGGATAGCCGGACAGCACAACGCCCCCGTACCGGTAGGACCCGGTACGGGGGCGTTCACGCGTCACACGCTGAGGCCTGCGGCCTTACAGCGGGCGGATGTTCTCGGCCTGCGGGCCCTTCTGGCCCTGCGTGACGTCGAACTCGACCTTCTGGCCCTCAAGGAGCTCGCGGAAGCCGCTGGCGTTGATGTTCGAGTAGTGGGCGAAGACGTCGGCGCCGCCGCCGTCCTGCTCGATGAAGCCGAAGCCCTTTTCGGCGTTGAACCACTTGACGGTTCCGGTGGCCATGTCTCTCGTTCTCCTCTGCAGTCGTGTAGGACCCGCACCGTGCGGTGTCCGAATCTCCGATGCCGCACGCCCACCCAGAGGAGATCGCAGACAGCAAAAAAGCCCGCGATCGGGATCACGGGCGTACGAACGTCGAGAACCACGACTACTACAGGTCAAAACCGTACACGACGGACAGGGAAACAACCACACGGCGAGATCACGGGGCGTGTCGCGCCCGGTCACAGAGACCTCGGATCTGTTGACTGCACCGGGGACGTGCCCTGTATTCTCTAGATCAGTTGCAGTGCGTGGTTCCCTAAGTTTTGGCCGCCCGTGATCGCGATCACGGGCGTTCGTGCTTTCGCAGGTCTCTTCGTGACCAGGGTGATCATTCCGGCGACACGGGGTCCGTACCGTGCGGATCCTGGAACCAGCCCCTGAACAGAAGGAGACCCATATGGCCAGCGGCACCGTGAAGTGGTTCAACGCCGAGAAGGGCTTCGGCTTCATCGAGCAGGACGGCGGCGGCGCCGACGTCTTCGCTCACTACTCGAACATCAACGCCAACGGCTTCCGTGAGCTCCTTGAGGGCCAGAAGGTCGAGTTCGACGTCACGCAGGGCCAGAAGGGCCCGCAGGCCGAGAACATCCGTGTGATCTGACGATCACCGCGCGTCGAGGCGGCCCCGCACCGGATCCGGTGCGGGGCCGCCTTGCGTCTCCGGCTCCTCAGCCGCTTGCGTGCCTCAGCGCTTGCGGTAGTTCACGCCGCCGATCAGGAACAGCAGTAGTCCCGCGCACAACGCCATCACGGCCAGCGCGAATCCCACCATCTCCAGCACTGCCATCGCTCTGCCCCTTTCGCCTGACTTCGTACCTCCTGCCCGATATGAAGTTATGCGATAAGCCGCAAAGCAACCAATCGGCCTTTCTCTCCTCCGGCCCACCCGGTGTCGCGATCCCGGGCAATCCCTCTCCCCGGAACGGATTCATGCACAGGCCATGACGGTGCAACAGTTCGGGCGCAAGATGGTTGGCAACCCCACCGAATCGCGCACCGCAGCCGAAGGGACCTCCGCCATGACCGCCGACCTCGAGCTCACCCGCGTCACCGGACGCATCGGAGCCGTCGTCCACGGCGTCACGCTCAGCGGTGAGCTGACCGCCGAGACCGTCGACCTGATCCAGTCCGCCCTGCGACAGCACAAAGTGCTGTTCTTCCGGGGCCAGCACCACCTCGACGACGCCACCCACGAAGCCTTCGCCCGCCTCCTCGGCGACCCCGTCGCCCACCCGATCGTCCCGGCCGCCGACGGGCGCTACGTGTTCGAGCTGGACGCCACCAAGGGCGTCCGGGCCAACAACTGGCACACCGACGTCACCTTCGTCCCCGCCTACCCCAAGGCGTCCATCCTGCGTGCGGTCGAGCTGCCGCCCCAGGGCGGGCACACCCTGTGGGCCAACACCGCCGCCGCATACCGCTCGCTGCCGCAGCCGCTGAAGCTCCTCGCCGAGAACCTGCGCGCCGTGCACACCAACGACTTCGACTACGCCGCCCGGCTCGGCCTGCGCGCCGACCTGGCCGAGAACCAGGAGGTGGCCGAGCTGTTCCGGCAGGTGTTCGTGTCCACGTCGTTCAAGACCGAGCACCCGGTGGTCCGGGTGCACCCGGAGACCGGCGAGAAGTCGCTGCTGCTCGGCGCGTTCACGCAGAGCCTGGTGGGGCTGTCCTCGGACGACAGCCGGGAGCTGATCGCGCTGTTCCAGCGCTTCGTCGAGCGACCGGAGAACGTGGTGCGCTGGCAGTGGGAGGTCGGCGACGTGGCCATCTGGGACAACCGGAGCACCCAGCACTACGCGGTGAACGACTTCGGCGACGCACCCCGGGTGGTCCGCCGGATCACCCTGGACGGCGTCGTCCCGGTGGGCGTCGACGGCACCCCGAGCCGGCTGCTGGCCCCGGCCGACCCGCCGCGCGTGCCCGGTATCGTCCCGGCCGCCGAGCTCGAAGCGGAGGCCCGGGCGCTCAGCGGATTCTAGTTAGAAAACTTTACTAACCAGAATCTTGACGCGGTTCCGACACAGGAACGATGCTGCACTCACTGTGGTGAACACCTGTCAGTTCCCAGTCGAGGAAGAGGCATCGTGAGCAGACGAGCGCTGGGCACCAGCCTGGCCACCCTGTGTACCGCCCTGCTGCTCGCCGTCGCCGCCCTGTTCGCGGGCGGCGCGACGGCGGGGGCGTCGACCACCCAGCAGTCGTTTCTGACGTTCTACGGCTGGTGGGACAACACCCCGCCCGGAGGCGCGATCTCCTACCCGCAGATCCACAGCACGGCGGGCGGCACCGGTACCTACGCCGACCCGATCACCTTCGCCAGCGACAGCTCGGAGATCAAGCCCGGCACCAGGATCTGGGTGGAGCGGGTGAAGAAGTACTTCCTCATGGAGGACAGCTGCGAGGAGTGCAGTGCCGACTGGAACGGCCACGGCCCCAACGGCGGCCCCGGCCTCTGGCACTTCGACCTCTGGCTGGGCGGCCAGGGCGGCAACCCGATCAAGGCGATCGAGTGCGAGAACGCCCTGACCAACTACAACGCCGACAACAGCCCGTCCCTCGAACCCGTGGTGATCGACCCCCCGAAGAACGAGCCCTACGACGCGACGCCGATCTTCAACACCAAGACCGGCGGGTGCTACGGCGGCGCCACCCCCACCATCACCGTGGGCCAGTACAAGAACGCCGGCACCGGCACCTGTGTCAACGACCCGGCCGACAGCAGCAGCAACGGCGTGAAACTCGGCATGGCCGCCTGCGACGGTTCGGCCGGGGAGCAGTTCAGCTTCGACGGCACCTTCCTGCAGAAGGGGAAGCTCTGCGCGGCCGTGTCCGGGAGCAGCCTGCTGCTGAAGACCTGCACCGGCGGAGCGGCGCAGCAGTGGTCGACGAACCCGAACGGCACCATCTCCGACATCCAGACCGGGAAGAAGTGCTTCCGGACCTCCGGATCGGGCCTGGTGGCAGGGAGCTGCTCGGGCCGGGCCAGCCAGTGGACCTTCCCGGCCGGCGGCTGATCCGACGCCGGTCCGCATCCCGGTCCGATGCGGACCGGCACACCCCGGGGCGGCGGTCCGCCGCCCCGGCGGTCAGTGCTCCGCCGCCAGCAGCAGCCGGGCCGTCGCGGCCAGTCCGTCCGCGGCACAGGCCTCGGCGAGCTCCGCGGCGCTGCGCAGCCGCACGCCGGCCTCCCGGTGCCGGCCCTGCTCACGCAGCGCCACCCCGAGGTCGAGGGCCGCGCGGGCGTGCTCGAACGGGGCGGAGCAACGCTCGAACTGTTCCAGCGCCTGCTCCAGCAGCTCCACCCGCTGCTCCGGCGGGGCGAACCGGGCGCAGCTGCGCAACGCCGTCGCGCGCGCCGAGGCGGCACCGAACCGCTCGGCGCGCCGCAGCGCGTCGGCGGCGCCGGCGCGGGCCCGTTCGCCGTCGCCCAGCGCGTCGTGGGCGTGCGCCAGGCCGCGCTGCCAGCCGCACCAGCCGGGGTTGCGCATCGCGCGGCCGTCCAGGCGGCTTCCCGCCGCCGCGAGTTCGGCCTCGGCCTCGGCGAACTCGCCCAGGGCGAGCAGCAGTCCGCCGCGTACGGTCTGGGCGTCCGGGAAGACCACGGCCGCCGAGTACGGGGCGTGGAAGCGGTAGCGCCGGGCCAGCTCCGCCGCCTCGTCCACTCCCCCGCGCGCCAGCAGCACCGCGATCAGGGTCCCGACGGCGTACCAGTGCACCGGCAGGCCCTCGCCCACGCGGTTGGCGATCGCCAGACCCTCCCGGGCGCCGCGCTCGGCGTCGGCCAGGTTGCCGCAGCGGTAGTGGACATAGCCGCGGATGGTGTGCGCGAAGGCCAGATGGGCCCCGCGCCAGCCGGCCTCCTCGAACTCGGCGATGCCCTTCTCGAACAGCTCCACGGCCCGGTCCGCCTGGTCCGTGTACATGTAGGTGAGCGCGGCCAGCACCGGGACCTCGAAGCCCCACTGCTGGTCCGCCCAGTGCAGACCCTCCGCCAGCGCCAGGTCCGCGTAGTGGCGAACCGTTTCAACGGGTTCGCCGCGCACCACCGCGTCCCAGGCACGCAGGCCCAGCACATAGCGGCCGGCCACGTCGATGTGCTCGGTGCCGTACTCCAGTTCCAGGGCGAGGTCGGCGAGCCGCTGCGAACGCTCCTCCGAGCCGCGTTCGTCGGCGTCGAAGGCACACCACATGAAGTTCCACACCAGCAGCCGCAGCCGGGCCTGCTTGTCGGTGGCCTCGGCGACCGCCCGGGCCATCGTCTCGGAGGCCTCCAGCAGGTTGTTGCTGTGCGCCAGCGACTGGGCCAGCCGTACCGTGATGCCCTCCTGCAACTGCTCGGAGAGCACCGGTTCGGCACGTGCCGCGCGCAGGTGGCCCACTGTCGAGGCCGGGTCGTAGAGCAGGGTGGAGCAGCCCAGTTCGAACAGCACCTCTGCCCGCTGGGTCGGGGACGGGGGCTCGCGCAGCGCCCTGGCCAGGCAGCGCTGCGCCGTCTCGGGTGCGCCGGCCTGCATGAACAGCCGCGCGGCGGAACGCAGTTGCTCGACCACGGCACTGTCGCCCTGAGGCGGGATCTCCAGCCAGTGCCGGGCGGCGGTGACCGGACTGCGCCCGGCGCCCAGCACCGCCCAGCCGGCCCTGCCGTGCATTCCGGCGCGCAGATCCTCCGGGATGCCCCGGTACACCGAGGTGGCGATCAGCGGATGGATGAACTCCAGGATCTGGTGTCCGGTCAGGATGCGGGCGGCTCGCAGCCGGTCGGCCGCGTCGGCGGCGTCGGCCGGGGTGAGCGAGGCGACCGAGGCGGCGAGTTCCAGCGGAGTGTGGATGCCCAGCACCGACACCGCCCAGGCCATCCGCACCGCCGACTGGCCGAGGCGTTCCAGCCGGGCCACCAGCCCGCTGCCCTGGGTCGCGTGGGCGACCTCCCGCAGCAGCGGACAGGACTCCTGGACCGGGGCCAGGCCCCGCTCCTGTGCCTTGGCCAGCAGCTCCACGGTCTCGAAGGGGTTGCCGCCGGTCACCGCCCAGACTTCGCGGCAGAAGGCGTCGTCGACCCGGACGTCCCGCTCCGGGCCCTGGAACATCCGGCGTACCAGCGCCGCCACCGCCTCGGGGGTGAGCGGGGTCAGCCCGATCGGCGTCAGCCCGGTGCTGCCGGCCATGCCCCGGAACGCCTCCGCCCCCTCCGGGAGTTCATCCGGTCGGTAGGCGACCACCACCAGCAGCGGCAGGTTCTCCACCCGCGAGGCGAAGGAGGCCAGCCAGGACAGCGACTCGGCGTCGGCCCAGTGCGCGTCGTCCACCAGCAGCACCAGCGGTCCGCGGGCGAAGGCCAGGTTGGTGACCACCCAGTCCAGGCCGTCCCGGACACCCTGCGGGTCGGGCGGCGCGGGGGTCGCACCGAGCACGGGGAGGCCGACGGCCGCCCCGACGATCTCGTTCCAGCCGCCCAGCAGTTCGCGCCGCCCCTGGTCGCCCTCCGCCAGCAGCAGGGGTTTCAGCAGGGTCCGCACCACGTGGAAGGCGGCCAGCTGCTCCTGCTCGCCACCCCGGGCGGCGAGCACCAGCAGGCCGGCGTCCTCGGCGGCCCGGCGCACGGCGGCGAGCAGGCTGGTCTTGCCCAGCCCGGCCGCCCCGGTGTAGACGAGCAGCCGCTCGTCCGGCCCCGCGGGCACAGCGTGTGCCGCCAGGCTCTCCAACGCCGTCCGGGCGGCCTCCAGTTCGGCGTCCCGTTCGAGCAACTCGCCGCGGCCTGCCCGCCCTTGACCGGGCACAGCCTGACTTGGCACCGTCTGATCCACCACAGGTCGAGACTAGCGCCCGGCGGGTCCGCGGGAGCCAGGACCGGCATACCAGATGCGTTCCATCGGTTCCATGGGCATGCCCACTTCAGCACAGGTCATCCACATCCGTAACCACCGCCCCCGCCACGCCGTGCGCCGACACGCTCCCCCTCTGCCCCGTCTGCACGCCCCCGCGCCGCCTCGCCCTGCCGCTCCGCCTCTTCCCGCTGCCGCTCCGCCTCTTCCCGCTGCCGCTCCGCCTCTTCCCGCTGCCGCTCCGGTGCGCGCGAGGCCCGCAGGCTGGTGACCGTGGTCACCGCGAGGACCAGCACGATGAAGCCCAGCGAGAAGGGGATGCCGATCTGCGGCGCCCAGTGCGCGCCGGCCTCGTGCAGCGCGTGCAGCAGCAGCTTCACGCCGATGAAGCCGAGGATCACCGACAGCCCGTAGGACAGGTGGACCAGCCGGGTCAGCAGGCCGCCGATCAGGAAGTACAGCTGCCGCAGCCCCATCAGGGCGAAGGCGTTGGCGGTGAGGACGATGTACGGGTCCTGGGTGAGGCCGAAGATCGCCGGGATGGAGTCCATCGCGAACAGCACGTCGGTGCTGCCGATCGCCAGCATGACCACCAGCATCGGCGTCATCAGCCGGCGGCCGTGCTCCCGGACGAACAGTGCGGTGCCGTGGTAGCGGTCGGTCGCCGGGAAGCGCCGCCCGACTGCCTTCAGCAGCCGGTTCTCCTCGAACTCGGACGGCGGTCCACCCGCGCCAACCCCCTTGGCCCGGGCCTCCTTGACCAGCTTCCAGGCGGTCCAGATCAGGAAGCCGCCGAAGAGGAAGAACACCCAGGAGAACCCGGCGATGATCGCGGCCCCGGCCGCGACGAACCCGGCCCGCAGCACCAGCGCGATCAGCACGCCCACCATCAGCACCCGCTGCTGGTAGGCGGCGGGCACCGAGAACCTGGCCATGATCAGGACGAAGACGAACAGGTTGTCGACACTCAGCGACTTCTCGGTCACATAGCCGGCGAGGAACTGCCCGGCCGGGGTGGCGCCGGAGTGCCACCACAGGAAGCCGCAGAACAGCAGCGCCAGCACGATCCAGACGGCCGTCCAGGTCCCCGCCTCCCGGAGCGAGACCTCGTGCGGCTTTCGGCCCCCGACGAAGAAGTCGGCGGCGATCAGGGCGACGAGCACCCCGACGGTGGTGGCCCACAGGGCCATGGAGACATCCATGATGCTGTTCCTCCGGCAGTCGGTCTCGGTCTGCCGGAGGTCTCCTCCGCCCGCCCACCCGCCCGAAGCCGGGCACCGAGAACGAGCCGGCACCCCCGGGCAGCCGATCCAGGCACTGCCGTGCTGACGGAGATGCCGTTCCAGGGAGTACTCCCCTCCGTCCGCCCACTGTAACAGTGGGGTAAAGGAAGGGTAAGAAACGCCGGGGCCACCCTCAGAGGTAGGGCTTTATGGCCGGGAGCATGTCCTGGAAGGTGCGCCCGCGCGCCGGGGCGCCGATGGCGGACATCTGCCAGCCGCCGTCGGAGTCCCGCTGCACCTTGGCCATCACCTGGCCGGTGTGCGCACCGCCCCCGCTCAGGCTGTAGCGGGCCAGCTCCTGGCCGGTGCTCTCGTCGACCAGCCGGCAGTGCGCGTTCTCGACCTCCTGGAAGGTCTGGCCGGTGTACGAGTTGACCGTGAAGACGATCTGGCTGACGGCGGCCGGCACCCGGGAGAGGTCGACCAGGATCGACTCGTCGTCCTCACCGCCGGCGCCGCCGGTCAGATTGTCGCCGGTGTGCCGTACCGAACCGTCGTTGCTGACCAGGTGCTGGAAGAACACCACGTCGGAGAGCTGGTGGTCGGCGAACATCACCGCCGACGCGTCCAGGTCGATCTGCCGGGCCCTGCGGCCGAACAACCCCTTGCGGGAGGCCGCACGCCAGCCCAGGCCCATCCGCACGACGGTGAGCGCCCCGCCGCCGGACTTCTGCAGGCTGACGCTCTGACCCTTGCTCAGACTCACCGACATGATGGGCATCCTCCCCGCTCCTGGGACCGCACAGCCGTCCCCCAGCAGAACCTTACGCACTCCCCAGGACGGCGGCGGCCCGCCGTCAGGCCTGGCCGGCTTCACGCATCTGGCGCAGCTCCTTCTTCAACTCGTTGACCTCGTCCCGCAGCCTGGCGGCCACCTCGAACTGCAGCTCGGCCGCCGCGGTGTGCATCCGCTCGGTCAGCTCGGCGATCAGGTCGGCGAGCTCGGCGGCCGGCAGTCCCTTGCTGTCCTTCTTCTGCCGGGACGCCCCCAGCGCCGGCACCGGGGCCTTCTGGCCGCGGACCCCGCCCTGCTGGCGGTAACCGGTGCTGAGCAGTTCGCCGGTGTCGATGTCCTCGCGGGCGATGGAGTCGAGGATGTCGCCGATCTTCTTGCGCAGCGGCTGCGGGTCGATGCCGTGCTCGGTGTTGTAGGCCTGCTGGATGACGCGGCGGCGGTTGGTCTCGTCGATGGCCTTCTCCATCGCCGGGGTGATCCGGTCCGCGTACATGTGGACCTGCCCGGAGACGTTTCGGGCGGCACGACCGATGGTCTGGATCAGCGAGGTGCCGGAGCGCAGGAAGCCCTCCTTGTCCGCGTCCAGGATCGCCACCAGCGAGACCTCGGGCAGGTCCAGGCCCTCGCGGAGCAGGTTGATGCCGACCAGTACGTCGTACTCGCCGGCCCGCAGCTCGCGCAGCAGCTCGACCCGGCGCAGCGTGTCGATGTCGCTGTGCAGGTACCGCACCCGGATGTCCAGGTTGAGCATGTAGTCGGTGAGGTCCTCGGACATCTTCTTGGTGAGCGTGGTGACCAGCACCCGCTCGTCCTTCTCCACCCGGAGCCGGATCTCGTGGATCAGGTCGTCGATCTGACCCTCGGTCGGCTTGATCACCACCTCCGGGTCGATCAGGCCGGTGGGACGGATGATCTGGTCGACCTGGCCGTTGCCGCGCGACAGTTCGAAGGGGCCGGGGGTGGCCGACAGGTAGACCGTCTGACCGATCCGCTCCAGGAACTCCTCCCACTTCAGCGGGCGGTTGTCCATCGCCGAGGGCAGCCGGAAGCCGTGCTCGACCAGGGCCCGCTTGCGCGAGGCGTCGCCCTCGTACATCGCGCCGATCTGCGGCACGGTGACGTGGGACTCGTCGATGACCAGGAGGAAGTCCTCCGGGAAGAAGTCCATCAGGGTGTTCGGCGCGGTGCCGGGGTCGCGGCCGTCGATGTGGCGCGAGTAGTTCTCGATGCCGGCGCAGCTGCCGATCTGCCGCATCATCTCGATGTCGTAGGTGGTGCGCATCCGCAGCCGCTGGGCCTCCAGCAGCTTGTTCTGCTTCTCCATGGTGGCCAGCGTCTGCTCCAGCTCGGCCTCGATCCCGGCGATGGCGCGTTCCATCCGCTCCGGGCCGGCCACGTAGTGCGAGGCGGGGAAGACGTAGAGCTCCCGGTCCTCGCTGATCACCTCGCCGGTGAGCGGGTGCAGCGTGGTGAGCGCCTCGATCTCGTCGCCGAACATCTCGATCCGGACCGCGAGTTCCTCGTACACCGGGAAGATCTCGATGGTGTCGCCGCGGACCCGGAAGGTGCCCCGGGTGAAGGCGACGTCGTTGCGGGCGTACTGGATGTCGACGAACCGGCGCAGCAGCGCGTCCCGGTCGATCTCCTCGCCGACCTTGAGCCGGACCATCCGGTCGACGTACTCCTGCGGGGTACCGAGGCCGTAGATGCACGACACCGAGGCGACCACGATGACGTCGCGCCTGGTCAGCAACGAGTTGGTGGCGGAGTGGCGGAGCCGCTCCACCTCCTCGTTGATCGAGGAGTCCTTCTCGATGTAGGTGTCGGTCTGGGCGATGTACGCCTCGGGCTGGTAGTAGTCGTAGTACGAGACGAAGTACTCGACGGCGTTGTTGGGCAGCAGTTCGCGGAACTCGTTGGCGAGCTGCGCGGCCAGGGTCTTGTTCGGCGCCATCACCAGGGTGGGCCGCTGCAGTCGCTCGATCATCCACGCGGTGGTCGCGGACTTGCCGGTGCCGGTCGCACCGAGCAGGACCACGTCCTTCTCGCCCGCGCGGATGCGGCGTTCCAGGTCGGCGATCGCGGTGGGCTGGTCGCCGCTGGGCTGGTAGGGACTGACGACCTCGAAGGGCGCCACTGTTCGCTCAAGATCGGTGATGGGTCTCACGGCATCCACGGTACGACCCGGCACTGACAATCCGGCCCCGAACCGGCCAGGCGCGGCCTCCACGCGGCAGGCGCAGCCTCCACTAGAGCCGCAGCGGCTACCCGACCGCGACGCGGCCGCTGTCGCGGGCCAGCGCGACCAGGCGGGAGACGGCCCGCAGGTACTTCTTGCGGTAGCCGCCGTTCAGCATCTCGGCGCTGAAGATCTCGTCGAACGGCACGCCGGAGGCGATGACCGGCAGCTCCCGGTCGTACATCCGGTCCGCCAGCACCACCAGGCGCAGTGCGGTGCCCTGGTCCTGGACCGGGGCGACACCGGTCAGGCAGACCGCCTCGACGCCGTCCAGCAGCGCCCCGTACCGGCTGGGGTGGACCACCGCGAGGTGCTCCAGCAGCGCGTCGAAGCCGTCCAGCGAGGCGCCGCCGCCTATTCGCCCGGCCATCGCGGTGACCTCGTCGTCGGCGTACGGCGGCGGGGCCTCCGGCAGTCCCCGGTGCCGGTAGTCCTGGCCGTCGATCCGGACGCTGCGGAAGCGCGCGGACAGGCCCTGTATCTCGCGCAGGAAGTCGGCGGCGGCGAAGCGGCCCTCGCCCAGCTTGCCGGGCAGCGTGTTGGAGGTCGCGGCCAGTTTCACCCCGGCCTCGGCCAGCCGGCTCAGCAGGGTCGAGACCAGCACCGTGTCGCCCGGGTCGTCCAGCTCGAACTCGTCGATGCAGAGCAGCCGGTGGCCGGACAGCGCCTGGACGGCCTGGGCGAAGCCCAGCGCGCCGACCAGGTTGGTCAGCTCGACGAAGGTGCCGAAGGCCTTAGGACCGGGGGCCGCGTGCCACAGCGAGGCCAGCAGATGGGTCTTGCCGACGCCGTAGCCGCCGTCGAGGTAGATCCCGACCGGCCCCGTCGGCGCCGGGGCGGAGCGTCCGAACCAGCGCTTCTTCGCCGGCTCGGCGGCACCGAGCGAGGAGGCGAAGGACTCCAGCACCCGGACCGCCTCGGTCTGGCTGGGCTGGGTCGGGTCGGGGATGTAGGTGCTGAAGCGCGCGCCCTGGAACCGGGGCGGGGGCACCATCTCCGCGACCATGCGGTCGGCGGGCACGACGGGCCGCCGCGCGGAGAGCGACACGGGCGCGTGGGCGAGGGACGGTTCAGCGGCAGGCACGGCTACCAAGAGTACGGTCCGCGTCCGCGTGGAAGACTCCCCACTATGCGTCGACTGCTGCCTGAGGGCCCGGATGTGACCGACCTCACCACCCTGGAGGGGCTGGCCGAGGCCTACGCCTATCCGGAGGCCACCGACCGGGGGGTGCCCTGGCTGCGCGCCAACATGGTCTCCAGCCTGGACGGGGCGGCCCGGCTGGACGGTCTGTCCGAGGGGCTGTCCTCGGAGGCGGACAAGCGGATCTTCGGCGTGCTGCGCGCGCTGGCGGACGTGGTGGTGGTGGGTGCCCAGACGGTCCGGGCCGAGGGCTACCGCCCGGCCCGGGCCCGGGCCGGCTTCGCCGCCGCACGGTCCGCCCGCGGACAGACTCCGGCCGCCACCATCGCGGTCGTCAGCACCCGGCTGGACCTGGACCTGGACGCCCCGCTGTTCACCGAGCCGCTGACGCCCACCCT
This sequence comes from Streptacidiphilus sp. EB129, assembly GCF_041262645.1. NCBI lineage: Bacteria > Bacillati > Actinomycetota > Actinomycetes > Kitasatosporales > Streptomycetaceae > Streptacidiphilus > Streptacidiphilus sp. EB129. The sequence continues at coordinate 209,902 of NZ_JBGCCS010000002.1, forward strand.
GGTGATCACCTGCGGCGCCGCCCCGGCCGCCGCGCTCAAGGCCGCCGAGCAGGCCGCCGAGGTGGTGCTGGCCGGCGACGAGCGGGTCGACCCGGTCGCGCTGGTACGGGTGCTCGCCGAGCGCGGGTGGACCCGGCTGCTCACCGAAGGCGGCCCGAGTCTGCTGGGCCAGTTGGCCGCAGCCGGCGTGCTGGACGAACTGTGCCTCTCGCTGGCGCCGCTGCTGGCCGCCGGGGACGCACCCAGGATCAGCCACGGTCCCACCGCGGCGGCGGGACGGATGGAACTGGTGTCACTCCTTGAGGAGAAAGGTTTCCTCTTCGCCCGCTACGCCCGTAGCGTGAAGTCTGCCGGGTAGCGGAAGCAGATCATCCGGGCAGCCGGTGGCCGGCCTCTCCGCCGGGCATTATCCGAACAGTGGTGCCGGGGGACCGGACGAGAAGGGACGCGCGTGTTCACGACCGTATTGCTGATCGAGAAGGCACTGTCCGAGGCCGACATCGAGCTGATCACCACCCTGCACGGCGACGAGAAGGTCCACTTCCACGTGCTGATGCAGCCCCGCGGCAAGCAGGACGAGTTCCTGCGCGCGGTGGACGACGTCGCCTTCGGCTACCTGGACCGCGCCGCGCACGAGCGGGACGAGCCGCGCGGCGAGGACGCGGTGGACGCCGCCGCGGCCGGTCTCGAACACACGCTGGAGCAGCTGCGCACGGCCGGTGCGGAGGCCAACGGACGGGTGGTCGAGCAGAACCCGCTGCAGGGGCTGCGCGAGGTGGTCGACGACGTCAGCGCGGACGAGGTCATCGTGCTGGCCGCCCCGCACTGGATCGAGGGCCTGTTCCACCGTGACTGGGCCTCGCAGGCCCGGCACAAGGTCGGCGTCCCGGTGCTGCAGCTCTTTGCCCAGCAGGACTGAGTCCGACAAGACCGCCGTCCAACAAGACCGCCGTCCGACAGGACCGCCGTCCAACAAGACCGCCGCCCGGCGGGGTCGGGCCGAGCCGCGCGGAAGGGGGCCCTCGGGACTGGCAGAATCGTTGCTCGACCGACCGCCCCGCCCCGAACTCGGGAGAGCACCAGTGACGTCCCCTGCCCAGCAGAGCGCCTCCGCGAGCACCGCGGACCTCGCCGCACCGCACTTCATCGGGATCGGCGGCGCGGGCATGTCAGGCCTCGCCAAGATCCTGGCCCTGCGCGGGGCGACGGTGTCCGGCAGCGACGCCAAGGAATCGGCGGTGGTGCTGGCGCTCAAGCAGCTCGGCGCCGAGGTCTTCACCGGGCACGCCGCCGAGCACGTGCCGGCCGGCGCCAGCTGCATCGTGGTGTCCAGCGCCATCCGCGCGGACAACCCCGAGCTGGTCGCCGCCGTCGAGCGGGGCCTGCCGGTGATCCACCGCGCCGACGCGCTGGCCGCACTGATGACCGGCCGCCGCGCCCTGGCCGTGGCCGGCACCCACGGCAAGACCACCACCACCAGCATGCTCGCGGTCAGCCTCACCGGCCTGGACCTCGACCCGTCCTTCGCCATCGGCGGCGACCTCGACGAGCCCGGCAGCAACGCCCACCACGGCACCGGTGAGATCTTCGTCGCCGAGGCGGACGAGAGCGACCGCAGCTTCCAGAAGTACTCCCCCGAGGTCGCGATCGTCCTCAACGTGGAGCTGGACCACCACGCCAACTACGCGTCCATGGACGAGATCTACGAGTCGTTCGAGGCCTTCGTGGCCCGGATCGTGCCCGGTGGCACGCTGGTCCTGGACGTGGACCACGCGGGTGCGGCCGAGCTGGCCGCGCGGGTGTCGGGGCGCGCGGACCTGACGGTGGTCCGGGTCGGCGAGTCCGAGGCCGCGGACGTCCGCATCCTGCGGATCACCCCGCGCGGGATGACCAGCGAGGTCACCGTCCGCATCGACGGCGCGGAGCTGACCTTCACCGTCTCCGTGCCCGGCCGCCACTACGCCCACAACGCGGTCGCGGCGCTCGCCGCCGGCGCGGCCATGGGCGTCCCGGCCGCCGAACTCGCCCGGGCCCTGGGCGGCTACCAGGGCGTCCGCCGCCGGCTGCAGCTCAAGGGCGAGGCGCGCGGCGTCCAGGTGATCGACTCCTACGCGCACCACCCCACCGAGATCGCCGCCGACCTGGACGCCATCACCGGCGCCGCCGGCGAGGGACGGGTGCTGGTCGTCTTCCAGCCGCACCTGTTCAGCCGCACCCAGCAGCTCGGCGCGGAGATGGGTGAGGCACTGTCGCGCGCCGACGCGGTGGTCGTCCTCGACATCTACCCCGCCCGCGAGGACCCGGTCCCCGGCGTCACCAGCGACCTGGTCATCGACTCCGCCCGGCGCCACGGCACGGACGTCGTCCCGGCCCACTCGCTGGCCGAGGTCCCCGGCCTGATCGCGGGAATGGCCAAGGACGGTGACCTTGTTCTCACCATGGGCGCCGGGGACGTCACCTCGCTCGGCCCCGAGATCCTCGCCCACCTCGCCTGAGCTCCCGAGCACTTGAGCTCCTGAGCTCCTGAGCTCCTGAGTCCCCGACAGTCAGCACCCCTCGCACCGGAGGCCGGTATGCCGTACGAGATCGAGAAGTCCGACGCCGAGTGGCGCGAGCAGCTCACGCCGCAGGAGTACGCCGTCCTCCGCCAGGCCGGGACGGAGCGCCCCGGGGTCGGCGAGTACACCGACACCAAGACCGAAGGCGTGTACTCCTGCCGCGCCTGCGGCAACGAGCTCTTCAGCTCGGAGACCAAGTTCGACAGCCACTGCGGCTGGCCGTCCTACTTCTCCCCGCTGGCCGAGGAGCGGGTGGAGTACATCGAGGACACCACCATGGGGATGCGCCGGGTCGAGGTCCGCTGCGCGAAGTGCGGCTCCCACCTGGGCCACGTCTTCGAGGGCGAGGGCTACGGCACTCCCACCGACCAGCGCTACTGCATCAACTCCATCTCGCTGACGCTGCGCCCCAAGGGCGCGTAGCCGGGAGGGTGGCCGCCCCGCGCCCGCGCGGGGCGGCCACCCGAGGGTTCGCGGTCAGGCGGTGTGCGGTGACGGCGCCCGGGATGCCCGGCGCCAGGCTGCCAGGACCGCGAGGACGATGGCCACGCCGACGGCGGTCTCGGCCGCGCAGAGCAGCCAGGAGCCCTGGTCATAGCCCAGCGCCTCGCGCCAGACCCAGGGTTCGGCCAGGAAGGGCATCCCCAGCGCGAGCCCTGCGGGAAGCCGTCGGCCCCGTCCCCAGAGGTGGCCGATCAGGCCGTAGGCGGTGCCGGCCGCCAGCGCCGCCAGAACCCAGGGGGCGATGAACACCAGCCACTGCCCCAGGTTGTCCGACACCCTGGCCGGCAGTGCAGTGTGCTGTCCTCGCGGCCCGGGGTGCTGGTCGACGAGGAGAAAGCGACCGTAGAAGCCGACCACGCACGCGACCTCGGCGGCAACGCCCGATGCCGACGCCCACAGCCGTGACCGTTGGGCCCAACCGCAGGCCCAACCGCACAGGAACGCCAGCGCCAGCCAGGGGCTGGCGAGGTTGCCGACCCAGAGGACCCCGACTCCCGACGGTGACGGGATCAGCGAGGTCGCCAGTCCGAACAGTCCGCCCCCCAGGGCCGACACCGCCACCAACCCCACCCTGCTCTTCATCGCCCCGCTCTTCATCGGCGCAGCGTACCCACCGACGGCGTGGGGCGGTCGGTCAGGGCAGGACGGCGATAGCCTCCAGTTCGACCAGGGCTTCCTGGTCCCAGAGGCGGACGACGCCGATCAGGGCCATCGCCGGGTAGTCGCGGCCGGCCCGCTCGCGCCAGACGCGGCCGATCTCGGCCGCATGGGCACGGTAGTCCTCGGGGTCGGTGGCGTAGACGGTGAGCCGGGCCAGCTGGGCCGGCTCACCGCCGGCCGCCGAGAGGGCGGTCAGCAGGTTGGCCAGGGCGCGGTCGAACTGCTCGACCACGCCGTCGCCGCGGACCGTGCCGGCCCGGTCGAGCGCGGTCTGGCCGGCCAGGAAGACCAGGGTCCCGCCGGTCGCGGTGACCGCGTGGCTGAAGCCACTGGGCGGAGCCAGCTCGGGTGGGTTGATCCGCTTCAGCGTCATGACTGGACTCCTCCTCCGTCGACGGTGATGCCCTGGCCGTTCAGCGACTCCTGCTCCAGCAGCAGTCGCACCACCGCGGCGACCTCGGCCGGCCGGATCAGACGGCCGATCGGCTGCATGCCCGCGAGCACCGCACGGGCCTGCTCCTCGGTCCTGCCGGTGCGCTCCACGATCGCGGCAACGGTGGCGTCGGTCATCGGCGTGTCCACGTAGCCGGGGCAGACCGCGTTCACGGTCACCCCGGTGCCCGCGAGCTCCGCGGCACTGGCCCGGACCAGGCCGAGGACGCCGTGCTTGGCCGCGCTGTAGGCCGACACGTACGGCTGGCCGACCTTGGCCGCGACCGAGGCGATCACCACGATCCGGCCCCAGCCCGCCGCCCGCATCGGGGGCAGCGCCCGGCGCAGGCAGCGGAACGGGGCGGTGAGGTTGACCGCGAGCTGCGCCTCCCAGATCTCGTCGGTGGTCCGCTCCAGCGGGGCCGCCGCGCCCGCGCCGGCTGCGGCGACCAGCACCTCGGCCGGTCCCCACTCCTCCTCGACCCGGGTGAACAGGGCGTCCACGTCCCCGGGCAGGGTCAGGTCGACGGGGACGGCCAGGCTGGGCCCCGGCAGCCGGTCCGCCGCCGCGCGGAGCGCCCCGGCGTCGCGGGCGGCCAGGACGACCCGGTGCCCGGCGGCGGAGAGGTCCTCCGCCACCGCGAGCCCGATGCCACGGCTGCCGCCGGTGACCACACAGACCCGGCTCACCGGTACAGCTCCCGGGCGATGATGCTGAGCTGCACCTCGGATGCTCCCTCGTAGATCCTCGGCGCCCGCACCTCGCGGTACAGGTGCTCCAGCAGGTGCCCCTGACGCAGTGCCCGGGCGCCGTGGATCTGCACGGCGGCGTCCACCACGTACTGGGCGGTCTCGGTGGCGAAGAGCTTGGCCATCGCGGCTCGTCCGGTGGGGCCGTGCAGGCCGGTGGGCTTCTCCCCCGGTTCGTCGTACGCGGCGGCGGCGGCGTGGACCAGTAGCCGGGCGGCCTCGGTCCTGGTCGCCATCTCGGCCAGCCGGTGCCCGACCGACTGCAGGTCGCGCAGCGGGCCGCCGAAGGCCTGCCGCTGGGCGGCGTGGTCGCGGGCGGCGTCCAGCGCGGCCTGGGCCATGCCCACCGCGAAGGCGCCGACGCTGGGGCGGAACAGGTCGAGGGTGCGCATCGCCACCCGGAACCCCTGGCCGGGCTCGCCGAGCAGGTCGTCCCGGCCGACCGGGACCCCGTCGAAGACCAGCCGCCCGATCGGGTGCGGGGAGAGCATCGCCAGTGGCTCCCCGCTGAGCCCCGGCCGGCCGGCCGGGACCAGGAAGGCGGTCACCCCCCGGGCACCCGCGTCCGGGCCGGTCCTGGCGAAGACGGTGTAGAGGTCGGCCTCGGGGGCGTTGGAGATCCACAGCTTCTCGCCGCTGAGCCGCCAGCCGCCGGCGCCGTCCGGCACCGCGGCCAGCTCCAGCGCACCGGCGTCGGAGCCCGCACCCGGTTCCGACAGCGCGAACGCGGCGACCGCGCGGCCCGCCGCCACCTCCGGCAGCCAGGCCGCGATCTGCGCCTCGGTCCCGCTCTGCAGCACCGGGTAGGCGCCCAGTCCCTGCAGCGCCAGCGCGGTCTCCGCCTCGGTGCACACCCGGGCCAGCGACTCGCGCAGCAGGCAGAGGTCGAGCGCGGCCGCCTGCCGCAGCCCGTGCCCGGTTCCCCCGCCGACCGAGTCGCCGCCCGCGCCGCCCATGCCACCGCCGACACCGGGGAACAACCGGGCGAGCAGGCCCAGCCGCCCCAGCTCCGCCAGCAACGGCCGGTTCACCCGCCCCGGTTCACCCGCCGCCGCGAGCGGCAGCAGCCGGTCCACGGCCAGCGCGCGCACCTCGGCGCAGAAGGCCTGCTGCTCCTTGTCGAGCCTGAACGCCGTCATCGGACTCCCTCCGTCCCGGCGGTCGCGTTCCCCGCCTTCCCCATTCATATCGCGGATGGTTGACTGCCGTCACCAACGCGCTAGCCTGGCGGAGCACGTCCGGCGCCGAGGCCGTCCGGCGCCGGGCACGTCCCGGATCCGAACGGTCCGACACCGAAGCGTTCGACGCTGAGCACCTTCGGCAGTCGGGACCCACCCGGTCCCGCCACGGTGAGGGGGTACCACCCACCATGCACCTGCTCCCCTCCGCACACCTCGACGGCTTCGCCCGCGACCATCTGCCGGCCGCCGACGACTGGCCCGAACTGCGGTTCGACCTGCCCGAGTTGCGCTACCCGGACCGGCTCAACTGCGGGGCCGAACTGCTGGACCGCACCATCGCCGAGCACGGCGCCGAGCGGCCGTGCCTGTGGACCGAGGACGGCGGCGGCTGGAGCTACGGCGAGCTGCGCGACCACACCGACCGGATCGCGCGGGTACTCACCGAGGAACTGGGCGTGCGGCCCGGCAACCGGGTGCTGCTGCGCGGCAGCACCACTCCGTGGCTGGTGGCCTGCTGGCTCGCGGTGATGAAGGCCGGAGCGGTCGCGGTGACCGTGCTGGCGGCCCAGCGCCGGGGCGAGCTGGCCACCATGGTCGAGATCGCCGACGTGCGGTACGCCCTCTGCGACTCCCGGGTGCTGGACGAGCTGCTCGCGGTCGAGGCCCCACCGCTGCGGGTGACCGGGTTCGACGAGCTGCGGGACCGGGCCGCCAAGCAGTCCGGCGCCCCGTTCACCGCGGTCCCCACGTCCAGCGACGACGTCGCGCTGATCGCCTTCACCTCGGGCACCACCGGCCGGCCCAAGGGCTGCATGCACTTCCACCGCGACGTGCTGGCCATCGCCGACACCTTCTCCCGGCACGTGCTGAGGCCCACCCCCGACGACGTGTTCGCCGGCACCCCGCCGCTCGGCTTCACCTTCGGACTGGGCGGCCTGGTGGTCTTCCCGCTCCGGGCCGGTGCCTCCAGCGTGCTGCTGGAGGCACCCGGCCCGACCACCCTGCCCGCCTTGATCGAGCGCCACCGGATCAGCGTGCTGTTCACCGCGCCGACCGCCTACCGGGTCCTGCTCGACCACCTGGACGAGGCCGACCTCAGCTCGCTGCGGCGCTGCGTGTCGGCCGGCGAGAACCTGCCGGCCGCCACCTGGCAGGCCTGGTCCGACCGCACCGGCCTGCGTCTGATCAACGGCATCGGGGCGACCGAGCTGCTGCACATCTTCATCTCCGCCGCCGACGAGGACGCCCGTCCGGGCGTCACCGGGACGCCGGTCCCCGGCTTCCGGGCCCGGGTCGTCGACGCCGACGGCGCGGAGGTCCCGGACGGGACGCCGGGCCTGCTGGCCGTGCAGGGCCCGACCGGCTGCCGCTACCTGGACGACCCGCGCCAGCGCGACTACGTGCGGGACGGCTGGAACCTCACCGGCGACACCTACATCCGCGATCCGGAGGGGCGCTACCACTACCAGGCCCGGGCCGACGACATGATCATCTCCTCGGGCTACAACATCGCCGGGCCCGAGGTCGAGGAGGCGTTGCTGCGCCACCCCGACGTCCGCGAGGCCGCCGTCATCGGCGTGCCGGACCCGGCGCGCGGCCAGCTGGTGACGGCCTTCGTCGTCCTGGCCGACGGGGTCCCGCCGGACCAGGCCACCGTCAAGACGCTGCAGGACTTCGTGAAGGGCGCCATCAGCGCCTACAAGTACCCGCGGGCGATCGAGTTCCGCGACGCGCTGCCGCGCACACCCACGGGCAAACTGCAGCGCTTCAAGCTGCGCTCTCTAAAGTGACCGTATGACCGCTCCGACCCCGACCACGCCCCCGGTCGTCACCGCCGACGCGCCCGGCTCACTGCTCGTCACCTTCTTCGGCGCGCACGGACGCGACCTCGGCGGGTGGATCGCCGTGGGCGACCTGATCCGGCTGATGGCCACGGTCGGCGTGGAGGCGCAGCCGGTGCGGTCCGCCGTGTCCCGGCTCAAGCGGCGCGGCTTCCTGGTGGCCACCCCGCTGGGCGGCGTCGCGGGGTACGCGCTGTCCGACGCCGCGCGGCAGCTGCTGGCCGACGGCGACCGCAGGATCTACGCCGAGCGCACGCCGAGGCTCGCCGACGGCTGGGTGCTGGCGCTGTTCTCGGTGCCCGAGAGCCAGCGCAACAAGCGGCACCTGCTGCGCTCACGGCTGGCCCGGCTGGGGTACGGGACGGCGTCGCCGGGGGTGTGGCTGGCCCCCGCGCACCTCTACGAGGAGACCCGGCACGTCCTGGAGCGGCTCGGCCTGACCGAGTACACCGACCTGTTCCGCGCCGAGCACCTGGCCTTCCAGGCCACACCGGAGGCGGTGCGCCGCTGGTGGGACCTGCCCGAACTGGCGCGGTCCCACGAGGAGTTCCTGGACCTGAACGAACCGGTGCTGACCCGCTGGAACCGGCGCAGGAACCTCCCGGCGGAGGAGGCGTTCGCCGACCACCTGCGCGCGGTGGACAGCTGGCGCCGGCTGCCCTACCTCGACCCCGGGCTGCCGCCGGAGCTGCTCCCCGCGGACTGGCCCGGGGTGCGGGCCGCCCGCGTCTTCCACGACCTCGACTCCCGCCTACGCGGCCCGGCCGCCGCCTATGTCTCCGACATCGTGAAGGGCCACTGAACGCACGACGCCGGCCACGCACCTACCTCAGGGGCGCGGGGCTCTGCTTGATCAACTTCCTGCGCTGCCAGCCCTCCACGGAGGTGCATGGTTGGCAGCGCAGTTCCCCGCGCCCCCAGGTTGTAGGTGGTTGCTCATCTGCACACGGTTCCCCGCGCCCCTGAGGTAGTAACGGGGTTGCTCGCGTGCCTAGAGGCGCCTGCCGGTCTGGGGCCTGCGGCTGCCCGCGCGGTACTGGACCGGCCAGTCCACGCCCGGGCCGGCATAGGCCTGTTCCGCGGCCGCGTGCAACGTCCAGTGCGGGTCGTAGAGGTGTGGCCGCCCCAGCGCGACCAGGTCGGCGCGGCCGGCCAGCAGCAGCGAGTTGACGTCGTCCCAGGACGACACCGCGCCGACCGCGATCACCGGCACCCCGAGCCGGTTGCGGATCGCGTCCGCGAACGGCGTCTGGTAGGAGCGGCCGTACTCGGGCCGCTCGTCCGGGGTGACCTGGCCGGTCGACACGTCGATGGCGTCCGCGCCGTGCGCGGCGAACGCGCGGGCGATCTCCACCGCCTCCTCGACGCCGTTGCCGCCCTCGGCCCAGTCGGTGGCCGAGATCCTGACCGTCATCGGCCGCTGCTCCGGCCACACCTCCCGTACCGCGTCGAAGACCTCCAGCGGGAACCGGAGCCGCCCCGGAAGATCCCCGCCGTACCCGTCGGTGCGCCGGTTGGTCAGCGGGGACAGGAAGCCGGACAGCAGGTAGCCGTGCGCGCAGTGCAGTTCCAGCAGGTCGAAGCCGGCCGCCGCGCCCATCCGCGCGGAGGCGGTGAAGCGGTCGCGGATCGCCCTCATCCGGTCGGCGTCCAGTTCCTCCGGAACCTGGTTCAGGCCCGGACGGTAGGCCAGCGGCGAGGCCGCGACCAGCGGCCAGCCCTGCTCCCCGGGCAGCGGCTGGTCCATCCCCTCCCACATCAGCCGGGTCGCGCCCTTGCGTCCCGAGTGGCCCAGCTGCAGCCCGACCGCCGCCCCGCTGCGCTCGTGCACGAAGGAGGTGATCCGGCGCCAGCCGGCCTCGTGCTCCGGCGCGTACATCCCGGTGCAGCCGGGGGTGATCCGGCCCTCGGCGCTGACGCAGACCATCTCGGTCATCACCAGCCCGGCCCCGCCCAGCGCCCTGGCGCCCAGGTGCACCAGGTGGAAGTCGTCCGGGGTGCCGTCGGTCGCGGAGTACATGTCCATGGGCGAGACCACGACCCGGTTGCGCAGCGTCAGACCGCGCAGCCGGAACGGGGTGAACATCGGCGGGGTGCCCGCCTCGGCGAACTCCGCCTCCGCCGCGGCCACGTACGCCGGGTCCCGCAGCCGCAGGTTGTCGTGGGTGATCCGGCGGCTGCGGGTGAGCAGGTTGAAGGCGAACTGCCAGCCCGGCTGGCCCAGGTACTGGCCCAGATTCTCGAACCACTCCAGGCTGGCCGTGGCCGCGCGCTGGGTGGACTCCACCACTGGACGGCGCTCCGCCTCGTAGGCGGCCAGGGCCGTCGCGACCGGCTGGTCCCGGTGCTCGCGCAGGGCGGCGGCCAGGGCCAGGGCGTCCTCCATCGCGAGCTTGGTGCCCGACCCGATGGAGAAGTGCGCGGTGTGCGCGGCGTCGCCGAGCAGCACCACGTTGCCGTCGTACCAGCGCTCGTTGCGGACCGTGGTGAAGGCGATCCAGCGCGAGTCGTTGCCGCGCAGCGGGTGACCGGCCAGCAGGTCGGCGAAGAGCTTCTCGCACGCGGCGATGCTCTGCCGCTCGTCCATCCGGTCGAAGCCGGCCCGGCGCCAGACCTCCTCGCGCATCTCCACGATGACCGTGCCGGCGTCGGCCGAGTAGGGGTAGCCGTGCAGTTGCATGACGCCGTGCTCGGTCTGCAGCACCTCGAAGCGGAAGGCGTCGAGGTGCAGGTCGGTGCCGAGCCAGATGTAGCGGCAGCGGTGCCGGCGCAGGCCGGGCCGGAAGGCCTCGGCCCGCTCGGTCCTGGTCGCCGATCCGACCCCGTCCGCGGCGACCACCAGGTCGTGGCCGCAGGCGAGTTCGGCGACGGGCGGGGCCTCGGTGCCGAAGCGCAGGTCGACGCCGAGATCACGGCAGCGGTCCTGCAGGATGCCGAGCAGCCGGGCCCTGCTGGTGGCCGCGAAGCCGTGCCCGCCGCTGGTGAACACCTGCCCGGACACGTGGATGTCGATGTCGTCCCAGCGGGCGAAGCCGTCCGCGAGCGCCCGGTGCACCACCGGGTCGGCGTCCTCGATGCCGCCCAGGGTCTCGTCGGAGAGGACGACGCCGAAGCCGAAGGTGTCGCCCGGGGCGTTGCGCTCCCAGAGGGTCACCTCGTGCGCCGGGTCCCCCTGCTTGACCAGTGCGGCGAAGTAGAGCCCACCGGGGCCTCCGCCGGTCACGGCGATCCGCACCGCGCACCTCCCTCCCGGCCCGCCCGGGCCGCACTCCCACCGTATAGCGTTATCAGTACGTCCGTCACCAGTACGCTATCCGTGCTCGGCTGTCGCCCGATCAGCGGCCCTGCCACCGCGGGGCGCGCTTCGCGGTGAAGGCGGCGTGGAACTCGGCGTAGTCGGCGCTCTTCATCAGCAGCGCCTGGGTCATCGCCTCCAGCTCGACCGAGGAGGCCAGGCTCATGTCCAGTTCCTGGGTGAGCAGCGCCTTGGTCTGCGCCAGGGCGAAGGCCGGGCCTTCGGCCAGCCGCCGGGCCAGCGCGGTGACCGCGCCGTCCAGCTCCTCGTCCGCGACCAGCTCGCTGACCAGGCCGTAGCGGTCCGCGGTCGCGGCGTCGACGGTGTCGCCGAGCATCAGCAGCTTGGTCGCGTGGCCGAGGCCGACCAGCCGGGGCAGCAGATAGGCCGAGCCCATGTCCGCCCCGGCCAGCCCCACCCTGGTGAACAGGAACGCGAACCGCGCCGAGCGGGCGACCACCCGGAAGTCGGCGGCCAGCGCCAGGACCGAGCCGGCCCCGGCGGCGATCCCGTGGATCGCCGCGACGATCGGGACCGGGCACTCCCGCATCGCCCGCACCACCTGCCCGGTCATCCGGGTGAAGTCGAGCAGTTCGTCGGGCCGCATCGCCAGCGTGGCGCCGATGATCTCGTCCACGTCCCCGCCCGAGCAGAAGCCGCGGCCCTCGCCGCGCAGCACCAGCGCCCGGGTGTCGCCGCGGTGCGGCAGCTCGGTCAGCAGGTCGCGCAGGTCGGCGTAGGACTCAAAGGTCAGCGCGTTCAGCTTCTCGGGGCGGTCCAGGGTCACCGTGGCCACGCCGTCGGCCCGGGTCAGCCGGAAGTGGCGCCAGTCCTCGGTGAACGGCACGGATCCTCGAAACGGGCTCATCCGCCATCGCTCCCATCACTCGCATCGCACAGTTGCGACTGTCGTCACGAGAACGATATGACAGCGCAGAGCAAAGGTGAACGGGGCCGGAACAGGCGCGGAGTATGACATGACCGCGCGGACGCGAAAGGGGCCTAACGGAGCAAGTCGCTCAGCGGGCTCGTTGAAAGCTCAAATCTAGCTCTGAAAACGGGGGGTGACTCTTCCCCGTCGCACGGCCAGAGGACATGCTCAGCGTCAAGGAGCCGGGTGCGGGGGACCCGGCTCCTCGCGGCTTTCGGAGGTACGGATGAGCCTCGACGCGGCCTTCATCACGTCCACTGCCATCGTCGGACTGGCCTCGGTCAACCAGCTCTGGAGCGCGGCGCGCAGCCGCCACCGGCCGGACACGACCGAGTCCTGGCGGTGCACCGCCGCCAGACGCCGACGGCAGGCCAACCGGTTGATGGCCTGGGCCCTGCTGCTGACCCTGGCACTCGGCGCGGCGGCCACGCTCGCCTGGGCCGACAGCACCATCCAGGGCAACCTGATCGGCAGTTATCCGCCGCTGCTGGGGCCACTGGTGCTCTTCGTCGCCGGCGTCGCCGTCTCGTTCCTGGCCCATGCCATCGCCGGTCCCGGGCGCTCGCGGCGGCTGCGCCGCTGAACGGCGTCGCCCGCACCAGCCGGGAAGCCGCACCGGATCAAGGGCCGGTGCGGCTTCCTGTACTACAGGCGGGGTGCCGGTGCGACAGGCGGGGTGTTCAGGCGAGCCCGGCCAGGAGTTCGCCGATCGGGCGGCGGCGGCCGGTGAAGAAGGGGACCTCCTCGCGGACGTGGAGGCGGGTCTCCGAGGCGCGCAGGTCGCGCATCAGGTCCACGATCCGGTAGAGGTCGTTCGCCTCGAACGCCAGCAGCCACTCGTAGTCGCCCAGCGCGAACGAGGCGACCGTGTTGGCCCGCACGTCGGGGTAGCCCCGGGCCAGCTGACCGTGCTCGGAGAGCAGGCGGCGGCGCTCGGCGTCCTCCAGCAGGTACCACTCGTAGGAGCGGACGAAGGGGTAGACGCAGATGTAGTCACGCGGCGTCTCGTCGGCCAGGAACGCCGGGATGTGCGACTTGTTGAACTCGGCCGGGCGGTGCAGCGCCATGTTCGACCAGACCGGCTCCAGCGCGCGGCCCAGCGCGGTGCGACGGAAGCGGTTGTACGCCTCCTGCAGGTCGTCGCTGTTCTCGGCGTGCCACCAGATCATCAGGTCCGCGTCGGCGCGCAGCCCGGAGACGTCGTAGGTGCCGCGGACGGTGACGTCCTTCTCCGCGAGCTGTGCGAACAGTTCCTCGACCTCGGCCGCGTGGCCCCGGCGGTCGTCCGGCAGCACGTCCTTCAGCCGGAAGACCGACCAGAGGGTGTAGCGGATGACCTCGTTGAGGTCCCGCGCCTTCTTCTTTGTTTCGGCGCTCTTGGTGTCGTTGCTCTCCGTCATGGCTCCATTGTCCCTTCCGTGCGGAGTGCTCCCTGCACCAGGTCCGCCCGCACCAGCTCCGCCGCGCGCCGGCCGGAGGCGATGCAGGCGGGGATCCCCACACCCTGGTACGCGGCCCCGCACAGCGCCAGACCGGGGACGTCGGCCAGGTGCTTCTCGATCCTGGCCACCCGGTCCAGGTGGCCGACCGGGTACTGCGGCAGCCCCGCGCGCCAGCGGGTCACCGTGCTCGCGTAGGGGACGGCGGCGATGCCGGCCGCCTCGTGGAGGTCGTGCAGCGAACGGGCGACCAGCTCGGCGTCGTCCAGGTCGAGGTCCTGCTCCTCGTGGTGGCGGCCGACCGAGGTGCGCAGCACGAAGCTGTCCGGCGCGGCCGCGGCGAGCCAGCCCCACTTGTTGCTGGAGAAGGTGGACGCCTTGATCGTGCGCCGGTCCACCGGCGGCACCAGGAAGCCGCTGCCCTGCAGCGGTCCGAGCTCGGCGCGGCGGAAGGCCAGGGTCACCAGCGCCATCCCGGCGTACTCGACGGCGGCCAGCTCGGTCGCGGCCCCCGGCACCTCGGCGGCCAGCAGCCGGGCCGCGACCGGCGCGGGCACCGCGACCACCACGGCGTCCGCGGGCAACAACCCGGTGCCGGTCTGCACGGTCCAGCCGTCCGGGGTGCGCCGCAGCGCAGTCGCCCCGGTCCCGAGGCGCAGCTCGACCCCCGCTGCCCGGCAGGCTTCGGCGACCGCGAGCGGCAGCCGCCCGATGCCGCCGTCGATGCCCTGGAACACCGGCGCCGGGTTGGCCGGGGCGGCGGCCTGCAGCTCCCGCACCCCGGCGATCAGCGACCCGCCGCGCTGCGCCAGCGGCAGCAGCTGCGGCACCGCCGCGCGCAGCGAGATCAGGTCGGCGTGGCCGGCGTAGACGCCGCCGAGCAGCGGCTCGACCAGCCGGTCCACCACCTCGCGGCCGAGCCGCGCCGCGACGTACGCGCCGACCCCGACGTCCGCGCCCACCTCGCTCGCCGCCATCGTCAGGTCCTCGGCGATCCGGGCCATCCCGGCCGGCGAGACCACCCCGGAGGCGGCCAGCGCGTCCAGGTCCCCGGGAACGCCCATGACGTGCCCGGTCGGCATGGGGCGCAGCCCGCCCCTGGTCCAGATCGCCGCCTTGGCCGTGGCCGGGGGCTGCAGCGCCGTCCCGAGACCGACCGCGCGGGCCAGTGCCACCGCCTCGGGGCGCCGGGCCAGCATCGACTCGGCGCCCAGGTCGACCGGGATTCCGTCGAGCTCGCCGGAGCGGAGCTTGCCGCCGAGCCGCTCCCCGGCTTCGAGGAGGGTGACCCGGGCGCTCGGGGTGCCGCCGTCCGCACCGCTGAGGCGGGCCGCGGCGGCGAGGCCGGCGATGCCGCCGCCCACCACGACCACATGGGGCAGGTCGGCACCGGGCGCGACGACAGGGGGCAGGGCGTCACTGTGCATGTCCCTCACTCTCGCACACGCTCGCACACGCCACTGGAGCACCCGCAGCGCCCGGATCGTGACCTCGATGTGACGCGGCGTCGGGAACCCGGGCACCGGTCGGACGGTCCAATCGCCGGACGGGCCGCACCGCGCGGGCCGTCGCGCCGAGGGGGCAGCGATGAGGGGCAGAACAGGCAGCCGGAACGGTGGAGCAAGACGGTCGGCGACGGCACTGGGCGCGCTGATGCTGGCCGGAGGGCTGGCATTGGGGGCGTGCAGCGGGTCCGGTTCCGGCAGCAGCGCCTCGGCGGGTGGCAACCCGGCGGCCGCGCCGAGGGCGGCGGCGAACGGGGCGGCCGGTGTCGGGGCGGCCGGTACCGGGGGTGACGCCGCCGCCCCGGCCGCGAAGGCGCCGGGCGGCGCCGGCGTGCTCACGGCCGGGCAGATCCAGGCCGCGCAGGCGGCCCGGTCCATGATCTACACCGGCCAGATCCAGCTGCGGACCGGCAGTGTGAACGCCGCCGCGGCCCGGGCCACGGCGCTGGCCGCGGCGGTGGGCGGCTACCTCGACTCTGAGGTGACCGGCACCGGCGGCTACCTCCCGGGCGTGGGCGTGCCCACCCCCGTGTACGGCTCCGAGGCGGGCTCCGGTGCCACCGCCCAGCAGCCGCAGCAGCCGCTGCCGCAGCCCACCGACTCCAGCGGCGACACGGCCCAGCTGGTGCTGCGGGTCCCGGCCGCCTCGTTCGGCCCGGTCTACCAGCAACTGCTCGGCCTGGGCCAGGTGCTGGGACAGCAGCAGGCCGCGCAGGACGTCACCCAGCAGGTCGTCGACATCGACAGCCGTGTGAAGTCCGCCCAGGCCAGCCTTGACCGGGTGCGGGCGCTGTACGACCGGGCCCAGAACATCACCGACGTGACGGCGCTGGAGCAGGACCTGACCCAGCGCGAGTCCGACCTGGAGTCGCTGGAGGCCCAGCAGCAGGCGCTGCAGTCGCAGACGGCGATGTCGACGGTGACGCTGCAGCTCTACGCCAACGCCACGGCGGCCGCGCCCGCTCCGGGCAAGGGCACCGGCTCGGCCATGATGGACGCCCTGCGCGGCGGCTGGCACGCGCTCTACGTCGCCGTCCGGGGCCTGCTGGTCGGCCTCTCGGCCGCGCTCCCGTTCCTGCTGCCGCTGGCACTGATCGCCTGGCTGGTCCGCAGGTTCCGCCGGCCCGGCCGCACCGCGCTCCTCGACGGGCCGGGGACCGGGCCCGCTCCGGAGACCGGGTCAGCGGCGGAGATCGAGTCAGCAGCGCAGACCGACGGGGCGGCCGACGCGGAGTCCTGACCGCGTCGGCGACCACGCCGACCGTCTCAGTTCACCGCGAACGCTGGGGGCGCCGGGCAGTCTGCCCGGCGCCCCCAGGGATGGCCTGCTGTCGCGTC
The DNA here is from genome assembly GCF_041262645.1 of Streptacidiphilus sp. EB129. Classification (NCBI taxonomy): domain Bacteria; kingdom Bacillati; phylum Actinomycetota; class Actinomycetes; order Kitasatosporales; family Streptomycetaceae; genus Streptacidiphilus; species Streptacidiphilus sp. EB129. The sequence goes on from NZ_JBGCCS010000002.1 coordinate 226,336, forward strand.
GTCAGCGCCCGTGCTCGTGCACGTGGGCGACCAGGCGGGACAGCGCGTCCGGGTCGGTGCTGGGCAGCACCCCGTGGCCGAGGTTGAAGATGTGGCCGCGACCGCTGGCCGCGGCGGCCGCCAGCACCTCGTCGGCCTTCTGCCGCACCGCCGCCTCGGGGGCGAAGAGCAGCGTCGGGTCGAGGTTGCCCTGCAGCGCCTTGCCCGGCGCCACCCGGCCCGCCGCGACGTCCAGCGGGACCCGCCAGTCCACCCCGACGACGTCGGCGCCGGCGTCGCCCATCAGGCCCAGCAGTTCACCGGTGCCCACGCCGAAGTGGATCCTCGGCACGCCGTATCCGGCGACCGCGTCGAAGACCTTCGCACTGGCCGGCATCACCCGGGTCCGGTAGTCCTCGGGCGCCAGCGCGCCGACCCAGGAGTCGAACAGCTGCACCGCCGAGACGCCGGCCTCGATCTGCACCTTGAGGAAGCCCGCGGTGATCTCCGAGAGCCGGTCCAGCAGTTCCTGCCACAGCTCCGGGTCGCCGTACATCAGCGCCTTGGTGTGCTCGTGGTTCTTCGACGGGCCGCCCTCGACCAGGTAGCTGGCCAGCGTGTACGGGGCACCGGCGAAGCCGATCAGCGGGGTCGCGCCCAGCTCGGCGACCAGCAGCCCGATGGCCTCGGTCACGTAGGAGACGTCGTCCGGCTCCAGCGCCCGCAGCTGCGCGAGGTCCGCGCGGCTGCGGATCGGGTTGGCCACGACCGGCCCGATGCCGGGCTTGATGTCCAGGTCCACGCCGATGGCCTTGAGCGGCACCATGATGTCGCTGAAGTAGATGGCCGCGTCGACCTTGTGGCGGCGCACCGGCTGCAGGGTGATCTCCTTGACCAGCTCCGGCATCATGCAGGAGTCCAGCATGGGGATGCCTTCGCGGATCTTCAGGTACTCCGGCAGCGAACGCCCCGCCTGGCGCATGAACCACACCGGCGTGTGCGGCACCGCCTCGCCCCGGCAGGCGCGCAGGAACGCGGAGTCCTGCACCCCGCTACGGCCCTGGCCGCCCTGCGGCCCCTTGCTCTCACTCACGCTGCTGGTCTCGGTCACGGGTCAAATCCTCGCACGCGGGGAAGCCGACCCGCGCCGCGCCCGTGGTGCCTCCGCCATCGGGAGGTGCCCGCGTCTTAGTCTTCCGGCATGGCAGCGGTCAGCGGGAACCAAGCGAGCGAGGACGGCGCTCTCGGCGTTCCGTCGGCCTTCCGGGCGGCAGTGGAGCAGTTGCGCGGTGCGCGGCTGCGTCCCGAGGTGGTGATCGGGGACACTCCGGCCCCGCGCAAGCTCGCCCCCTACGCCTTCGCCCTCACCGCCACGGTCGAGGTGGACGGCATGGACCTGGCCGACGGCCGGCTGGTACTGCTGCACGAACCGAACGGGCACGACGCCTGGAACGGCGAGTTCCGGCTGGTCACGCTGGGGCGTGCCGAGCTGGAGCCGGAGATGGGCGGGGACCCGATGCTCTCCGAGGTCGGCTGGTCCTGGCTGACGGACGCGCTGGAGCAGCAGGGCGCGAGCTACATCGAGCCCAGTGGCACGGTGTCGCGGTGCTCCTCGCAGTACTTCGGCGCGCTCGCGGACCGCGAGAGCTCGACCGAGATCGAGATCCGGGCCTCCTGGACGCCGACCGGCGGCGGCTTCGCCGAGCACCTGCGGGCCTGGTGCGAGCTGCTGTGCCTGTGCGCCGGGCTGCCGCCGACGCCGGGGCCCGGTGCGCCGAGCCGGCCGCTGGACACGCCGAGCGGCGTGGTGCCGATGCCCACCCGCCGCCGGTCGAGCTGAGCCCGCCTTTCCTCCGCAGGCCGGTCCGCGCCCACACCTCAGCCCACGCCCGCACCTCAGCCCACATGCGAAGGCGGGTCCTGCTCGCACACGGGTGTGGCCGGCACTCCGGTTCCGCCGGCACCCGGATCGTGCTCGCACCTCGGTTCACGCTCTCAGAAATCCAGACATCTCGGGCGGCCGTTCGGCGTGTCGACCACTTTTGATCACTTTAGAGTGACTTACGCTCGATCGAGTTGGCCAAATTGCACGAACCGCCCGATTTGTCGCTCACTCAATCGTGATCATTCGCTAAAGCCCAACCCTGATCGTGCCGAAGCAGTCAGTGACCCTTTCCACACGAGGACCCCTCCCATCGGCGCCTGTCGGCCGGGTCTTCGCGCCATCCCCTCAGGAGGCCTGGTGTCTGTTCTTCTCGAGCACCCCGCAAACCTGGTCGCCTATCGTCCGACCAAGCCCACTGCGATGGTGGTCGTCGCGGACCCTCGGGTCCGCAGCACTGTCACCCGTCATCTGTGGGCCCTGGGCGTTCGCGACGTGATCGAGGCTTCATCCCTCGCCGAGGCCCGTCCCCGGGTCGGCACCCCGCGCGACATCTGCGTCGCAGACGTCCACCTCCCGGACGGCTCGGGGCTGGCCATCCTCGCCGAGACCCGGGCCGCGGGCTGGCCCAACGGCCTGGCCCTGTCCGCCGCCGACGACATCGGCGCGGTCCGCAGCGCGCTCGCCAGCGGGGTGAAGGGGTACGTGGTCACCGGCACCCGGGTCAACGCCGGGCTGCCGCAGCGGCCGGGCATGCCCGGGGTGAACGGCGGCAGCGGACTGGGCACCCGGCCCGGCCTGCCGGGCCACCTGCGCCGTCCGGGCATGCCGGGCGGACCGACCGGCCCCGGCGGCGCGCCCGGAGCGGTGGGCGCGCCGGGCACTCCCCCGCCGCCGGCCTACCGCGAGCTGTCCGGCCGCGAGGTGGAGGTGCTGCGCCTGGTGGCGGAAGGTCAGTCGAACAAGGCCATCGGCGTCGCCATGGGCCTGTCCGCGCTGACGGTCAAGAGCCACCTGGCCCGGATCGCCCGCAAGCTGGGCACCGGCGACCGGGCCGGCATGGTCGCCGTGGCGCTGCGCACCGGCATCATCCACTGATCCCGACCTGACGCCGGCGGCGGCCCGACGCCCCGCCGAGCCGGCCCCCGGGTCGTCGCCACGACCCGCGCCCCATCCTCCGAGGGAACGTTCCTCCTCCGGTCGGTGGGGCGTACGGGCGTAGGCTTGCCGGGTGACCGACGCCCGCGAAGCCACCACCGACACCGCCGAAGCCCAATCCGCGCTCCACGCCGCCGAGGCAGTCGTCGCCGACGGCGCCCACGCGGCCTCGGACCGTGCAGCCGCGGACGGCGCCGCCGCCGCGAAGGCCGAGGCAGGGGCGGGGGCAGCGGCCGACGTCCAGGCCGAAGCTCCGGCCGACGCCCCGGTCCCGCTGCTGGAACCGCGCGAGGGCATCCCGCCCGTGGTCGCGGACGCCGCGGCGCTCGCCGAGGTGGTGGCCCGGTTCGCGGCCGGGACCGGCCCGGTGGCCATCGACGCCGAGCGGGCCTCCGGCTACCGCTACGGACAGCGCGCGTACCTGGTCCAGCTGCGCCGCGAGGGCGCCGGCAGCACCCTGATCGACCCGGTCGGCTGCCCCGACCTGTCCGCCCTCGGCGCGGCCCTGGCCGACACCGAGTGGGTGCTGCACGCCGCCACCCAGGACCTGCCCTGCCTGGCCGAACTGGGCATGCGGCCCGGCCTGCTGTTCGACACCGAGCTGGCCGGACGGATCGCCGGCTTCCCCCGGGTGGGCCTCGGCCCGATGGTGGAGAGCGTGCTCGGCTACACCCTGGAGAAGGGCCACTCGGCCGTCGACTGGTCCACCCGCCCGCTGCCCGAGCCCTGGCTGCGCTACGCCGCCCTGGACGTCGAGGTGCTGGTGGACCTGCGGGACGCGCTGGAGCGGGAGCTGGCGGAGCAGGGAAAGCTGGAGTGGGCCCGGGAGGAGTTCGCCGCGATCGTCGCCGCGCCTCCGCCGCCGCCGCGGGTGGACCCCTGGCGCCGTACCTCCGGCGTCCACAAGGTGCGCCGGCGCCGGCAGCTGGCCGCCGTCAGGGAGCTGTGGCAGACCCGGGACAAGGTGGCCAGGGAGCGCGACGTCTCGCCGGGACGGATCCTCTCCGACGCCGCGATCGTCGCGGCCGCGCTGGCGATGCCGCTGAACGTGCACAGCCTGCAGGGGGTGCCCGGCTTCGGTCCGCGGATCCACCGCCGGGCGCTGGAGCAGTGGCTGGGGGCCGTCGACACCGCCCGCGCCGTGCCCGAGGCGCAGCTGCCGCCGTCCTCCGCCCCGCACGAGGGTCCGCCGCCGCCGCGCTCCTGGGCGGAGAAGGACCCGCTGGCGGCGGCGCGGCTGTCGGCCGCCCGGGAGGCGGTGGTCGAGCTGGCCGGGTCGCTGAACCTCCCGCAGGAGAACCTGCTGTCGCCGGAGCTGGTGCGGCGGGTCTCCTGGACCCCGCCGGCCCCGGCCACCGTGGAGGCGATCGCCGAGGCGCTGCGCGGCCACGGCGCCCGCGGCTGGCAGGTGGAGCTGACCGCCCCGGCCCTGGCCCGGGCCTTCACGACACCGGCCTGACCTGCCGCGACCCCTGGCCCCGGCCTCCGCCGGAATCCCCACCCCGACCCGCTCCACCCGCCGCTCCTGGCCCCGCCGGGACCCGCGGGCGGGGTTGCCGGGGACGGGGCTACTCACAAGTGTTACTAGCGGGTAGCATCTGTTCCAGGACACCGTGGTCGGCCACGGGCGTCCTTCTCGGTCCAGCTGGGCCGCTACGTCATTTGGGCCCCACAAGGGGACTTGGGAGGAGAGCCACCGTGCCTCGTACCGCAAGGGACGTCGTCTTCGTCGACGGCGTCCGCACCCCGTTCGGCAAGGCAGGACCGAAGGGCATCTTCGCGGAGACCCGCGCCGACGATCTGGTGATCAAGGCGATCCGCGAACTGCTGCGCCGCAACCCGAGCCTCGACCCCGCCCGCGTGGACGAGGTCGCCATCGCCGCCACCACCCAGATCGGCGACCAGGGCCTGACCCTGGGCCGTTCCGCCGCGCTGCTGGCGGGCCTGCCGAAGACGGTGCCCGGCTACTCCATCGACCGGATGTGCGCCGGCGCCATGACCGCCGCCACCTCGGTGGCCGGCGGCATCGCCTTCGGCGCCTACGACATCGCCATCGCCGGCGGTGTCGAGCACATGGGCCGCCACCCCATGGGTGAGGGCGTCGACCCCAACCCGCGCTTCCTGTCCGAGAAGGTCGTCGACGAGTCGGCGCTGTTCATGGGCATGACCGCGGAGAACCTGCACGACCGCTTCCCGCACCTGACCAAGGAGCGCTGCGACGCCTACGCGGTCCGCAGCCAGGAGAAGGCCGCCAAGGCGTACGCCAACGGCATGATCCAGCCCGACCTGGTGCCGGTCGCGGTGCGCCGCACCAACGAGGCGGCCGGCGAGACCGGCTGGGGCCTGGCCACGGTCGACGAGCCGATGCGCCCGGGCACCACCATGGAGTCGCTGGCCGGCCTGAAGACCCCGTTCCGCCCGCACGGCCGGATCACCGCGGGCAACGCGGCCGGTCTGAACGACGGCGCGACCGCCTCGCTGATCGCCGCCGAGGACGTGGCCCGCGAGCTGGGCCTGCCGGTCAAGATGCGCATGGTCTCCTACGCCTACGTCGGCGTCGAGCCCGAGGTCATGGGCATCGGCCCGGTCCCGGCCACCGAGAAGGCGCTGGCCAAGGCCGGTCTGACGATCGCCGACATCGGCGCGTTCGAGATCAACGAGGCCTTCGCCGTGCAGGTCCTGTCGATGCTGGACCACTTCGGCATCGCCGACGACGACGAGCGGGTCAACCCGTACGGCGGCGCCATCGCCTACGGCCACCCGCTGGCCTCCTCCGGCGTGCGCCTGATGACGCAGCTGGCGCGGCGCTTCGAGGAGCGTCCCGAGGTCCGCTACGGCCTCACCTCCATGTGCATCGGCATGGGCATGGGCGCAACGGTCATCTGGGAGAACCCCAACTTCATTGAGGGAAGCAAGTGATGACCGACACCACCGCGCTGCTGAAGCGCGCTCACGAGCTCTTCCCGGACGAGGTCGTCACCTCCGCCCACGTCCGGCACCTGGACCTGCCGCTGGGCACCGGCCGCTTCGCGCTGATCACGCTGGACAACGGCTTCGACCACACCAAGCCCACCACCTTCGGCCCGGGCTCACTGGCCAGGCTGAGCGAGGCGCTGGACCAGGTCGAGCGCGAGGCCGCGGCCGGCGAGATCGCCGCCGCCGGCATCACCGGCAAGCCGTTCATCTTCGCGGTCGGCGCCGACCTCAAGGGCGTCGAGGTGCTCAAGGAGCACAGCGACGCGCTGGCCATCGGCAAGGGCGGCCACGACGTCTTCAAGCGGATCGCCGCCCTGCCCGTCCCGACCTTCGCCTTCTACAACGGCGCGGCGATGGGCGGCGGCGTCGAGGTCGGCCTGCACTGCGACTACCGCACCGTCAGCACCGGCGTCCCGGCGTTCTCGCTGCCGGAGTGCTTCCTCGGCCTGGTCCCCGGCTGGGGCGGCTGCACCATCCTGCCCAACCTGATCGGCCCGCAGAAGGCGATCTCGGTCATCATCGAGAACTCGCTCTCGCAGAACCGCCAGCTCAAGGGCAAGCAGGTGTTCGACCTGGGCATCGCCGACGCGATCTTCGCGCCGGCCGACTTCCTGGAGCAGTCGCTGCTCTGGGCGGCCACCGTGCTCAAGGGCGAGACCGTGGTCGAGCGCCCCGAGATCGACCGTGGCGAGGCCTGGGACGCCGCCGTGGCGGCCGGCCGGGCCATTGCCGACTCCAAGGTGCACGGCGCCGCTCCGGCCCCGTACCGGGCGCTGGACATCATCGCCGCGGCCAAGGACGCCACCCTCAAGGACGCAGCCAGCCTTCAGAAGGGCTTCGACGCCGAGGACGCGGCGCTGGCCGACCTGATCATGGGCGGCGAGCTGCGCAGCGGCATCTACGCCTTCAACCTGGTGCAGAAGCGCGGCAAGCGCCCGTTCGGTGCGCCGGACAAGTCGCTGGCCCGTCCGGTCACCAAGGTCGGCGTGGTCGGCGCGGGCCTGATGGCCTCGCAGCTGGCGCTGCTGTTCGCCCGTCAGCTCAAGGTGCCGGTGGTGCTCACCGACATCGACCAGGAGCGCGTCGACAAGGGCGTGGGCTACGTCCACGGCGAGATCGACAAGCTGCAGGCCAAGGGCCGGCTCAACCAGGACGCCGCGAACCGCCTCAAGGGCCTGGTCACCGGCTCGCTCGACAAGGCCGCCGCCTTCGGCGACGCGGACTTCGTGATCGAGGCCGTGTTCGAGGAGATGGGCGTCAAGCAGCAGGTGTTCGCGGACGTCGAGGCCGTGGTCTCGCCGACCTGCGTGCTGGCGACCAACACCTCCTCGCTGTCGGTCACCGAGATGGCCTCCAAGCTGCAGCACCCCGAGCGGGTCGTCGGCTTCCACTTCTTCAACCCGGTCGCGGTGCTGCCGCTGCTGGAGATCGTCCGGGGCGAGAGCACCGACGACGCCTCGCTGGCCACCGCGTTCGGCGTGGCCAAGTCGCTGAAGAAGACCGCCGTGCTGGTCAAGGACGCCCCGGCGTTCGTGGTCAACCGGATCCTGACCCGCTTCATGGGCGAGATCCAGACCGTCATCGACGAGGGCACCCCGATCGACGCGGTCGAGAAGGGCGTGGAGCCGCTGGGCCTGCCGATGTCCCCGATCGTGCTGATCGAGCTGGTCGGCCCGGCCATCGCGCTGCACGTGTCGGAGACCCTGCACGCAGCCTTCCCGGAGCGCTTCGCGGTCTCCGAGAACCTGGCGCGGGTGGTCAAGGCCGGCAAGCGCGGCTTCTACACCTGGGCGTCCGGCCATCAGGAGATCGACCCCGAGGTCGCGGCCCTGCTGCAGGTCGGCGACGTGGTGCTGACGCCGGAGCAGGTCCTGGACCGGGCCCTGACGGCGGTGGCGCAGGAGATCGCGCTGATGCTGGAGGAGGGCGTGGTCGCCGAGGCGCAGGACGTCGACCTCTGCCTGATCACCGGTGCGGGCTGGCCCTTCCACCTCGGCGGGATCACCCCCTACCTGGACCGCAGCGGCGTCTCCGAGCGGGTCAACGGCAAGCCGTTCCTCGCCCCCGGCGTCGCCAGCGTCCCGGCCTGAGGCGAGCCTGACCGGTAATGCCTGACAGGGGCGTGGGCCCCGCTCCGTCAGCCGGGTGCGCGACCAGCGCGCCCGGCTCGACGGGACGGGGCACCACGCCCCTGTCGCGCTTTCAGCTCCGGGCGTCGGTGTCCCGGGTGCGCAGCACCGCCGAGATGAGCCCGCCGGGGCCCTCGTCGCGCTGCGGCGGTTCGCTGAACGGACGGCCGTAGGCGGCGCCGCGCTCGCGCAGGGTGAACGCCTCGGCGTCCCAGCCGAGGCCGGCCAGCCAGCCGACCGGATCCTCCGGCATCTCGGACACCCACATCGCGGCGGGTGTCCCCCGGTCCTGGGAGAAACGCTCCAGCACGCCACGGCCGCCCAGGGTGAGGCCCATCCGGCTGCCCGGCGCGGAGAGCTCCCCGACGCGGCCGAGGAGTACGGCCACGGCCTCCTCGGGGAGGTAGATCAGCAGCCCCTCGGCGATCCACACGGTGGCGGCGCCGGGGTCGAACCCGGCCCCGAGCAACGCGGCCGGCCAGTCGTCGCGCAGGTCCACCGCAACGGTGATCCGCTCGCAGGCCGGTTCGGCCCGCTCGGCCCGCAGCACCGACTCCTTGAACTCCAGCGGCTCCGCCGTGTCGACCTCGAACAACCTGGTCTTCGCCGGCCAGTCCAGCCGGTAGGCCCTGCTGTCCATGCCCGCGCCCAGCAGCACCACCTGGCGTACCCCGGCCGCGGTCGCCGCGTCCAGCAGGTCGTCCAGGAACCTGGTCCTGACCACGATCGAGAAGGCCACCCCGGTCCAGCGCCGCCACGCCGCCTGCTCGGCCTCGGAACGCTCCCGCTCCGGGGTCTCCGCAGTACGCGGGCTCAGCGACAGCCCGCCCGCGGTGGCGAAGGCCGCCGCCAGCGGATCACGGAACAGCGCGGCCTCACCCCGGGCGCTCTCCAGCGCCCGGATCCGGGCCACCCCCACGGCCGTCGCCCACACTCCGGACGGCTGGACAGTACTCATCTGCGCTCCCCCTGGCTCATCCGTCCTCCCGGTGAGGACGGGTCAGAACAACGGCGAGGACCCTACGCGGACGGGGACGGGGACGGGCTCGCCACCGGTGCGACCTGCGCCGCGGCGATCACCTGGGCGGTGATCTGCTGCGGGGTGAGCGAGCTGCCGCCGCCGACCAGGGTCTGCGGCTGGTCCTGACCGGTCACCTGCATCTGCAGTACCGGGGCGGAGCCCAGCTGGGCCGCCTTGAAGTCCTTGGTGGAGTCCTTCACCCACACGGTGTGGTCGCTGCCGTCGACGCAGCCGCGGAAGACATCCGTGTCCAGGCCCTTCACCTTCCTGGCGAGGCTGATCAGCCGGTCGTCGGAGGCGTAGGAGTCGTCGGACACCGCGGGCTGGTTCTGCAGCAGCACGTCCCGGTAGTCGCTGAAGAGTTTGGCGTCCTGGGCGCAGCCGAGGGCGTTGCCGGCCCGCAGCGAGCCGCTGCCGCCCTGTGCGGCGTCCACTCCGGCGACCTCGCGGTAGTACACGTTGACGGTGCCGGAGGCGACCAGCTGCGCCAGCATCGGGTCGTAGGTCCTGGCGAAGGCGGCGCTGCCGGGGTCGCGCATGTCCTCGAAGACGGTGAGCGTGACCGGCGCCTTCCCGTACACGGGGACGGCGAGGGCGCTGGGGCCCGCGGCGGAGGCCGGCGGGGCGAGCACCTTCGCCTTGTGGTCCCGGACCACGGCTCCGACCAGACCCGCGGCGACGAAGACGGCCAGCACGCCGCTGCCGATGACGGCCCAGCGCCGGACCGACGACCCGGTGCCGCGGGCCGCCGCGTCCGAGGACGGCCTGTCGCTCTTAGTGGCGGAGCTCTTCACGTCTGCTCTCATCTCCCATTCGAACCATGCACCCGAAAGGATGGCATCCGACAGGATGCCACGGGTTTCACGGTCCGGGAGAACCGGGTGCGGTTCTGCCCGGCTGTCCCCCCGGCCGATCGCGCAGCCGGTAGAGCACCGCGGTGCCGTCCGTCCCGACCCGGGTGTAGTGCGCGGCCAGCAGCTCCCGGATCGGGGCGATGAAGCGGGGCGCGTACGGCGCGGTGCCGGAGTCGTCGACGACCAGGGCGGGCGGATGCGCGGCCATCTCGTGGTCGAACACCGCCCAGGCCCCGGGCACGCCCCGGTCGACGCCGACACTGTTCGGGTCGCGTCCGCCGGCGAAGTTGGTGAGCAGCCCGGCGGTCAGGTAGCGGCTGGCCGGAGCACGGTCGGCCAGCCAGTACACCTCCGGGTGCATCCCCCAGACCAGGACCGGCTGCCCCGGGGCGGTCATCCGGTCGACCTCGGCGGCCACCGAGACGGCGTGCCGCAGCGCCTGCTGCGGCCAGAGGAAGCCGAGCCCGCAGAACACCGCGCCCGCCACCGCCGTGTACGCCAGCAACGGCCGCCAGCGCGCCGCGCCGCGCGCCACCGCGGCGACGCCCAGCAGCACCAGCGGTGGGACCAGCTGCAGGTAGTAGTGGCCGAAGAAGTGCAGTCCGGTGGCCACCCCGAGGGCACTGGCGGCCAGCCACACCCAGAGGTCCACGTCGTGGGGGTGCGCAGCGTGGGGGTGCACAGTGTGGAGGTGCGCAGCCTCGCGCGGCGGCCGGCGTCGGCGTGCCGTGCGCGCCCGGTGCGCCAGGGAGAGTCCCAGCGGCACCAGCAGGCCCAGCGCGGCCAGGGCCAGGATCCCGGCGTTGCCCAGCGCCCGTCCGGCCATGGGCAGCCAGGCGCCGTCCAGCGAGGCGTAGCCGCTGCTCCCGGTGACCACCCAGAACAGGAAGCCGCGCGGCCCGGTGGCCAGCGCCACCGCCAGCACCGGCAGTCCGAAGCCCAGCATCAGCGCGGGCAGAGCGGTCCTGACGTCGGTACGGGGAGCGGCGTCCGCCCCGCCGCCGTCGGCGCGGTGGCGGCTGTCCCGCCAGAGCAGCCAGAGCACCGGGATCAGCACCGCGCCGCCGGTCTGCTTGGTCAGCGCGGCCACCGCCGCCGCGGCCCCCGCAGCGGCCCAGCGGCGGTTCTGCGCCAGCCAGAAGGCAGCTGCGGTGGCCGGCAGCATGAACACCTCGAAGGTGGCCGCCTGGGTGTCCTCGGGCGACAGCCCGACCGACAGCAGCAGGTACAGCACCCCGGCCGCGGCCCCGGCCCGGTCCCCCCAGCGTCCGCGCGCGACGGCCGCCAGCAGTACGGCGGTGGCCAGGTGCGCGCCGATCGCCAGCACCCGCACCGGCCACAGCGACGTCGAACCGGACAGCGCGAACGCCCCCTGGTAGAGCCAGGGCAGCAGCGGCGGCTTGCGGTCGACCACGGTGCCGTAGAGCACCCCGCCCCGGGCCAGCATCCGCGCCTGCGTCGCCAGGTAGCCCTCGTCCGGGCTCCACACCGCGCGGGCGAAGGAGGCGGCGTGGGTGGCCGCGGCCAGCACCGCCAGGACCGGCACCAGCCGCCCCCAGTAGCGCCGCTCGCCGGGCAGAATCAGCACGCCTCACCCTATGCGCCCCGGGGATCCCCGGGGCGCACGCGCGGCCGCCTACTCCCCCGGGGTGACAGCCTCCGCCGGGCTGACGGCCTCCCCCGGGGTGGCGTGCGCGCCGCCCCGGGAGCCCCGTCGGGGAGCTGTCAGACGGTGATCCCGCCGGCGTGCTGCTTGACCACCAGGGCCGCCACGCGTTCGGCGATGGCGGGGGCGGTGAGGCCGATCTGTTCCATGATCTGGTCGCGGCTGGCGTGGTCCAGGAACTCCTGGGGGATGCCGAAGTCGCGCAGCGGCACGTCCACGCCCGCGTCGCGCAGCGCCTGGGCGATGGTCGCACCGACACCGCCGACCCGGCCGTTGTCCTCGACCGTGACCACCACGCGGTGCTCGGCGGCGAGCGCGGGCAGCGCCGGGTCGACCGGCTTCACCCAGCGCGGGTCGACCACCGTGCTGCTGATGCCCCGGGCGGCGAGCAGCTCGGCCGCCTGCAGGCAGGTCCCGGCCATCGCGCCGACGGAGACGAACAGCACGTCCGCGCGCACCGCGCCGACCGCCTCGCCGCCGTCCCGCAGCACGTCCATGCCGCCGATCCGGCCCACGGCCGGGATCGCCGGGCCGACCGTGCCCTTGGAGTAGCGCACCACCGTCGGCGCGTCGTCGACCAGGACGGCCTCGCGCAGCTGGGCGCGGAGCTGGTCGGCGTCGCGCGGCGCGGCGAGCCGCAGGCCTGGGACGACCTGCAGGATCGACATGTCCCACATGCCGTTGTGGCTGGCGCCGTCGGTGCCGGTGACCCCGGCCCGGTCCAGCACGAAGGTGACCCCGCAGCGGTGCAGGGCGACGTCCATCAGCACCTGGTCGAAGGCGCGGTTCAGGAAGGTCGCGTAGACCGCCACCACCGGGTGCAGCCCGCCGGTGGCCAGACCGGCCGCGCTGACCGCCGCGTGCTGCTCGGCGATGCCGACGTCGAAGGTCCGCTCGGGGAACTCCTTGGCGAAGGGGGCGAGGCCGACCGGGTGCAGCATGGCGGCGGTGATCGCGACCAGGTCGCGGCGCTCGCGGCCGAGGGCGACCATCTCCTCGCCGAAGACCGAGGTCCAGTCCTGGCCGACGGAGCTCTTCACCGGCAGGCCGGAGTCGGGGTGGATCACGCCCACGGCGTGGAAGCGGTCCTCCTCGTTCTGCTCGGCGGCCTGGTAGCCGCGGCCCTTCTGGGTGAGGCAGTGCACGATGACCGGGCCGCCGAAGCCCTTGGCCCGCTTCAGCGCGGACTCCAGCGCCTGGGCGTCGTGGCCGTCGATGGGGCCGATGTACTTCAGGCCGAGGTCCTCGAACATGCCCTGCGGGGCGATGAAGTCCTTGAGGCCCTTCTTGGCGCCGTGCAGGGTCTCGAAGATCTGCTGGCCGACGACCGGGGTGCGCTGCAGCGCGTCCTTGCCCCAGGACAGGAAGCGCTCGTAGCCCTGGGTGGTGCGCAGCGTCGCCAGGTGGTTGGCCATGCCGCCGATGGTGGGCGAGTAGGAGCGCCCGTTGTCGTTGACCACGATCACCAGCGGGCGGTCCTGGGCCTCGGCGATGTTGTTCAGCGCCTCCCAGGCCATGCCGCCGGTCAGCGCGCCGTCACCGATCACCGCGACCACGCTGTGGTCGGTCAGGCCCTGCAGTTGGTTGGCCTTGGCCAGGCCGTCGGCGTAGCCCAGCACGGTGGAGGCGTGCGAGTTCTCGATCACGTCGTGCTCGGACTCGGCCCGGGACGGGTAGCCGGACAGGCCGCCCCTGACCCGCAGCCGGGAGAAGTCCTGACGGCCGGTGAGCAGCTTGTGCACGTAGCTCTGGTGACCGGTGTCGAACAGCACCCGGTCCTTCGGGGAGTCGAACACCCGGTGCAGGGCGATGGTCAGTTCCACCACGCCGAGGTTGGGACCGAGGTGGCCGCCCGTCTTGGACACCTCCTCGACCAGGAATCCACGGATCTCCTCGGCCAGGACGGTGAGCTGTCCTGGGGTGAGCCGGTCCAGGTCGCGGGGTCCCCGAATGCGGGTCAGCAGGGCCACCCGTTCCTCCTTCGTCGCTGAGCTGAGAGGTTGAGTCTAGACGGGCCGGTCCGAGGTGGGGACCGGCCGCGGCGTCTTGTCCCGGAACGAGGAGTCCGGGCGGAAATCACCGGATATCCGGGAGTACACGCACGAAGACTGCCCGGCACCGGAGCGATTCGGTGCCGGGCAGTCGGTTCCACCGGCCGCACCCGTGCGGACCTCCCCCTCAGAGGTCGACCCGGGTCGGCTGGGCCGGCGGGTACGGGACGACTAGGCGCGCCCTGCGGACTTCTGGGTCCGGCGGGCCACCGAGTCGATGATCACCGCGGCCAGCAGCACGCCACCGGTGATCATGTACTCGACCGAGTTCGCCAGGCCGAGCAGGTCGAGGCCGGTCTTGATGGACTGGATCACCAGCACACCGAGCAGCGCCGACCAGACGGTGCCACGACCGCCGAAGAGGCTGGTGCCGCCGATGACCGCGGCCGCGATGGCCAGCATCAGGTTGATCGGGTCGCTGCCGGCCTGGTTGGCGGAGGTGATCTGGGCGGCGATGACCAGGCCGCCGAGGGCCGCGAAGCCGCCGCAGATCGCGAACACCGAGATCCGGATCATGGCCACGTTGATACCGGCGCGACGGGCGGCCTCGATGCTGCCACCGACCGCGAAGACCTTGCGGCCGTAGGAGGTGCGGCGCAGCACGAAGTCCGCGATCACCAGGCAGACCAGGAAGAGCACCAGGGCGTTGGGCACGCCGGCGTGCTGGTTGAGCACGTAGGCCGCGAGGAAGGCGGCCACCGCGAGCAGACCGCTGCGCAGCGCGATCTCGCTGGTGGGGCGGTAGGGCACGCCGGCCTTGCGGCGGCGGTTCTGCTCCAGCAGCGAGCCGCCGAGCATGGCGGCCACGGCCAGGGCGGCCAGCAGGTAGCCACCGGCGACGTCCCCGCCGAGGAAGAAGGAGCTGCCGCCGAGGATGTGGATGAAGCCGGTGTCGGCCAGGTTGATGGTGCCGGTGTTCCCGAGCAGCCAGAGCATCAGGCCCTGCCAGCCGAGGAAGCCGGCCAGGGTGACCACGAAGGCGGGCACGCCGATCTTGGCGAAGATCCAGCCCTGCAGGGCGCCGATACCCACGCCGGTGAGCAGGGTCAGCAGCCCGGCCAGCCAGATGTTCATGCCGTGGGTGACCGAGAGCACCGCGAAGATCGCGGCGGACAGCCCGCTCACCGAGCCGACCGACAGGTCGATCTCACCAAGCAGCAGCACGAACACCAGGCCGATGCCCAGGGTGCCGATGCCCACCATGTAGTAGGCGATGGTCTCGAAGTTGGCCGCGGTCAGGAAGGTCTTGTTCTGGACGCCGAAGACCACCCAGATGATGATCAGCCCGACGACGACCGGCAGCGAGCCGAGCTCGCCGCCGCGCATCTTGCGCTTGAACTCGGTGAGGTAGCCCTTGAAGCCCTCTTCGCGGACCAGCAGCCGGGGGTCGGTGACCGGTACGGCGGGCGTGTTGAGGTCGGTTCCGTTGCTCACTTCGACGCCTCCGTCGTACGTGCCTGACGACGGGTCACCGCGTTGTCGGTGGCGCCGGTGATCGCGGCGATGATGGTCTCCTGGCTGGTCTCCTGCACGGGGAAGGAGCCGTTGTTCTTCCCGAGCCGCAGCACCGACACGGTGCTCGCGACGGCGCGCACGTCCGCCATGTTGTGGCTGATCAGGATGACGCCGAGGTCGCGCTCGCGGAGCCGCTCGACCAGGTCGAGGACCTGCGCGGTCTGCTCGACGCCGAGGGCGGCGGTGGGCTCGTCCAGGATCACCACCTTGGGGTCGCCGACCAGCGCACGGGCGATGGCGACCACCTGGCGCTGACCGCCGGAGAGGCTGGCGACCGGGATGCGGACGCTGGGGATGCGGATGGAGAGGGTCTGCAGCAGCTCCAGCGCCTTCTGCTCCATCGCCACCTCGTCCAGCACGCCGCGGCGCAGCAGCTCGCGCCCCAGGAACAGGTTGCTGACGACGTCGAGGTTGTCGCAGAGCGCCAGGTCCTGGTAGACGGTCGCGACACCGAGGTGCTGGGCGTCCTGCGGCCGGTGGATGTTCACCGGCTTGCCCTCCCACTCGATGACGCCCTCGTCGATCGGGTGGACTCCGGCGATGGTCTTGACCAGGGTCGACTTTCCGGCGCCGTTGTCGCCGACCAGGGCGACGACCTCGCCGCTGTGGACCTCCAGGTCGACGTCGGTCAGAGCCTGGACGGCTCCGAACCGCTTGGAGACCCCGCGCAACGCCAGAACGGGTGCGCTTGTCACGTGAACCAACTCCTTGGGGGCCGGGGGTTCCCCCCGGGAATAACTGCCACCCGGTGCCTCGGGTGGCCCGCCGCGCTGTCCCTGGCGCGGGCGGGCAGATACACAGACTGGAACGGACGGTCGCGCGGGACCCCAGGACGGGAGAAGGGCGCCGGCTCACTGGCGGCGAGCTTCCTCCATGGTCCCGCGCGGCGCCCCGCTCGGGAATTCCCGTGCGGGGCGCGGTTGCGTCGGACCTACTTGATGCCGGCGGCGGTGCAGGCGGCCGCGTAGGCCGAGGTGCAGATGTCGCTGGCGCTGTAGAGGCCGTCGGCGACGACGGTGGACTCGACGTTGGTCTTGGTCACCAGGACCGGGGTGAGCAGGTCGGAGGGGACCTGGTCGCCGGAGCCGCTGGTCTTGGTGGTGGTGGCCACGCCGGTGATGGACTGGCCGTTCAGCAGGTCCACGGCGATCGTGGCGGCGGCGTCGGCCTCAGGCTTGTACGCCTTGTAGACGGTGTAGCTCTGGGTGCCGGAGATGATCCGCTGGATGGCGTCCAGCTGGGCGTCCTGGCCACCGATGGGCAGCGCGGACAGGCCCGCGTTCTTCATCGAGGTGACGATACCGGCGGCCATGCCGTCATTGGCCGAGTAGAAGGCGGCGATGTTCGCGGCACCGAGCTGGGTGATCGCGGCGGCGGCCTTCTGGGCGGCGACGTCGGGCTTCCACAGGCCGGAGGCGTCGTAGGCGATGTCGACCTTGCCCGCGACGGCGGTCTGGAAGCCCTTCTTGAAGTCGGCGGCGTTCGGGTCGGCCGAGTCGCCGTCGATCTCGACGACCTTGGCGGTCGGGGTGGCCTTGGCGCCGAGGGCGTCCAGCAGGCCCTGGCCCTGCAGCTCGCCGACCTTCTCGTTGTCGAAGGAGACGTAGGCCGAGACCGGGCCCTGGGCGAGCCGGTCGTAGGCGATGACCTTGATGCCCTTGGCGACCGCGGCCTGGACCGAGCTCTTGATGGCGGCGGAGTCCTGGGCGTCCAGGATCAGGACCTTCACGCCCTGGTTGATCATCGACGTGACCTGCTGGGCCTGGGTGGCCGCGCTGCCGGCCGCGTTGTCGTAGACGACGGTCGCGTTCGGGGCCAGCTCCTTGATCTTGGCCTCGATCAGCGGCTTGTCGAACTTCTCGTAGCGGGTGGTCTGGTTCTCCGGGAGGAGCAGGCCGATGGTGCCGGTGCCGCCACCAGCGGCGGCCGACGAGGAGGAGCCGGCAGAGGAGGACGAGGAGGAGCTGGAGCTTCCGGCCTTGCCACAGGCTGCCATGCCGAGTGCCATGGATACCGCGGCGGTAGCGACCACGGTGCGACGCAGAGTCGTGTTCATGTTTTGGGGTGCCTCCCTGACGCGGCCGCTGCTTTGCGACCGAGGTGACTGGGAGTCAACCTCCCAGGCGAGTCTGACGTCAATAAGTAAAACCTAGCTACCCCGAATCCGAACCCATTCGTTATCTTCCTGAAGGCAGGACTGCAACCGAACGGGTGGTGTCCCTGCTCTCAACGGCGGGCAATGCCCCGGAATCGCTCATTTCGGACATTACCAACGCCAAGGCTCCAAGAACCTCGGCGCGCCCACCCAGTGTGCCGGGAACCACGGTCAGCTGCCGGGCGGCGCTCGGGATGGCGTAGCGGGCCACCGACTCGCGTATCGGGTCCAGCACCAGGTCACCGGCCTCGGCGAGGTCGCCGCCGAGGATCACCCGGCGCGGGTTGAGCAGGTTGCAGAGGTTGGCGACCCCGGTGCCGATCTGCCGCCCCACGTCGGCCAGCACCCGGCGGCAGCCCAGATCGCCGCGCTGGGCCAGTTGCACCACCTTGGACAGGGTCAGGTCGGGCCCGTGGCTGGCGCTGAGCAGGTTCAGCACGTACCGGGAGCCGACGAAGGTCTCCAGGCAGCCGCGGTTGCCGCAGCGGCACACCGGGCCGGACTCGTCCAGGGTGATGTGGCCGATCTCGCCCGCGGTCCCGCCGGGCCCCCGGTAGATCTGGCCGGATATCACCAGCCCCGCGCCGACGCCGCTGGCGACCTTGATGTAGGCCAGGTCGGACAGTCCGCGCCCGGCGCCCCAGACCAGCTCGCCCAGGGCGCCCAGGTTGGCGTCGTTGTCGACGTACACCGCCATGCCGAGCCGGCCGGCCAGCTCCCGGCCCGGGGCGATGCCGGTCCAGCCGGGGAGGATCGCGGTGGAGCCGAGCGCCCCGGTCTCCCCGTCGATCGGGCCCGGTACGCCCAGGCCGACGCCGATGACCTTGTCGGTGCGGAAGCCGGTCTGCGCCAGCAGCCGGCCCACCAGTTGCTCGGCCCGGCCGAAGCCCTGGTCGGCGGAGGCGTCGGTGTCCAGCGGCTCGCTCTCCTCGGCCAGCACCCGGTGGGCCAGGTTGCCCACCGCGACCCGCAGGTGGGAGTGGCCGAAGTCGACGCCCACCACGATGCCGGCGTCCGCGCTGAGCGAGACGCTGCGCGCCCGGCGACCCCCCGAGGAGGTCGGCGTGACGACGACGGTCTCGGCCTCCTTGAGTTCACGCACGATGTTGGACACGGTGGCGGCGGACAGTCCGGTGGTCCGGGCGATCTCCGCCTGGGTCAGCGACCCCGCCATCCGGACTGCCTTCAGCACGCGCTCCAGATTGGCGCGGTGCAGTGACGACTGCGATCCCGGCGTCTCCACGGACATGATTCACCCTCCCGGACCCCGGCTCGGCCAGGGCCCTGCCGCGGTGTTGCGGCGGAGCTCGACTACAACTTGTGAAGCCTAAGCTCAGCCAATACCCCGTTCTCCCGTCAAGGCTGAAGGGGGATCGTTGCCAAACCTATGCCGGGGCCAGCCGCTATCCGGAGACATGAGTTCCTCTCATGTTTTAGCCGGGCACCCAGCATCGGCACCCGGCATTCGGACGCGGCATCCGGGGACGCGGCCCGGACCCGCGTCACTTCGGTGCGCCGCCGGCGGCCGCGCCGCGCCGGTGGGCGGCGATCTTGTCGCGGTACCAGGCGTAGGAGGCCTTCGGGGTGCGGACCTGGGTGGCGAAGTCCACGTGCACCAGTCCGAAGCGCTGGTGGTAGCCCTCGGCCCACTCGAAGTTGTCCAGCAGCGACCAGGTGAAGTAGCCGCGCACGTCCACGCCCTGCGCCACCGCCGCGGCCACCGCGTCGAGGTGCGACCCGAGGTAGGCGATCCTGGCCTGGTCGTCGACCACCCCGCCGACCAGCTCGTCCGGCTGCGAGCAGCCGCTCTCGGTGATCCACACCGGCGGCAGCGCCGCGCCGTAGCGCTCCCGGGTCCGCAGCAGCAGTTCGGTCAGGCCCTCCGGCACCACCGGCCAGCCGAAGGCGGTCCGCGGGTAGGCGTCCGCGTCCGGCTCGACCAGCTCGAAGGGCAGCCCGGAGTCCGTGGCCTGCGGCGTCTTGTTGTCCGGCGTCTTGTTGTCCGGAGCCTTGTTGTCCGGAGCCTTGATCCAGCTCGGGTTGTAGTAGTTCAGGCCGAGCCCGTCCAGCGGCGCGGCGATGGCCGCCAGGTCGCCGTCCCGGACCACGCCGCCCCAGGACGGGTCGCCGACGCCGTAGGCGGACAGGTCGGGATAGCGGCCGAGGAACAGCGGGTCGTTGAACAGCCGGTTGTGCAGCGTGTCGTAGGCCTCGGCGGCGGCCAGGTCCGCCGGGCTCCCGCCGGCCGGCCGGACCGGGGTGCAGTTGTTGGCGATCAGCACCCGCTCCGCCCCCTGCCCGCGCAGAGCGGCCACCGCCAGCCCATGGCCCAGCAGTTGGTGGTGCGCGACCGGCAGCGCGTCCAGCATCAGCGCCCGGCCGGGGGCGTGGACGCCGAAGGCGTAGCCGTACGCCATGTGCACGAAGGGCTCGTTCAGCGTGATCCAGGTGCTGACCCGGTCCGCCAGCCGCCCGGCGGCGACCGCGGCGTACTCGGCGAAGCACTGGGCGGTGTCGCGGTGCAGCCAGCCGCCGGCGTCCTCCAGGGCCTGCGGCAGGTCCCAGTGGTACAGCGTCGGCGTCGGCTCGATGCCGTTCGCCAGCAGCTCGTCCACCAGCCGGTCGTAGAAGTCCAGTCCCTGGACATTGACCGGGCCGGCGCCGGACGGCTGGATCCGCGGCCAGGAGAGCGAGAAGCGGTAGGCGTCCAGACCGAGGCCCTTCATCAGGGCCACGTCCTCGGCGTAGCGGTGGTAGTGGTCGCAGGCCATGTCGCCGGTGTGCCCGTCGCGGATCACCCCGGGCCGGGCGGTGAACTCGTCCCAGATGGAGGCACCCTTGCCGTCCTCGGCCGGGGCCCCCTCGATCTGGTACGCGGCGGTCGAGGCGCCCCAGCGGAAGGAGTCGGGAAGCCGGGGCGTGGGGTTCATGGGCCGCTCCTGATGAACATGAGTAGTACTCGCGTTATCTGCTCGCCAACGCTACACCTGATCCGGCAGAGTGGGAGCATGCACACCGCAGTACGCCGACGCCCCGTCCAGCGCCGCAGCCTGGAACGGTTCGAGCGGATCCTGGACGCCTGCGCGGAACTCCTCGACGAGGTCGGCTACACCGGGCTCACCACCAAGGAGGTGGCCCGCCGGGCGCAGGTGCCGATCGGCACGCTCTACCAGTTCTTCCCCGGCATCGAGGGGCTGCTCGGCGCGCTGGCCGAACGCAACCTGGAGCACTTCGTCGCGCGCCTTTCCGGCCGGCTGGAGGCCGCACAGCCGGCCGACGTGGGCGCGCTGGTGGACCTGGCGATCGAGGAGTACGTCGCGATGCGCCGGTCCGTGCCCGGCTTCGGCGTGGTGGACTTCGGCGCGATAGGCATCGAGGACGAGGCCAGCATCCACCTGCTGGACGCCGTCCTGGACAACAACAACGCGGTGGCCGAGCGGCTCTGGACGCTGGCGTCCGGCCTGCTCCCCGAGGAGGGCCAGGACCCGGCGGACCCCCGGCCCAACCCCCGGCTGGCCCTGCGGATCGCGCTGGAGTGCGCGGACGCCATCCTGCGGCTGGCGTTCCGGGTCGACCCGGACGGCGACCCGGTGCTGATCGCCGAGTGCAAGCGACTGCTGCGCGGCTACCTGCGCACCTGAGCCGGGCCTCGGCCCGGAGAGTAGGTCCGGAGCCTAGGTCCGCGGACCGAGGCGGCGCGGCGCCCGCGCGGGGAGACTGCGGATATGAGTACTGCGGGTATGAGCATCGAGGAGCGGGACACCGGGCCGGAACTCCCCGAGGGGCCGGTCCGGCAGCTGGTCGACGCGGTCCGGCGCGGCGACGCGCGGGCGTTCGCCGACCTCTTCGCCACGGACGGCGCCATCGACGACTGCGCCATCGACGACTGGGGCCGGGTCTTCGTCGGCCGGGACCGGGTGGAGTTCTGGAACAGCAGCGAGTTCATGGGCCTGGACGGACGATTGACGATCCGTCATGTCGCCCTGGAGGAGCACCCGGTGCTGACCGTCGACATCGCCACCACCGGCGGCTACAACGGCCCGGGCAGGCTGACCTTCGTCCTCACCGGGGACGGCCGCCGCATCCACCGGCTGCTGATGACCGACTGACCCGCGTACCGGCCCCGGACATGCGCGTGACCGCGCACCGTCCGGGGAGGGTACGCGGTCACGGGCGACTGCCGCTGTGTGCGCCTACTTGGCGATCAGCGAGCGCAGCACGTACTGCAGGATGCCGCCGTTGCGGTAGTAGTCCGCCTCGCCGGGGGTGTCGATGCGCACCTTGGCGTCGAACGTGATGTCCCCTGCGGTGACCTTCACGGTCTCCGGGATGCCGCCGTCGTTCAGCGCGGTGACGCCGGTGATGGAGAAGGTCTCCTCGCCGGTCAGGCCGAGCGAGTCGGCGCTGGCGCCCTCCGGGTACTGCAGCGGGAGCACGCCCATGCCGATCAGGTTGGAGCGGTGGATGCGCTCGTAGGACTCGGCGATGACGGCCTTGACGCCGAGCAGCGCGGTGCCCTTCGCGGCCCAGTCGCGGGACGAGCCCGAGCCGTACTCCTTGCCCGACAGGATCACCAGCGGGGTGCCCGCGGCCTGGTAGTTCTGCGCGGCGTCGTAGATGAACGACACCGGTGCGTCGGCCTGGGTGAAGTCCCGGGTGTAGCCGCCCTCGGTGCCCGGCGCGATCTGGTTGCGCAGGCGGATGTTGGCGAAGGTCCCGCGGATCATCACCTCGTGGTTGCCACGGCGCGAGCCGTACGAGTTGAAGTCGCGCTTCTCCACGCCGTGCTCGGTGAGGTACTGCGCGGCCGGGGTGCCCGGCTTGATGTTGCCGGCCGGGGAGATGTGGTCGGTGGTGACCGAGTCGCCCAGCTTGGCCAGCACCCGGGCGCCGGAGATGTCGGTGACCGGGCTCGGCCGGTGCGCCATGCCCTCGAAGTACGGGGGCTTGCGGACGTAGGTGGACTCGCTGTCCCACTCGAAGGTGTTGCCGGTGGGGATCGGCAGCGACTGCCAGCGCTGGTCGCCCGCGAAGACGTCCGAGTAGTCCTTGGTGAACATGTCCTGGTCGATGGACGAGGCCACAACCTCGGCGATCTCCTGCTCCGACGGCCAGATGTCGGCGAGGTAGACCGGCTTGCCCTCGGCGTCGGTGCCCAGCGCGTCGCGGGTGATGTCGACGTTCATGTTGCCGGCGATGGCGTAGGCGACCACCAGCGGCGGCGAGGCCAGGTAGTTCATCTTGACGTCGGGGTTGATCCGGCCCTCGAAGTTGCGGTTGCCGGAGAGCACCGAGACCACCGCGAGGTCGTGCTCGTTGACCGCGGCGGAGACCTCTTCCTGCAGCGGGCCCGAGTTGCCGATGCAGGTGACGCAGCCGTAGCCGACCAGGTTGAAGCCCAGCTTCTCCATGTAGGGGATGAGGCCGGCCTTCTCGTAGTAGTCCATGACGACCTTGGACCCGGGGGCCAGTGTGGTCTTGACCCACGGCTTGGCGTGCAGGCCCTTCTCCACGGCCTTCTTGGCGAGCAGGGCGGCGCCCAGCATCACCGAGGGGTTGGAGGTGTTGGTGCAGGAGGTGATCGAGGCGATCACGACCGCGCCGTTGTCGATCTCGTAGGTCGAGCCGTCGGCGGCGGTGACCAGGGTCGGCTTGTGGATGCCGTTACCGACGGCAGGGACGTCGGAGGCCGGGAAGGACTCCTTGCCCGCCTCGTCGTCGGTGGAGATGTAGTCGCGCACGGCGGTGCGGAACTTCTCGGCCGCCTCGGCCAGCACCACGCGGTCCTGCGGGCGCTTCGGGCCGGCGATGGAGGGGACCACGGTGGCCAGGTCCAGCTCGATGTACTCGGAGTAGACCGGCTCGACCGACGGGTCGTGCCACAGGCCCTGGGCCTTGGCGTAGGCCTCGACCAGGGCGAGCTGCTGCTCGGAGCGGCCGGTCAGCCTGAGGTAGCTGATGGTCTCGGCGTCGATCGGGAAGATGGCGCAGGTGGAGCCGAACTCCGGCGACATGTTGCCGATGGTGGCGCGGTTGGCCAGCGGGATGGAGGTGACGCCCGCGCCGTAGAACTCGACGAACTTGCCGACCACACCGTGCTTGCGCAGCATCTCGGTGATGGTGAGCACCAGGTCGGTGGCGGTGGCGCCGGCCGGGAGCTGGCCGTTCAGCTTGAAGCCCACCACGCGCGGGATCAGCATGGAGACCGGCTGGCCCAGCATCGCGGCCTCGGCCTCGATGCCGCCGACGCCCCAGCCCAGCACGCCCAGGCCGTTGACCATGGTGGTGTGCGAGTCGGTGCCGACGCAGGTGTCGGGGTAGGCCTGGCCGTTGCGGACCATGACGGTGCGGGCCAGGTGCTCGATGTTGACCTGGTGCACGATGCCGGTGCCCGGCGGGACGACCTTGAACTCGTCGAACGCGGTCTGGCCCCAGCGCAGGAACTGGTAGCGCTCCTTGTTGCGGCCGTACTCGATCTCGACGTTCTGGGTGAACGCGTCCTTGGTGCCGAACTTGTCGGCGATGACGGAGTGGTCGATGACCAGCTCGGCCGGCGCCAGCGGGTTGATCTTCGCCGGGTCGCCGCCCAGTTCCTTGACGGCCTCACGCATGGTGGCCAGGTCGACGACGCAGGGGACGCCGGTGAAGTCCTGCATGATCACGCGGGCGGGCGTGAACTGGATCTCCTGGTTGGGCTGGGCGGTGGCGTCCCAGTCGGCGAGCGCGCGGATGTGGGCGGCGGTGATGTTCGCGCCGTCCTCCGTGCGCAGCAGGTTCTCCAGGAGCACCTTCAGGCTGTAGGGAAGGCGCTCGGAGCCCTCGACCTTGTCCAGCTTGAAGATCTCGTACGACTCGTCGCCCACCTGCAGCGAGCTGCGGGCGTCGAAGCTGTTGGCGGACACGACTGTCTCCCTGTGCGTCAGACCGAGGATATCTTGATGTCGAGATAACCATAGTGCATCCCCGCCCGCACGGCGACGCACTGCGGCGCGCGCGGCGGACGGGGTCTACCGTGGGGGACGGCCGGACCGACCGAGACGAGGATGCGACCGATGCACCAACTGCTGAACGGCCTGGGCGACGCCGCGGGCTGGCTGATGGACGTGACCGGCACCGTGGCGATGATCGTGTTCTTCGTCGCGCTGGCCCTCCTGGTGGCCTCGGTGCCGATCTACACGCTCTACTCCGTCATCACCGGCGGGGTCAGCCGGCGAGGGTCGCGACCAGCACGGCCTTGATGGTGTGCAGCCGGTTCTCGGCCTGGTCGAAGACCAGCGAGTGCGCCGACTCGAAGACCTCGTCGGTGACCTCCAGCTCGGTCAGCCCGGTGTCGGCGTGGACCTGGCGGGCCACCTCGGTCTCCAGGTCATGGAAGGCCGGCAGGCAGTGCAGGAACTTCGCGCCGGGGTTGCCGGTGGCCCGCAGCGTCTCCATGGACACCTGGTAGGGACGGAGCAGCGCGATCCGCTCCGCCCAGAACTCCTTGGGCTCGCCGATCGACACCCAGACGTCGGTGTAGACGAAGTCCGCACCGAGCACGCCCTCGGCCACGTCCTCGGTGATGGTGATCCGCGCACCGGTGGACCCGGCGATGGACCGGGCCTGGGCCTGGACCTCCTCGGCCGGCCACAGCTGCTTCGGCGCGACCAGCCGGATGTCCACGCCCAGCAGCGCACCGGCGACCAGCAGCGAGTGGCTCATGTTGCTGCGGGCGTCGCCCAGATAGGCGAGAGCGGTCTCGGCGAGCGGCTTGGAACCGTGCTCCAGCACGGTGAGGAAGTCCGCGAGGGTCTGGGTCGGGTGCCACTCGTCGGTCAGGCCGTTCCACACCGGGACCCCGGCGTGGGCGGCCAGCTCCTCCACGACCGCCTGCTGGTAGCCCCGGTACTCGATGCCGTCGAACATCCGCCCGAGCACCCGGGCGGTGTCCTTCACCGACTCCTTGCTGCCGAGGTGGGAGCCGCTGGGGTCGAGGTAGGTGGTGCGCGCACCCTGGTCGGCCGCGGCGACCTCGAAGGCGCAGCGGGTCCGGGTGGAGCTCTTCTCGAAGACCAGGGCGATGTGCTTGCCCTGAAGCCTGGGCTCCTCGGTGCCCGCACTCCTGGCCGCCTTCAGCTCGGCCGAGAGGTCGAGCAGTGAGCGGAACTCCTCGGGGGTGAAGTCCAGCTCCTTGAGGAAGTGCCGGTGCCGCAGATTCGAGGCCATGGTCGGACTCCTGGGATGACGGGGGCATTGACCCAGGAATTGTATACATAGATAGGCATGATTATGCGGAGCATCCGCCATCCGGGCCCACTCCCCACTTCCACGCGCGCCGCCGCGGGGCTCCGCACCCCGTGCGGGGCCCCGCCGCGCGACCGGGATCAGAGTCCGAGATCAGACAGCGGCGACCTGCCGGGCCCGGACCGATTCGAAGGTGGTGACCCGGTCGCCGACCTCGACCAGCGGACGGCGTGGCGAACGCGCCCTGGCCGGGTCCGGGGTACCGATGTCCAGCGAGCCGAGCAGCCGTTCGGCACCGGAGAGCCCGAGCAGCTCGCCCGCCGCGAGGCTGCGGGTCAGCCGGCCGGTGCGCCAGATGCTGCCGTAGCCGCGCGCGTGCAGCAGCAGCATCAGCGAGTGCGCCATGCAGCTGGCCGCCGCCAGTTGCTCCCACTCGGGGATCCGGTGACCCTCCTGCGGGGCGAAGACCAGCGCCGCCACCAGCGGGGCGCGCCTCAGCCGGGCCCGCACCTGGTCGGCGGGCAGCTGGTCCTCCTCGGCCGCCAGGCAGGAGCCGAGGATGTCCCGGTCGTCGTCGCGCAGCAGGATCCAGCGCCAGGGGCGGAGGTTGCCGTGGTCGGGGGCGGCGGTGGCGCCCTGCAGCAGATAGGTGAACTCGGCGTCGCCCGGTGCCGGAGCCGCGAGCACCTGCTCGCTGCGACGCGTGAGGATGGCCGTCATGACGTCCATGCGGAACTCCTTGCGGGATCGAGGTCGGAAGAATTCGAGGCCTGAAGAGATCGAGTCGATGGGACGCGTTCAGGACGACAGGGGCGCGCCGTGGCCGAGGCGGCGCAGCAGCGGGGCGGTCATGCCGGTGGTGACCAGCGCCATCAGCACCATGATGGTGAACGCGGTGCGGTTGATCACACCGATCTGAAGCCCGGTGGTGAGCACCACGATCTCGGTCACCCCACGGGCGTTGAGCAGCATCCCGAGACCGAGTGAGTCGCGCCAGGACATCCCGCCGGCCCGCGCGCAGAGGGTGGCGCTGCCCAGCTTGGTGCCGACCGCGAGCAGCAGGATCAGAGCGGCGGTGAGCAGGTAGGACGTCCTGGTGAAGACGCCGGTGAGGTCGAGCGCCAGGCCCGTCGAGGCGAAGAACACCGGCAGCAGCAGGGCCCGGTTCAACTGGCCCAGCCGCTCCGGTACGTCACCGAGGAAGGCTGACCCACGGGGCAGGATCAGACCGGCCACGAAGGCGCCGAAGATGGTGTTCACGCCGATCCGGTCGGTGAGCGCGGCCAGGCTGAACACCAGCAGCAGCACCGGGACCAGCCGGGCGGCGGTCGACGCCTTGCGTCCGGCGAGCCGGTCCGACGCCCGCTGCAGCAGCGGCTTGACGACCAGCAGCAGCAGCGTCGCGATGACCGCGACGGCCGGCAGCCGCCACAGGGCGCCCACCGCGCTCCCCGCCGTGATCACGCTCATCACCGCCGCCAGCGCGCACCAGGCCATCACGTCGTTGACGCAGGCGCAGATCATCGCCAGGTTGCCGAGCCGGGTCCCGGTCAGTCGCAGGTCCTGGACGATCCGGGCCAGCACCGGGAAGGCGGTGATGCTGATCGCGGTGCCCATGAAGATCACAAAGGTGCTCCGGCTCGCACCGGCGCCGGCCAGCTGGGTGTAGAGCATCGGCACCACCATGACCGCGACCGCGAAGGGCACGACCATCGTCGCCTGGCTCAGCATGCTGATCGCGCCGCGCTGCCGCCGCAGGATCCCGGGGTCGAACTCGACGCCGACCGCGAACATGAAGAGCATCACCCCGACCTGCGCCAGCGAGGAGAGGTCGGCCCGGATGCCGAGCGGGAACAGCGCCCGGCTCACCGAGGGCAGGAAGTGGCCCAGGAGCGACGGGCCGAGCAGTATGCCCGCGGTGATCTCGCCCACCACCGAGGGCTGGCCGACCCGCCGGGCGAGCCGGCCGCCGAGGTGGGCCAGGCCACCGATCACGGCGACCGCGGTCAGCAGCCGGAACACCGCCGGCAGCGCCGGAGCGGCGACGGGGTGGGACCCGGCGGCCGCGCCGGGCGGCCCGCCGTGGCCGAAGAAGAGGACGGAGGCGGCCAGCGCGGCGGCGGCGAGCGCCGTGAAGCCGGCGGAGACCACCATGATGCGGACCGGATAGCGGATCAGGAGTCGGGGCACGGACGTGTCGGACAGGGCCATGGGGTACTGCCTCTCGGATCGGGACCAGCTCGGCAGAGGCTGACGTGGCATCAGCCCGCGTACGGACGCGGGCGGGTGTCAGCAGGAAAAGGTGTGGCAAGGTGCCTGAGTGGTCCGGAAGACCGGAGAAATCGCTGCCCGGGGACGGGTTGTGTGCGGTACGTCCCAGGGACTCGCACCCACTGCGCCGGTTCAGGGCGGCAGTGCAGGGGGGCGGCGCACGACATGCTAGGCGCAAGTCCTGAGTCAACTCAAGTACTCAGCCCCACAGCACTGATGGAATGCCGTGCCCGCGGAGCTCACACCGCGCCCGGCTCCTGGTCCAGCAGTCCGTGCGTGGCGATGAGGTAGCCGAGCTGGGTCGGGCTCGCGCTCTCCAGCTCCTCCGAGATCTTGCCGACCAGGCTGGTGACGGTCCGTGCGCTCATGCCCAGCTCCCGGGCGATCTTCGTCTGGGTGTGGCCCTGGACCAGCATCCGCATGATCGCCTTCTGGATCTCGGTGGCGACGATGCGCGGCTTGGCCGCCCCCGGGGTCGGCATGTCGAAGGGATGGGCCCGGTTCCAGACGTTGTTGAAGACCCCTTCGAGGAACCGGACGATCGCCGGGTGGCGCACCTCCAGCGCCTCCTGGCCCCGCTGCGGTCCGGTGGGGATGTAGGCGACCGTGCTGTCGCAGATGATCAGGCGGTCGATGACCTCGTCGACGGTGCGGACCTGGGCGCCGCCCTCGGAGATGCCGCGGATGTAGTCCAGCGTCGGCTCGTGGCTGCGGACCGTGTGCTGGTAGATGATCCGCTGCTTCACTCCGCGCCGAAGCGCGATCAACTCCTTCTGGAGGGCCCGCTCCAGGAGTTCGGGCGGGCGTCTGCCGCCGGGCTGGATGGTGAGCAGCTCGTCCTGGCAGCCGTCGACGGCCGCCTGCAGGATCGAACTGATGGTGTCCCCGCCCTGTATCAACCGGACGTCGGGGGCGCGGTGCCGCTCGGCCACCGCGTGCACCCGGTCGGCGGCGGCGAACGCCTTCTCCGCGGCGGCGATGACCTCCAGCTGGTCCAGCGCCGCACGGCGCAGCGGATTGAGGACCAGGGTCGCCGCGGTCGTCGGGGGTACCGGGACGAGCACGCCGTCGTCGGCCAGCGAGACCAGCCCGAAGTGGATCAGGCACTCCGGGGCCATGCTGACCCCGATGAAGCCGGTCTCAATGGCCTCCGCGTAGCGCCGGAGCCCCTCGTCGCACAGCTCGCCGGCCCCTGGACCGCCCGATATGCCCGCCGATGTACACATGTGCACCCCCTGCGTGATTGCGCAATGCGTGGACAGCACTCCCTCAACCAATGGGGTCCGACCTGACGCAGTGCCACGATTGATTCAGGCGCAGAACACGGGTCAGGGCCCGGAAGCGCCGGTGCGGTCGCCTGAGCGACAAAAGCGGAAGGCCATCATTCTTCTACTCCGGGGGTAAGACAAGTGAGTACTGCACACAGCAAGCGCGCACTGAATGTCGTCGCGAAGATCGCAGGGATCAGCATAGCTGCGCTCGCGATCGCCGTCCCCGTCCAATCCGTGAATTCCGGCGCACACCGGGCACCTGTCCAGCAGGTCCGGACCGTGGCCGACTCGCAGTGGGGCGACACCCAGCCCGTCGGCGGCAGCCAGCCCGTGAGCGGCACCCAGCCGTCCGCCTGACCTGAGGCCGCGGCGGCTCCGCCCCGCAGGCGCACCACCCCGCTCCACCTCCGCCTCCACGCGAGGCACACACCTCCCGCATGAATCCTTCGGGAACGCATGCCCTCAAACTGACGACTTATCCGGCAATAGCCGGACAAGTCGCCCATGGTGACGCGATGCGCCGGCCGGCAGTCGTCCGTCGGCCGGCTCGGGAACGTCACGAGCACATCCCTCCCGCACCCCACCGAACAAGGAGCACAGCACGATGACCGACACGCAGTTGGAGCGCGGCCCCGCGCTTTCCCTGCTGGCCGAGACCAGCGTTCAGTCCTTCGAGTCCACCGTCGAATACCTGGAGTGGCTCTACGGCCGCCGAATCGACGACCGCGCCGACCCGTCCTCTCTGGAGTGGCTGAACCGGCTCATCAAGTCCGGCGCCCGCGGCCACGGGCACATCGACAATGAGATGCATGTCGAGGTGCTCGGAAACACTCTGTCCGAAACGGAACTTGCGAAGTTCCTGAGCGCCTACTACTGGGGTTCCAACTACGGATTCAACAAGAAGGTCCTCCCGGAAACCCTGCGCGCCACCGACAACGACTGGTACCGCGAGTACATCAAGGGAATCATCCGCGAGGAGAACACCCCGAGCAGCCACTGGGGAATCTTCAAGCGGTTCATGGAGAGCCTCGATTTCGATCTCGGAGAAATGCCGGAGTCGGCACAGGAGTTCGTCGCCAAGAACAGCGCGGGCTACCAGGCCGAGCTGGGCCACGCCATCGGCTACGCCCTGGCGGTCGAGGTCGAGTCGGACTTCCAGCTGTCGCTGATCAGCCTTCCGCTGCTGGAGCGGTACCCGGAGAAGACCGCCGAGACCCTGTTCTTCGACATCCACCTCGACTCCAGTGGCGAGGAGGAGCACGCCCGGGCCACCTGCGAGACGGTCGAGAAGCTGCTCGCGGCCGGCGAGGTCTCCCGCGCCGACATCGAGGCCGGCTTCACCCAGGCCATCCTCGACACCCGTGACTTCATGCTGGCGATGCTGCACGAGGTCAAGGGCTGACAGCCCGCCCCAGCCAAGCCGGGTGTGGACGACCCGCACCGACCGGACCAGTACGGCCGGCGGCGACGGACCCTCTGTCGCCGCCGGTCGCCCGGCCCCGGCCCCGGTCGCACCCAGGTCCGCTGAGTTCTCAATCCGGCCCGCGCACCACACCGCGTGCGGGGCCCCCGTCCGTCAACGTAGGAGGTCGAATGGATCGCCAAGAGGTGGAAATCCTCGCCATCGGCGCCGGACCCGCGAGTCTGGCCCTGGCGGTGGCCATGGAGGAACTGGCCCCGGAGCTCGCCGTCCGGACCCTGGTCATCGAGCAGAACGAGGACGCCGCCTGGCAGCGCGGG
Organism: Streptacidiphilus sp. EB129; assembly: GCF_041262645.1. Classification (NCBI taxonomy): domain Bacteria; kingdom Bacillati; phylum Actinomycetota; class Actinomycetes; order Kitasatosporales; family Streptomycetaceae; genus Streptacidiphilus; species Streptacidiphilus sp. EB129. The sequence goes on from NZ_JBGCCS010000002.1 coordinate 257,227, forward strand.
ATGCTGCTGCCCTGGGCGCAGAGCCAGGTCTCGTTTCTCAAGGACCTGGTCACCCCGAGGAATCCGACCAGCCGCTACTCCTTTCTCAACTACCAGCACTCCATAGGCAATCTGGACGAGTTCATCAATCTGGGCAGCCCCAACCCGTACCGGCTGGAGATATCCGGTTACCTCCAGTGGGTGGCCGAGACTCTGCCCAACGTCCGTGTGCAGTACGGCAAGCGCTGCTCCGCCATCGAACCCCGGCGCACCGCGGGCGGGGAGGTCGACGGCTGGATCGTCCGCACCGCCGACGGCGCCGAGATCGTCGCCCGCGACCTGGTCATCGGTGGCGGCCGGGACGCCCTGGTGCCCGCCGAGTTCACCGGGCTGCCCGCCGAACGGGTGATCCACAGCACCGAGTTCGCCACCAGGATCGGCAAGCTGGACCCGGACGGCGCGCACCGGATCGCCGTGATCGGCGGGGCGCAGAGCGCCGCCGAGATGCTCTGGTCGGTCCACAAGGACTTCCCCAGGGCCGAGTGCACGATGATCGCCCGCTCGGTGGGCCTGCCCATCTACGAGGTCAGCAAGTTCATCAACCTGCTCTACTACAACTCCTTCATCGACGAGTTCTACTCCGCCCCGGCGGAGACCCGCGAGCTGATCCTCAAGGGGATGCACCGCAGCAACTACGCCGGCGTCACCACGCCGATGCTGGAGAACCTCTACCGCGAGACCTATCTGGAGCGGCTCACCGGCACCGAGCGGCTGCACATCACCTCGCTGTCCGAGGTGGTCTCCGCCCGGATGGAGGAGGACGAGGTCGTCCTCGACGTCTTCGACCGCAAGAACGGCAGCACCACCGAACTGCGGTGCGACGTGGTGCTGCTGGGCACCGGCTACGTCCGCGAGATGCCGGCCGTGATCACCGGCCTGGCCGCCGCCGTCGGCATCGACACGCTCAGCGTCGACCGCCAGTACCGGGTCGAGCTGCCGGAGGACTACACCGCGTCGGTCTACCTGCAGGGCGTCAACGAGGCCACCCACGGCATCGCCGACTCGCTGCTGAGCGTCGTCGCCTTCCGCTCGCAGGAGATCGTGCAGGACCTGCTCGCCCGGCGCACCGGCCGACTGCTGCTGGAGAGCGTCACCCGACCCACCCAAGGAGCACTGCTGTGATGGAGATCCGCAGTCTGGACCGTGCCGGACTGAAGTCCGACAACGAGCTGCTGGCACAACGTCTGTTCCCCTGGCCGCTGTTGAACGCCCCGTTCGAGGGCTCCTGGAACGTGGTCGTCCCCGGCGCCGCCTCCGGCGCGCACAGCCACCACGAGTACGAGATCTGGATCGCCCTCACCGGCGAGGCCGAGCTGATCGTCGAGGGCGAGAAGGTCCCCTTCACCGCCGGCGACGTGGTCCACTTCGAGCCGCAGACCCACCACCAGGTGGTCAACAACGGTGACGAGCCGTTCCAGATGTACGCGCTGTGGTGGGACCAGGAGCTGGCGCAGGGTTTTGTGACGCGGCACCAGGACGCGTCATGACCGCCCCCGGCCCCCGGACGATCATCGTCTCGGCGACCCCGACCCCCAACGGCGACCTGCACGTCGGCCACCTGGCCGGCCCCTACCTGGCCGGCGACGTCTACGCCCGCTACCTCAGGGCCAACGGCCGCTCGGTCGTCTACACCACCTGCACCGACGACAGCCAGAGCTACGTGGTGACCACCGCCAGACGCCGCGGCACCACGCCCGAGCAGCTCACCGCGAACTCGACGGCGGAGATCGCCAGATCGCTGGAGCTGATGGGCATCTCGATGACCGGGATGCCGCCGATCGACGACCGCTACCGGCAGACCGTGCTGGACTTCATGACCCGGCTGCACCAGGCGGACCGGTTCCAGCTGAAGACCGTCACCCTCCCGTACGCCAAGCACTCCGGCACCTTCCTCTACGACGGCTTCGTCGGCGGGGTCTGCCCGGTCTGCCTGTCCGCCTCGCGGGGCGGGGCCTGCGAGGACTGCGGCCACCCGACCAGCTACGACGACCTGCTGGATCCGTACTCCACGATGGACCCGGCCGACCCGGTGGTCCTGCGCGAGGTCGAGATCCTGGTGCTCCCGATGGAGGAGTACCGCGAGCAGCTGACCTCCTGGTTCAAGGAGCGCCAGGACCGCTGGCGGCCGCACGCGCTGCAGCTGATCCGTGAGCTGCTGGCGCGACCGCTGCCGGACATCCCGGTGACCATCCCCGGCGACTGGGGCATCCCCGCCCCGTTCCCCGAGGTCTCCGGCCAGATCGTGTACCCGTGGATCGAGGCCATGCCCGCGTCGATCCTCAGCACCGCCTGGGCGATCGAGCAGGCCGAGGGCGCGGCGGCGGCGGACGAGCCCGACACCCACTGGCGGGCCGAGCACGGCGCCGAGCTGGTCTACTTCCACGGCTTCGACAACGTGTACCACTGGGGGCTGATGGACCTGACCTTCCTGCTGGCCCACGGCAACCGCTACATCACCCCCTACACCAGCGTCTGCAACGAGTTCTATGACCTGGACGGCGAGAAGTTCTCCACCAGCCGCGGCCACCTGATCACCGCGGCCGAGCTGATGGCCGAGGTTCCGCAGGACATCGCCCGCTTCTACCTGGCGCTCACCGCACCGGAGTTCCAGCGCACCAACTTCACCAGGGCCGAGCTGCGCAGCGTGACCGCGAAGCGGCTGATCGAGCCCTGGGGCGCGCTGTCCGACGCCCTGGCCCGGGCCACCGACGGCCTGGACCGCGGCACCCCGCTGCCGACCTCCCAGGCAGGACGCCGCCGGGCGGCGGCACTGGTCGAACGGTTCCGGCTCTGCTACGAGCTGTCCGACTACAGCCTGGTGCGCGCCGCCGAGACCATCGCCCGGCAGCTGGAACGGCTGCGTGACAGCGCGGTGGCCGTCGCCGCCCGCCGCGACCGGGCCGGCCTGGCGGACCTGCTGCTGGAGGTCCGCACCCTGCTGGCCGGCGCGGCACCGATCCTCACCGAGGTCACCGACCGGGCCCGCAGCGCCGGCGTCGACCTGGCCTTCGGGGCCGACGCGCCGGCGGCCATCGCACCGTTCGCGCTGCCCCGGCTGACCGGCTCCGCCGGATGACCCCCCGCTGAACCGGATCCGACAACGGACCACAACGAATCGAGACTCCCTTGACCGCCACCATCGCGTTGGCGCCGGACGTCCGGACGGTAGCGAGCCGGGCCGAGCGCCTCTTCCTCCCCGCCACGTTCGTGACCCTCCTGGGCAACAACATCCAGCTCATCGCGGCGTCGCTGCTCATCTTCAGGACCTCGGGCACGGCGATGTCGGTCGGGTGGGTCTTCATCGTGACCGCCCTGCCGCAGATCGCCCTGTCGTCCTTCTTCGGGCGCCTCGCCGACCGGTACGACCGCAGAACCATCTGTGTCATCACCGACGTGGTCAGCGCGGTCGCCGCGCTGGCGCTGCCGGTCTGGCTGCTGTTCGGCGGAAACGGCATCGCCGGCGCCTACGCCGTCAGCCTGCTGCTCGCGGTCACCTCCGCGATGTTCATGCCGGCCAGCAACGCCCTGATCAAGGAGCGGATCGCGCCGGACCGGCTCGGGCACTTCGGGGCCAACTTCGACATCGCCTACCAGGGCGGCGCGATGGCCTCCGGAGTCGTCGGCGGCTTCGTGATGCAGTACGTCGGCCTCCAGCCGATGTTCTACTTCAACGGCATCACCTTCGTCTTCTCCGCGCTCTGCCTCTACGCCATGGGCCGGCGCCCGGCCGCGGCGGCGGAGCCGGAGGAGCCCGGGACCGACGCGGCGGCACCGGCCGAGCCGGCCGTCACCGTCAAGGCCCCGCTGCTGCGGCTCGGCGTCCTGTTCTCGCTGGGCGCGGTGCTGGTCCTGGTCACCAACACACTGCTGCTGGTCGCCGTGATCCACCGGTTCCACCAGGGCACCGGGCTGCTCGGTGTGGTCGACGCGCTCGCCGGCATCGGCATGATGATCGCCGCCACGCTCTACAAGCGGGTCAAGGACAAGGTCAACTACCGCTATCTGATCCTGTTCGGCTACGTGGGCTGCGGCCTGGCCCTGCTGGTGCAGCCGATCGCGGTGTGGACCATCGTCCCCGGCATCCTGGTCGGCGGCATCACCTTCGGATTCGCCCGACTGGCCAGCCGCACCGAACTGATGCGCGCCGTCGACGCCGACAAGGTCGGCCGGGTCTTCGGCACCGCCAACGCCTTCGGACTGGCGCTCAGCGCGGCGGGCACGGTGCTGGTCGCCGCCGTCGTCGACCACGTCGGAGTGGTCTCCGGCTTCCTGACCCTCGGTCTGATCGGCATCGTCCCGACCGTCCTGATCGTCTCCACGATGTTCCTCGGCAGGAGAGAAGCCCGATGAAGCTGCTCACCATGGAAACCCGGCAGTACCTGACCTACTACCACTCCCGCTACCAGCAGGTGCAGGACCTCGGGGTCGACCTGTTCGTCCTCAACGGTGAAGGCACCGAGGACTTCTGGCCCGAGGACCACTACCGGCTGGCCGGCACCAAGGACATCGCCGCCATCATCGAGCTGGCCCGCGCCTGGCACGCGGAGGAGCAGTTCGACGGCGTCATCACCTTCTGCGAGGCCGCGGTCATCACCGTCGCGGCGGTCGCCGAGGCGCTCGGCCTGCCGACCATCGGGGTCGAGGCCGCCTGTGCCAGCCGCAACAAGTACCTGATGCGGCAGGCCCACGAGAAGGCGGGCGCGCCGATCCCCGGCTTCCGGCTGGTGGAGAGCGAGCAGGAGGCGCTGGCCGCGGCGGCCGACTTCGGCTACCCGGTCATCCTCAAGCCCACCATGGGCGCGGGCAGCAACTTCGTCTTCCGGGTGGACAACGCCGAGGAGATGGTGCGGCGCTACGCCCAGGCCGCCGAGGGCATCACCACGATGTTCTGGTCACTGGCCGAGCCGGACGGGGTCGACCTGGGCCCGCAGGGGCTGCTGGTGGAGTCCTTCCTGGACGGCAAGGAGTACCTGATCGAGGCCCTGGCCTGGGACGACGAGGTCTACCTCGGTTCCGTGGTGGACCGGATCACCGCCGAGGGCGACACCTTCGACGACGACGTCCACCACGCCCCGACCTCGCTGAGCCCGGAGGACCTGGCCGCGGTGCACGAGGTGGTCACCGCCGGCGCCCACGCCCAGGGCCTGTACCGCAGCGCGATGCACGCCGAGGTGCGGTTCCACCAGGGCAGGCCGTACCTGCTGGAGATCGCCGCCCGGGTCGGCGGCGGCGGGCTCGACCTGATCGCCCGTACCACCGCCGACTACGACCCGATCGCGGCCGTGGTGGACATCGGCCTCGGCCGGCGCCCCGCGGTGCGGCACTACCGGCCCAACGGGACGCACATCACCGCGATGTGCCTGCTCTGCGACGCCGGTGTGGTCGAGCACGTGGAGGTGCCGGCCGAGGTCAGCGAGTCGGACCAGGTGTTCCTGCTCAAGATCACCGCCCGGCCCGGCGACCTGATCCGCAGGCCCCCGCACGGCAACACCATCCTCGGCTTCCTCGGGACCACCGGGGACTCGCTGGAGGACGCGCTCGACACCATGAACGACCTCGCCACGAAGATCCACGTCACCTTCGCCGGATAACCGGCCCCATCGACGGACCCACGCCGTCCGGACCCGACAAACCGACCATCGGAGGACCTCCGTGCACCAGCCTTCCGCATCGACGACCCTGCTCCCGCCCCGACGCACCGCCCGGCCGCGACGCTTCCTGATGTGCGCGCCGACCCACTACGACGTCAACTACTCCATCAACCCGTGGATGCACCCGGACAAGCCCACCAACACCGAGCTCGCGCTGACCCAGTGGGAGCAGCTCCGCGGGCTGCTCCGCGACCTCGGCCACGAGGTGCTGGAGATCTCCCCGGTGCCGGGCCTGCCGGACATGGTCTTCGCCGCCAACGGCGCGACCATGATCGACGGACGGGTGCTCTCGGCCCGCTTCCGCTACCCGCAGCGCGTCCCCGAGGGCCCCGCCTACCTGGCCTGGTTCCAGCACCACGGCTTCACCGTGCGCGACGCGGTCCACATCAACGAGGGCGAGGGCGACCTGCTCTTCACCGGCGAGCGGGTCCTGGCCGGCACCGGCTTCCGCACCCACCCGGACTCGCACGCCGAGGCCGCCGAGTTCTTCGGGCGCGAGGTGGTCACCCTGCACCTGGTCAACTCGGAGTTCTACCACCTGGACACCGCCCTGTCGGTGCTGGACCACGACGAGGTCATGTACTACCCGGAGGCCTTCTCCGCCGAGAGCCGGCAGGTGCTCCGCGACCTCTACCCGGACGCCATCCTGGCGAACCAGGAGGACGCGGCGGTGTTTGGCCTCAACTCGGTCTCCGACGGCCGGCATGTGCTGCTCGCGCCGCAGGCCGTGCACCTGCACCAGGAACTGGCCGACCGCGGCTTCGTGCCGATCGGGATCGACCTGTCCGAGCTGCTCAAGGCCGGCGGCAGCGCCAAGTGCTGCACCCTGGAGATCCGCGAGGCCTCCGCATGCTGATCAACTACGACGGCCGCCGGTTCCGCCCGCAACTGGAGGGCGAGGAGGGCCGGGTGGCCACCTACCACCAGGACGGCGACCTGCTCTGGGGCGAGTTCACCGGCGGCCTGGCCCGCCGCGGCTCGCTGGCCGGCCGCGCCTCGGCCGACGGCTCGCTGGAGTTCGCCTACTGCATGGTGCGCGACTCCGGCGAGGTGATCTCCGGGTACTGCCGCAGCATCCCACGCCTCGACGACGAGGGCCGGATCGTCCTCGAAGAGGCCTGGGAGCGCTACGGCCGGCACGCCGCCCGCGGGGTCTCCCGCCTGGTCGAGCTCTTCCCCGGCGAGGAGCCGGTCACCACCTCCCCCGCCTCGGACTACCTGGAGTTCTGATGACCCTGACGACGACCGCCCCCCGGCCGAACGCGGCCGAACCCGAACCGGCGGGGAAGCCCAGGCAGGGGGGCGTGGTCACCTGGGCCTGCGCCCCCGGCTTCCCGCCCGCGGTGATCTTCCCGTTCACCCCCGCCGAGCGGATGGGCACCCGCAACATCCTGGAGTTCCAGGCGCTGATGTTCCGCACGCTCTACTACTTCGGCGCCAACGGCTCCCCGGACGTCGACTACGACACCAGCATCGGCACCCCGCCGGTGTGGAGCGAGGACGGACTGACCGTCACCATCACGGTCAAGCCATGGAAGTGGTCCAACGGCGAGATCCTCTGCGCGGACAACGTGCTGTTCTGGGTCAATCTGATGAAGGTCAAGGGCGACCGCTACGGGGAGTACGTCCCCGGGCTCTTCCCGGACAACCTGACCTCCTACGGCAAGGTCTCCGAGGACACCGTCTACTTCACCTTCGACAAGCAGTACTCGCAGCGCTGGGTCCTGTTCAACCAGCTGAGCACGATCACCCCGCTGCCTAAGGCGTGGGACCGGACCGAGGCTGGGCCGGCCAACGCCTCCGGCGACCTGGCCGACGTCGAGGCCGTCTACGCGTACCTGATGAAGGAGCAGGGCGACCATGTCGAGGAGGGCAACGACCACCGCACGAAGTGGGCCGACAGCCCGATCTGGAGCGTGGTCAGCGGCCCGTGGCGGCTGAAGAGCTACACCCTCGACGGCGTGGTCACCTTCGTCCCCAACCAGCACTACTCCGGCCCCAACAAGCCCTACCTGGACGAGTTCCGGCAGATCCCGATCAACCACGAGGACGAGCAGTACGAGCTGCTCAAGGCCGGGCCGCACGGTGCGGGCAGGGTCCAGGTCGGCTACCTGCCGCTGGGCTTCGCCAGCGGCAGCACCGCCGACCCGACCGCCGGATCGCAGAACCCGCTCAGCGCGGACTACACCCTGGTCCCGCAGATGGCCTACTGCATCCGCTACATGTCGATGAACTTCAACAACCCGACGGTGGCCGGGGCGATCTTCCGGCAGACCTACTTCCGGCAGGCGCTGCAGAGCGCGATGGACCAGGACTCCGCGGTCCGGGACATCTACCAGGGCTACGCGTTCGCGCAGACCGGCCCGGTACCGATGTACCCGCCGTCCGACCTGGTCTCGCCGCGGCAGCGCGCGGGCGGACCGCTCCCGTTCGACCTCGGCCGGGCCCGGAGGCTGCTGGAGGAGAACGGCTGGGACACCAGCACCACCCCGGCCGTCTGCGTCAACCCGGGCACCGGCCCCGGCCAGGCCGGCGAGGGCATACCCGCCGGCACCGAACTGGACATCCTGCTCCGCTACGCCGAGGGCCGCCCGGCCCTGACCCAGCTGGTCGCCAAGCTGGTCGACGACGCCGGCTCGGTGGGCATCCGGCTGCGCACCGAGGAGGTCTACGGCTCGATCCTGGTCGCCGAGGACGCGCCCTGCGTACCGGGGCCCAACTCCCCCTGCCTCTGGGAGATGACCTGCTGGAACGGCGGCTGGGCGTTCCACCACCCCAGCGGCGAGATCGTGTTCTCCACCAACGCCGGCGGCAACTTCGGGCACTACACCGACCCCAGGGCCGACGAGCTGATCGCCAGGACCCTGGTCACCGACGACGTGGAGGCCATGTACGAGTACCAGGACTACATCGCCGAGCAGGCGCCGGTGCTGCTGGTGCCCAACTTCGCGCTGCGGCTCTTCGAGGTGGCCAACACGCTGGGCGGATTCACGCTGAACCCGTTCGGAATGATCGAGCCGGAGTACTGGTACTACCGCGACGACACGACCGCCGATGACACGACCGCCGACGACACCACCACCGAAGGCGAGACCCACAGCGAGGGAGTATCGACATGACCGCCGACAGCGCTCCGGAGCGCCCCCTGCTGCTGCTGGTCGCCAGCGGCTGGCAACTGTTCCGCGAGTACCTGCTCAGTTCCATCAGCACCGAGTACCGGGTGCACATGTTCCACTCCACCGAGCCGAGCTGGGAGCAGCAGTACCTGGACGGCTGGACCGTGCTGCCGTCCACCCTGGACGGCCCGGCGATGGCCGAGGCGGCGCTCAGGCTGTCCGGCGAGCAGCAGGTCAGCGGGGTGCTCTGCTGGGACGAGAGCCGGATCCTGGCCACCTCGTACGTGGCCCAGGCGCTCGGCCTGCCGAACGGCGACCCGGAGGTGGTCTGGCGCCTGCGCGACAAGGCGCAGACCCGGGCCGCGCTGGACGCGGCCGGGGTGCCCCAGCCCCGCTCGTTCCCGGTCAAGACCCTGGACCAGGCGCTGGCCGCCGCGGAACGGGTCGGCTACCCGGCGGTGCTCAAGCCCCGCGGTCTTGGCGCCAGCCTCGGCGTGGTGCGGGTGGAGAACGCGGAGGAGCTCAGGGAGCGCTTCGCCTTCACCCGCGACACCCCCGCGCCGGAGCCGGTGGTCTACGCCTCGGACCACCCGGTGCTGGTGGAGGAGTGCGTGGTCGGCGACGAGGTCAGCGTCGACTCGGTGGTCCAGGACGGCAAGGTCACCCCGCTGTTCGTGGGCCGCAAGGTGGTCGGCTACCCCCCGTACGCGGAGGAGGTGGGCCACCATGTGGACGCCGCCGACCCGCTGCTGCTGGACCCCGACTTCCAGCAGGCGCTGCAGGACACCCACACCGCGCTGGGCTTCCGTGACGGCTGGACCCACTCGGAGTTCATGCTCACCGCGGCCGGTCCCCGGCTGATCGAGGTCAACGGCCGGCTCGGCGGTGACCTGATTCCCTTCCTGGGGCTGCTGGCCACCGGCATCGACCCGGGCCGGGCCGCCGCGGCGGCGGCCTGCGGGCTGACGCCGAACCTCCAGCCGACCCGGCAACTGGTCGGCGGGGTGCGCTTCTTCTACGTGGACGAGCCGGACAGCGTGGTCGAGTCGGTCGGCTTCGACCAGGCCCGGCTGCCGGCCGGGATCGTGAAGGCGGTGGCCATGGCGACGCCGGGCAAGAGCTACTCGCCGCCGCCGGAGGGCACGGTCTGGGGCCGGATCGCGCTCGCCGTCGCGCTCAGCACCGAGGTCGCCGACTGCACCGCCGCGCTGGACGCGGCCGAGCAGGCGCTCCAGGTGGAAGCGCGGACCTCATGAGGATCGGCATCGTCGGCAGCGGAGTCGCCGGTGCGCTGCTCGCCTGGCAGCTGCGCACCCGTACCTCCCAGGTCAGCACGGACCTGTATGTCGGCGAACTGCGGTCCGGCTACGACGCCACCGGGGCGTCCGGCGGGATGGTGCGCGGCTTCGACCCGGACCTGACGGCGGCCCGGCAGGCGTCCGAGAGCCTGGCCGAGATCCGCTCCAGCAGCACCCTGCGGGAGTGGAGCGACTACCGGGAGATCGGCTCGGTCTACCTGCTCCCCGAGGGCTCGGAGATCGGCTCGGCCCTGAAGTACGTGGACACCTTCCTGCCGGGGTCGGCGGAGGTCGTCGACCGGGACCGGCTGACTGCGGACTATCCCTTCCGGGGGCTGCCCGACGGGGTCCTGGGGGTGACCGAGCGTCAGGCCGGCTTCATCTCGCCGGCCCGGCTGCGGAACGCGCTGCTGAGCGAGCTCACCGCGGCCGGCGGCGTCACCGTGCTCTGGGGACGGGTCTCCGCGGTGACCGAGGCGCCCGCCGTACGACTGGCCGGCGGCTCGGTCAACGAGTACGACGCGGTGATCCTCGCCACCGGCGCGTGGACCCCGCAGCTGCTGGAGGCCAGCAACCTGCCCGAGGCGGCGCTGCGCACCAAGGTCATCCAGTACACCGTCTGCACCCTGCGGCTGCCGGGTCTCGGCGTGTTCGTCGACGAGACCACCGGGATGTACGGCCGCCCGCTGGACGCCGACACCTTCCTGCTCGGCCTGCCGGGGAACCAGTGGGGCATCGACCCCGACACGGTGTCGGTGGACTCCGCCCTGGCCGAACGGGTGGTCGCCTGCGGCCGGAGCCGGTTCAGCGGGGAGGCCGCGGCGCGGATCACCGCGGTGCGGTCGGTGACGGCCTTCGACTGCTACCACGACGACCCGGGCCTGGCCCTGCGGCCGGTCGGCGACGGCAACACCCTGTTCACCTTCACCGGCGGGGGCGGCGGCGCGGCGAAGACCGCGTTCGTGGCCAGCCGCCAGGCCGCCGACGCGCTGCTGGCGGTACGGACATGACCGACCCGGCGGGCCCGCGCCCCTGCCGCCGCCATCCGGCCGCGGCAGCACCACGCTCAGCCGGACAACGCCTCGTCGCGGGCCATGACCTCATCGCGGGTCAGCACGAGGTAGCAGTAGTCGTCGAGCATCTTGGCCAGCGGGCGCCCCGGGCGGCCCAGTTGCTCGGCGAGCCCGGACTCGTCCAGGCCGGCCTCGGCCAGCAGGGCGCGGGCCCAGGTCCGACCCAGGCGCTGGTGCGCGGCGAACGCGGCGCCGCCGCGGGCGCCGTGCAGTCCCACCGCGATGGCCTCGTCCCAGGGCATCACCGCCCGCGGGCGGAACGCGTGGAACAGCTTGGCCGCGGCGGTCGGCCCCAACGGCCGAACCCCCTTCGCCAGCGCGGCCGCCGGCATCGCGCTCAGCTCCGCGAAGCACTCACCCAGGCGGTCGATGTCCTGGTCGGTCAGCTCGGCCATCGAGACCTCGGCGGCGGGCAGCCGCCCGCCGAAGCGGCCCCACCAGTCGGCGAGCCCCGCGTCGAAGACGTCGGGCTCGCCCGGCCGGGGATAGCGGATCCGGCAGCCCCAGGCGTTCAACCAGGCCAGCAGTGCGGCCCGGTGCTCCGCCAGCGCGGGGTCGAGCCGGGGTTCGGTCTTCCGCAGCAGCGCGGCCCAGGACCGGTCCGGGCTGCCGTAGGCGGCGAACCGGGAGACCGCTGCTCGCAAGCCCGCCAGGTCCGGCGTGTCGATGTCCACGAGCGCACAGCCTAGACGACCGACCCGGTCCCACCCCGTCGTTCCGCCACTTCGACCCCTCCCCGACGTCCAGCACGTCCATCCCCACCCTCCTGACGCCACCCTCCTGACGCCACTGCCCTTACGCCACTGCCTAGTTCGCGGGAGTCCCGCCATGCCCAGTCTGACCCGAGCGGAGGCCGTGGAACGGGCCGCACTCCTCACGGTGCGGTCCTACCACATCCGACTCGACCTCACCTCGGACGACGAGGTGTTTCACTCCACCACCACCATCGACTTCGACTCCGCCGTCACCGCCGCCACCACCTTCCTCGACGTCAAGCCGAGGAGCCTGCGCTCCGCCGTGCTCAACGGCACCCCGCTGGACGTCGCGGACCTCGACGACGGCCGGCTGCCGCTGTCCGGGCTCGCGGCGCGGAACCAGCTGGTGGTGACCGCCGAGATGGAGTACTCGCACGAAGGCCAGGGTCTGCACCGCTACGTGGACCAGGTGGACGGCGAGGTCTATCTCTACGCCCAGGCCTTCCTCGACGCCGCGCCGCGGATCTACGCCTGCTTCGACCAGCCCGACCTCAAGGCCCGCTACAGCTTCGACGTGACCGTGCCGGACCACTGGCAGGTGCTCGGCACCGGCACGGCGAGCAAGGTCGGGCCCGGACACTGGCAACTGGCCGAGACCGAGCCGCTGTCCACCTACCTGACCGCGCTCATCGCCGGCCCCTACCGCGGCTTCCACACCGTCCACGACGGCATCCCGCTCGGGCTGCACTGCCGGGCCTCGATCGCGGACGCGCTGGCCGCGGACACCGAGGAGGTCTTCGAGATCACCGGCCGCTGCCTGGACGAGTACCACCGGATCTTCGGCACCCGCTACCCCTTCGGCAGCTACGACCAGGTCTTCGTACCGGAGTTCAACAGTCTGGCGATGGAGAACCCCGGCTGCGTCTCGATCCGGGACCACTACGTGTTCCAGTCCACGCCGACCGCGGGCGAGAAGGAGGACCGCGCGGTCATCATCGCGCACGAGATGGCGCACATGTGGTTCGGCAACCTGGTCACCATGGGCTGGTGGGACGACCTGTGGCTGAACGAGGCGTTCGCCGACTACATGGGCCACCGGCTGACCACGCAGCTCACCAAGTACTCGGGCGCGCTGACCACCTTCTCGGCCGCCCGCAAGGGCCTCGCCTACTCCGCCGACCAGCGCCCGTCGACCCACCCGGTGGACGGCGACGCGGCGGACGCCATGGCCGGGCTGGCGCTGTTCGACCGGATCTCCTACTTCAAGGGCTCCGCGGTGCTGCGCCAACTGGCCACCCGGATCGGGGAGGAGGGACTGGAGGCGGGACTGCGCGCCTACATCTCCCGGCACGCCTACGGGACCACCGACTCCGCCGACTTCCTGGCCGCACTGCAGGAGGCCAGCGGGACCGACCTCACCCGGTGGGCCGCGCTCTGGCTGCGGGAGTCCAACGTGAACACCCTGCGGGCCGAACTCACCGTCGCCGACGGCCTGATCACCTCGGCGGTGGTGCACCAGACCGCCCCCGATTCGCACCCGGTGCTGCGCCCGCACACCCTGCGGATCGGCCTGTACGGCGAGGCGGACAGCTCCGTCCTGGTCGAGGTCGACGGCGCCCGCACCGAGGTCCCCGGGCTGGTCGGACTGCCGGCCCCGGAACTCCTGCTGCTCAACGACGGCGACCTCGCCTACGCCAAGATCCAGCTGGACGAGCGGTCGCAGGCGGCGCTGCCCGGACTGCTGCCCACGCTCTCCCCGCTCAACCGGGCCATGCTCTGGGGCACGCTGCTGCTCGCGGTGCAGGACGACGCCTTCCCCGCCGCCGACTACCTCGGCCTGGCCAACGACATGCTGGCCGTGGAGACCGAGCTGCCGATCATCACCGAGGTGCTGCAGCAGGCCCGGACCGAGGTCGCGGACCGCTTCCTCCAGCCGGCCGGGCGCCCGGACGCGCTGGCCCGGCTCGGGCTGGCCTGCCGGGGGCTGCTGGACCGTACCCAGCCCGGCGACGAGCGGCGGCTGATCGCCTTCCGGACCCTGGTCGACTGCGGCACCGACGCCGCGGAGCTCCGCGCCTGGGCCGAGGGCACCGGGATCCCGGCCGGAATCGCGCTGGACTCCGAAATCGGCTGGCGGATCCGCTACCGGCTGTCCGCGATCGGCGCGCTCACCGGCGCCGGGATCGACGCCGCCCAGCAGGCCGACCCCAGCGCGGAGGGCGAGCAGTGGGCCGCCAAGTGCCGTGCGGCCCGGCCCGATCCGGAGGCCAAGCGCGCCGCCTGGGACCTGATCACCACCGCCGAGGAGCTCTCCAACTACCAGGTCTGGGCCCTGGCCGAGGGCTTCTGGCAGCCCGACCAGGTGGAGCTGACCGCGCCCTTCGTCGGGCGCTTCTTCACCGAGATGCCCGGCGTCGGCGCGCTCCGCGGCGACCAGGTGCTGGACATGCTGGTCCGGCTGCTCTACCCGCGCTACGCCGCCGCCCCGGAGACCCTGGCGCTGGCCGAGGCGATGCTCGCCGACGAGGGGCTGCCACTGCCGCTGCGCCGCCGCACCGTGGACTTCACCGACGACCTGCGTCACGTCGTCACCGTCCGTCACACCAACCGATGATGAGAGGTCAGACAGCCATGAACCGTGAGGACATCACCGCCGCCTACATCGACGCGGTCGTCACCAGCGGCGCCAAGGCGCCCGAACTCGTAGGCACCCAGCCACAGTCCAAGCTGCTGCAGGCGCAGTACATGGGACGCTACCTGGCCCGCCCGGTCTTCCTGGGCCACGCCGAGCGGATCCAGCTGGAGTCCGACCTGCTGAACCTGCACACCGCGCTGAAGAGCCTGCCCGAGCGGGTGTACGGCGGCGACCTCGCCGCCTTCGCCAGGGCCGTGGGCATGACCGACGTCCAGGTTTCGGCGATCATGCGCAGCCGGGGCACCTCGGTCACCATGCAGGCCCGCGCCGACATGTACACCGACGAGTCGGGCTTCCGGCTGCTGGAGTTCAACATGGGCAGCACCCTCGGCGGCATGGACAACGCCGACATGTGCCGGGCCCTGCTGGACCACCCGGTGCTGGGCGACTTCGCCGAGGCCCAGCGGCTCCAGTACGTCGACACCATGCGCGAGCAGGTGAACAACGTCATCGTGGAGAGCGGCTTCGCCCCCGACTCCTTCCCGGTGGTCGCGCTGACCGACTGGCCCAGCAGCTTCGAGACGCTCGGCCCCTACATGGCCCATTACGCGGAGCGCTGGCGTGAGCTCGGGCTGGACGCCCTTCCCTGCCACATCGGGCAGTTGGAGGTGCGCGACGGCCGGGTCTGGCTGGGCGAGCGGGCGGTGGACATCGTCTACCGGCTGTTCCTGATCGAGGACCTGCTGGAGTACCCGGAAGCCCCGGAGCTGATGGACCCGATCCTGGACGCCGCCGCCCGCGGCGAGGTGAAGATCTTCACCCCGATGGACTCGGAGCTGTTCGCCAGCAAGGGCGCGCTGGCGATGCTCTCGGACGAGCTCAACCAGCACCTGTTCACCGCCGAGGAGCGGGAGAGCCTGAACCGGATCCTGCCCTGGACCCGGATGGTGCGCGACGAGAAGGTCACCCTGGAGGACGGCACCCGGGTGGACCTGCTCGCCTACGCGACCGAGCACCAGGACGACCTGGCCCTCAAGCCCACGCTGCTGCACGGCGGCCAGGGCGTGCTGCTCGGCTGGCACGAGGACACCACCCCCGAGATCTGGCAGCAGCAGCTGAAGGACGCCGTGGACGGCGCGTTCGTGCTGCAGCGGCGGATCCGCCCGGTACCCGAGCTGTTCCCCGGCGAGGACGGCGAGCCGGTGCCGTGGAACGTGGCCTGGGGGGTGTTCACCGTGGTCAACGGCTACGGCGGGGTGATCGCCCGGGCGACCACGGTCGACTCCAACGTCGGCGTGATCAACATGGCCACCGGCGCTTTCGTCGGCTGCGCCCTGCACGCCACCTCCGACTGACCCTCCCCCACACCCACGACGACGGGAAGGCCACCGCCCCGGCCTTCCCGTCACCCTGCGCGCCCCGTCTGTCTGCGCACCCCGCATGTCTGCGCGCCCTGTCTGTCTGCACCTCCCGTACGTCCGTACGCCCCGACCCAAGGATGGCTCCCATGTCCCGGTCCGCCCCCGCGCGGCAGCAGTCCGCCGGCCGACTCCTGATGTACGACCTGCCGATGCTCCTGGTGGCGCTGGTGTGGGGGTCCAGCTATCTCGCGACGAAGAGCATCGCTACCGAGGGCACCGTGGTCGCGCTGCTGGCACTGCGGTTCCTGGTGGCCCTGCCGGTGCTCCTGGTGGCCGGCCGGCGGCAGCTGGCGCAGCTGACCCGGGCCGAGATCCGCGGCGGTGCGGTGCTGGGGGCGATGCTGAGCGTGATCTTCATGCTGGAGGCCTACGGGGTGGTGCACACCTCGGCGACCAACGCCGGGTTGATCATCAGCATGACCATGATCATCACTCCGCTGGCCGAGAGCCGGCTCTCCCGCACGCCGCTCCCGCACGCGTTCATGGCGGCGGCGGGGGTCTCCGTGGTCGGCGTCTGCCTGCTCACCCAGGGCAGCGGATTCACCCGTCCCTCCCTCGGCGACCTGCTGATCCTGATCGCGGCAGCGGCCCGCACGGTGCACCTGCTGATGATCCATCGGATGCGCTCGGTGCAGCGGACCGGTTCACTGTCGCTCACCTTCCTGCAGCTCGGCGCGTCCGTCCTGGTGTTCCTGGTGATCTCGCCGTTCGCCGGAACCTCACCACTGACCCTGGCCCGGTCGTTCAGCCCGAACCAGTGGGGCGACCTGCTCTACCTGGCGCTGATGTGCACGGTGTTCGCCCTCTTCGTGCACGCCTGGGCGGTGCGGCGGACATCCCCCTCCCGGGTCAGCCTGCTGCTCGGCACCGAGCCGCTGTGGGCGGCGGTGTGCGCGATCGTGGTCGGCGGCGAGCGGCCGGGCCCGGCCGGGATCTGCGGCGCGGTCCTGGTGCTGGCCGGTACGACCTGGGGCCGCACCGTGGCCGGACGGGTCGGGGCGCAGCCTGCGGAGGAGGAACCACAGGAGGAGCGCGAGAGCCTGCCTGCCTGACCGCGTGCGCGGTTCCCCCGCCGCGCGCTTCCCGGCCCGGTTCGCGATCACGCGGCCGGAGCCCCGGCCCCGGGGCGGCGGAACCCTCGTCCACCGCACCCGGGGCCGACCGGCCAACACCTGGGCCCGACCGGCCGTCGCCCCTGGGCCGACCGGTCAGAGCCGGGGGTCGACCGGCTCCGACTCCAGCGCGAGCACCGCGAACACCGCCTCGTGCACCCGCCACAGCGGCTCGTTCGCTGCGAGCCGGTCCAGCGCCTCCAGGCCGAGGCTGTACTCACGCAGCGCCAGTGAGCGCTTGTGGCCCAGCGTCCGCGAGCGCAGCCGCTCCAGGTTGGCCGGGAGGGTGTAGTCGGGGCCGTAGATGATCCGCAGGTACTCGCGACCGCGCACCTTCACCCCCGGCTGCAGCAGCCGCCCCGCCTCGGAGCGGACCATCGCTGCCAGCGGCTTGACCACCATCCCCTCTCCCCCGGCGTCGGTCAGCTCCTGCCACCACCGGGTCGCCTCGGCGACCGACTGCTCGTCCCCGGTGTCGACCACCATCCGGCGGGTCCGCTGCAGCAGCCCGCCGGCATCGGCCTCGACCATGGCGTCGATCCAGCCGAGGTTCTCGTCGTGCGGACGGGTGGCCAGGTTGGCCCCCTCGGCCGCGAGGATCTGGAACGGGGCCAGCCTGATCCCGTCCACGCCCTCCACCGGCCAGCAGTAGCGCCGGTAGGCCTCGGTGAAGGCGGACGCGTCGGCGTGGCGTGCCGACTGACGTTCCGCCAGCTCGCCCACCCCGACGCCCCGGGCGCGGGCGGCGTCCAGCGCGGCCAGAGCCGTGGGCAGGGCGGCACCGGCGGCCGCGCCCACAGCGGCGTACTGACGGCGCAGCAGTCCGGTCGCCTTCACCGACCACGGCATCAACTCGGCGTCCAGCAGCAGCCAGTCGCTGTCGAGGTCGGCGAACAGGCCGCAGGACAGCGCCGCGGCCCGCAGCCGGTCCAGGATCGCGCCGGTCACCGCCTCGTCGTCCAGGAAGGCCCGCCCGGTCCTGGTCCAGATCGCGCCGCCGGTGGAGACGCCGAAGCGCTTCTCCAGCGCCGCCTCGTCCCGGCCCAGCAGCACCACGGCACGGGAGCCCATGTGCTTCTCCTGGCAGACCACCGCGCCGACGCCGTCCGCGCGGTAGGCCTTGAAGGCCTCCGCGGGGTGCTCCAGGTAGCCCTCCCGATGGGAGGTGGCGACCGGGGCCATCGTCGGCGGCAGGTAGGCGAGCAGCCGGGGGTCCAGCGCGAAGCGGCTCATCACTTCCAGCGCGGCGGCGGCGTTGTCCTCCCGCACCGCGACCCGGCCGTTCAGGGTCTCCACGATCCGCCGGCCCTGCACGTCGCCGATCGCCAGCGGCCGTCCCTCCCGCCCACCGGGCGCGTCGGTCAGCAGCGGGCGGACCGGCTCGTACCAGACCTGCTCGGCCTCGACCTGCACCAGCTCGCGCTCGGGGTAGCGCAGCGCGGTCATGGTGCCGCCGAAGACACAGCCGGTGTCCAGGCAGATGGTGTTGTTGACGAAGCTCGCGGTGGGCGTGGGGGTGTGGCCGTAGACGACCAGGGCGCGGCCCCGGTACTCGTCCGCCCACGGGTAGCGCACGAGCAGGCCGTACTCGTCGGTCTCGCCGGTGGTGTCCCCGTACAGCGCGTGCGAGCGGACCCGGCCGGACGTACGGCCGTGGTACCTCTCGGGCAGCCCGGCGTGGCAGACCACCAGCCGTCCCCCGTCCAGGAGGTAGTGGCTGACCAGGCCGTCGATGAAGGACCGGACCTCGGCGACGAACTCCGGCGGCTCCGTGGCCAGCTGGTCCAGCGACTCCTGCAGGCCGTGGCTGACCGTCACCTTGCGGCCGGCCAGTGCCCGGCCGAGCTTGTTCTCGTGGTTCCCGGGCACGCAGAGCGCGTGGCCGGCCGCGACCATGCCCATCACCAGCCGCAGCACACCGGGGGTGTCCGGCCCCCGGTCGACCAGGTCACCGACGAAGACGGCGGTCCGGCCGTCCGGGTGCACCGCGTCGACGGCACGGCCGTCGGCGTCCCGGGTGACCGCGTACCCGAGCCGCCCGAGCAGGGTGACCAGCTCGGAACGGCAGCCGTGGATGTCGCCGATCACGTCGAACGGGCCGGTCAGGTGGCGCAGGTCGTTGTAGCGCTTCTCCTCGACGATCCGCGCGGCCTCGACCTCGGCAACGCCACGCAGGACGTGCACCTTGCGGAAGCCCTCGCGCTCCAGGCCCCTCAGCGAACGGCGCAGCTCCCGCTGCTGACGCTGCAGCACATGCGGGCCGAGGCCGGCCCGGTCCGGGCGGCGGGCGTTGCGCTCCGCGCACACCTGTGCGGGGACGTCCAGGACGATGGCGACGGGCAGCACGTCGTGCTCGCGGGCGAGGTTGACCAGCTGTCGCCGGGCCTCCGGCTGCACGTTGGTCGCGTCGACGACGGTGAGGCGGCCGGCCGCGAGTCGCTTGCCCGCGATGTAGTGCAGCACGTCGAACGCGTCCGCGCTGGCGGACTGGTCGTTGGTGTCGTCGGAGACCAGGCCCCGGCAGACGTCCGAGGAGACCACCTGGGTGGGGAGGAAGTGACGGGCCGCGAAGCTGGACTTGCCCGAGCCGGTGGTACCGATCAGGACGACCAGCGAGAGGTCGGGCACGGCAAGCGCGCGGCCGGCGGAAGCGCCGTCACCGGGGGTGGTGCTCGGCGCGGCGGCGGTGCCCGGCGCGGCGACGGTGCCCGGCGCGGGGGCGGTGCCCGGCGCGGGGGCGGTGCCCGGCGCGGGGGCGGTGCCCGGCGCGGAGGCGGTGCCCGGCGCGGGGGCGGCGCTCGGCGCGGGGGTCGGGGTGTTGTCGGTCATCGGTGGCCTCCCTCCTCGGTGGTGTCGGTGGTCTCGGTGCCGTTGGTGGTGACGGCGTCTCGGGTGGCCTCAGCGTCGTTGCCGGTGGGGGTGGTGGCGTGGGCGGGGTCCGCCGCTTCGGTGCGGGTGAAGTGGGCCAACTGGGTCGGCGGGCCGACCTCGGGGTCGTCCGGACCGACCGCCGCGAAGTCCACGGTGTAGCCGTAGCTGTCGGCGACGCTCCCGGCCCAGGCCCGGAACTGGGCCCGGTCCCACTCGAAGCGGTGGTCCGCGTGGCGTACGTGCCCGGCCGGCAGGCTCTCCCAGCGGACGTTGTACTCCACGTTCGGCGTGGTCACCACGACCGTCGCCGGCCGGGCGGCGCCGAACACCGAGTACTCCAGGGCCGGAAGCCGGGGCAGATCGACGTGCTCGATCACCTCGGACAGCACCGCCGCGTCGTACCCGGCCAGCCGGGGGTCGGTGTAGGTGAGCGCGCCCTGCACCAGGCGCACCCGCTGGGCCTGACGTTCCGTCATCCGGTCCAGGCGCAGCCGGCGTGCGGCGATGCCGAGGGCGCGCGAGGACACGTCCACGCCCAGGACCTCGGTGACCCGGGACTCCTGCAGCAGCGCGCCGACCAGACTCCCCTCGCCGCAGCCGAGGTCCACGACCCGGGTGGCCCCGGTGGACCGGAGCACCTCCAGGACCGCCTCGCGGCGCTGCACCGCGAGCGGGGTCGGCTTGGGCTCGGCCTCCTCCGCCGGCTCCTCCGGGACCGCGTTGTCGATCTCCTCGACCTCGCGGTCGTCGGCCTCGGCGAGCCGGGCCAGCTCCAGCCGCTCCATCGCGCTGCGCGCCAGCGACCAGCGCCGGGCCAGGTAGCGACGGGTGATCAGGGCCAGCTCCGGATGCTCGGCCAGCCAGCCCTCGCCCACCCGCAGCAGCTTGTCGACCTCGTCCGGCGACACCCAGTAGTGCTTGGCGTCGTCCAGCACCGGCAGCAGGACGTAGAGCTGGCTGAGCGCGTCGGCGAGCCGCAGCGTGCCGTTCAGCTCCAGCCTCACGTAGTGCGAGTCGCCCCAGTCCGGGAACTGCGGGTCCAGCGGCACCGGTTCGGCCTCGACCTGCCAGCCCAGCGGCTCGAACAGGCGCCGGACCAGATCCGGTCCGCCGGCCTGTCCCGCCTTCGCGGGCAGCGCGGGCACGGCGATCCGCAGCGGCAGCGGCTCGGCCGCCAGCTCCGGCCGCAGGTCGCAGCGGCCCCGCATGGCGCTCCGGAACACACTGCTCAGAGCCACCGCCAGTAGCGAGGACGCCGCGTACGGACGGTCGTTGACGTACTGCGCCAGCGCGAAGTCGGGCGATCCGCCCCGGCCCTTGCCCCGGCCCCGCCGGACCAACCCGATGGGGTCGACCTCCAGCAGCAGCGCGGCGGTGCAGCGCTCGTCGGTGGCCTCGGGGTAGAAGACATGCGCGAGGCCGTGCGAGGTGGCGAACGACTGCGCCTTGCCGGGATGCTTGTGCAGCAGAAAGCCCAGGTCGGTGGCGGGTCGCTCGGAGGAGCCGGAGGTACTGATCGTCAGGAACACACGACCGAGTATCGCCGGACGGAGCGGCGCAGCCCACTGGCTTTTCTGCTGACGGCCGGGTTGCCGGGCCTTCCGGGGTGACCTCTCGGTCGGGGATACCTCACCAGCACGGCCCCACCATGAGCAGCTCAGTACCCCGCCCACCGCCGCCGATCATTGGGCGGCAGCGGAAACCCGGTGGGATCTCACCCAGGCGTCCCGTACCGTGTCGAGCCATGTGCTTCTACGCCATGCACCCCTACCCGCTCCACTACGTGTGCGTCGGGTGCAGGCTCTCCTTCAAGCACCACCCCTGGCCCGCGCGCAGCCACGTCTGCCCGGACTGTCGCGGGCAACTCATCTGCGCCGGCCACGACTTCGCCGCTCCCCGACGGGCGGACACGAACGCATGGTCGGTCGTCGCCGCCGTGCTCGCGGAGGGCCTGCGCTACGACGAGCGGCCCGGCTGCGGCTGCTCGCGCCTCCCCTCGTTCCGGCCGCGGACCAAAGCACAGGTACGGGCCCGCCGCCGAGCAGCTGAACGGCTGTCGCTGCCCCTCTCGGTGACCCTCGCTCGGCGCGACCCCTTCACCCCGGAGCCCCGCGACGAGGGCACCGCCTCGACGGCCCGCTGACCGGCACGAGGCACCGGCTGCCGGCTCGGCTTTCCCGCGAGGGAGGGACCGGGGCCTTTCATGCGTTCCGGGGAGACCCAGCCGGCCTGAGGCCTCGTCAGCCCAAGTACGGATGCTCTCTTGCCTCTTGGAAGTGCTGGAGCCGGAGCCGCTGCGTGTGGTGCATGGGCAGGCCCACCACGTCTTCCGGGGCTACCCACCGGAGTTCGGTGGACTCATCCGAGATGGCGAGTGACCCGCCGACTACCCGCGCGGTAAAGCACACGTTGAACTGCCGCCGCACCTCCCCATCGGTGTACGCGATGATGTGCCGTGGGTCGGTGTAGGTGCCGACAAGCCCCGTGATCTCCACGTCCAGGCCCGTCTCTTCCCTGACCTCCCGGACTGCCGCGCCGGGCAGGGAGTCGTCCAGCTCCATCCCACCGCCGGGGAGCGCCCACGGCCCGCTGTCCGTCCGCCGTTGCAGGAGGATGTGCCCGGCGTCGTCCGTCACCACGGCGGAGGCTGCAACAACCATGCTGTTGGGCTTCGGGGCTTTCGGGTCGTCGTAGAACTCCGTGCGCGCCACGGGATCACCCTTCCTGTAGTGGATTCGCCGTCGCCCACACGGCATCGAAGCTCTCGGCGCAGCTTCGCAGATTCCCGCAGGTCTCCGAGGTGGAAGAACGCGCTGTGCGCGCCCTCCGAGAACGCGCCCCTCCCGCAGACCTTCACGTGACCGCTCCGGTAGGGTGCCCGAACTGAGACAGCTGTGCCGGGAGTGGGGAGCGCCGGTGTGACCGAGCAGGCCAAGCGGTTCCTGTACGTCGTCGTCTGCGCCTCCGGTGTCGCCGACGACGTCGGCAAGCTCATCCAGGCTGCCCAGGAGAGCGACTGGGAGGTCGGTGTCATCGCCACCCCCAACGCCCTGGCGCTGTTCGACGTGCCGGCCGTCGAGGCCCAGACCGGTTACCCGATCCGCTCGGCCTGGCGCACCCCTGACCAGCCCCGC
Source organism: Streptacidiphilus sp. EB129 (assembly GCF_041262645.1). NCBI lineage: Bacteria > Bacillati > Actinomycetota > Actinomycetes > Kitasatosporales > Streptomycetaceae > Streptacidiphilus > Streptacidiphilus sp. EB129. The sequence continues at coordinate 280,272 of NZ_JBGCCS010000002.1, forward strand.
CCGCTGCCGCCCGCCGACGCCATCGCGGTCGCGCCGGCCACGCTCAACACGATCACCAAGTGGGCCAGCGGGCACGCCGACACCCTGGCTCTGGCGATCCTCACCGAGGCCTACGGACTCGGCATTCCCACCGTCGCGCTGCCCTACATCAACTCCGCCCAGGCCGCCCACCCGGCCTACACCCGCAGCCGTGAACAACTCGTCGCCATGGGCGTCCAATTCGGGAGCTACAAGCCACACCCACCCCAAGCGAGCGGAGGACGCGACCACTACCGCTGGACCGAAGCCCTCGACCTCCTGCAACGCTGATGCGCCAGGCAGCAGGGCCACGGCCCGCCTTGCTGCTCCCGAGGCCGATACGCCAACGAGGGGCGGGCTGACCTTGACCTCGTGCATGAAAGTATCGCCGGACGCGGGTGATCGGCCGCGCTGATTCACCGGCCGCTGCGGCCGGACGTCACGTCTTCCACCGGGGCCAGGCGGTGCTGGAGTTTCTCGCCCTCGATGTCCGGGTCGGGGACGTATTTGGCGAACCACTGCGGGTGGTACCAGAGCTTCGCGCGGACCATCGCCATCACCGCGGGGACCAGGGTCAGCCGTACCACGAAGGCGTCGAGGAACACCCCGGCGGCGAAACTGAAGCCGATCGCCTTGATGGTGGGGTCCTTGCTGAACATGAACGCCACGAAGATCGAGAACATGATCAGCGCGGCGGCCGTGACCACCCGCGCGGCCTGCCCGGTGCCGCGTTCGACCGCTCCCCGGGCATCGTTCGTCCTGGTGTAGTCCTCCTTGATCCGGGAGACCACGAAGACCTCGTAGTCGCTGGAGAGGCCGAAGATGATCGCCAGCATGATGATCGGCAGGAAGCTGATCGTCTCGGCCTTGGTGATGCCGAAGACCTGCTGGCCCCAGCCCCACTGGAAGAGCGCTACCTGCATGCCGAACGCGGCGGACACCGACAGCAGGAAGCCGATGATCGACTTGATCGGCACCAGGATCGTCCGGAACGCGAACGTCAGCAGGATGAAGGCCAGGCCGACCACCGCCACCAGGAACACCGGCAGGGCTGCGGACAGCTTCGCGGACACGTCGATGTTCGAGGCCGTGATGCCGCCGATGAGCACCTTCGCCCCGGTGGTGCCCTCGATCACGGCCCGGTTGTCACGCAGGCGGTTGACCAGGTCGGCGGTGGCCGGGTCGCTCGGGCCGGTCGTCGGGACGACCCGGATGACGGCGACGCCGTTCGTCACGGCCGCCGGCGTGGCCGCCTTGACGCCCGGCACCTTGGCGAGCGCGGTCGCCAGGTCCTGGGCCGTGGCCGGCGAGGTGACACCGTCCGCCACGACCTGCAGCGGGCCGTTGAAGCCCGGACCGAAGGCCGCGGTCGTCAGGTCGTAGGCCCTGCGGGAGGTGTCGGAGGTCGGCTTGGAGGAGCCGCTGGGCAGGCCCAGAACCACGGACAGGGCCGGAACCGCAAGAAGCAGCAGCAGCGCGACACCGCCGATGAGAGTGGGCACCCGGTAGCGGACGACAAAGCGCGCCCAGGCCGCGCCGAAGGTCCGGTGCGGCTCGGTGGCCGCCGTCATCGCGACGTCCTCGTGGTGGCCCCGACGCAGCGGCGAGTCGATGAAGCGGGTGACCTTCCTCCCCGCGAAGCCGAGCACGGCCGGGAGCAGGGTCAGCGAGATCAGCAGCGCGATGCCCACGGCGGCGGCCGCCGCCAGTCCCATGACGGTGAGGAAGGGGATGCCGACGACGGACAGGCCGCAGAGCGCGATGATCACGGTCAGGCCGGCGAAGACCACCGAGCCGCCGGCCGTCCCGGCGGCCAGACCCACCGACTCCTCCAGTTCCCGGCCCTGGAGCAGGTTGTTGCGGTGCCGGGACAGGATGAACAGGCCGTAGTCGATGCCGCAGGACAGGCCGAGCATCAGGGCGACGGTCGTCGAGGCCGAGGCGATGGTGACGACCGAGGCGATGGCGGTGACCCCGGTCAGGGTGATGACCACACCGATGACCGCGATCAGGATCGGCAGCCCGGCGGCCACGAAGGCCCCGAAGGTGATCAGGAGGATGACGAAGGCGACGACCAGGCCGATGAGCTCCGGGAGCTCCGAGGGGGCGAGCCGCCATCCCGGATAGACGCTGCCGGAGTACTCGACCTGGACTCCGGCGGCCTTGGCCGGGGTGACAGCGGCCTGGACCGCGTTCAGTGTCGCGTCCTTGACGTCCGCCGGAGCCGCGGTGAACTGCACCTGGCCGAGCGCGACCTGGCCGTTCGGGGAGACCGCGTTCGCCTGGAACGGGCTGCTGGCCGAGGCCACCTGCGGGACCTCGGCCAGGTTCGCCACCGCGGCCTCGATGCCGGCCATCGGCCCGGGGTCGGTGACCCTGACGGCGCCGTGGGTGGCGAAGACGACCTGCGTCTGGCCGCCGGCCAGGGCCGGGAGCTTCGCCTTGAGCAGGTCGGCGGTCTGCTGCGACTCGGTGCCGGGAATGGTGAAGTTGTCGTTGGTCTTGCCACCGCTGGCGACCGAGAGGACGACTGTGGCGACCGCCGCGACCAGCCACAGACCGAGGACCAGGCGACGGCGGCGGAACGCCCACGTGGCAAGGCTGAACAGATAGGTGGACACGGGGTCTCCCGGGGCCGCAGGGGGCAGGCCGTCACCCGATGACGATGCGCCCGCGGAACCGGCGCCATTGGGTCCACTCTCGGCTCGACCCCGTCCCGCTGCCCGCGCGGAGGGCCATTCGGGTCGCACGTACCCGCATGGCGCCGACGTCACCGCAGGGGTGCCGACGCGGCGTCAGCGAGGCATGGCGTCAGTGATGCACGGCGTCAGCGATCCACGGCGTCAGTGATCCACGGCGGTGCGCGCGGCCGTTTCGGCCTGAGCCTGTACGGCGGCCCGGGTGAGGGTGGTCGCGGTGTGCACCGCGCTGGCGACGGCGGCGTCGGCGTCCATCCCGCACAGGTCGGTCAGGGTGAACAGGGCCTCGGCGCTGACGACCACGACGAGGTCGTTCTTCAACCGCGCCAGAGCGGCCGGGTCGGTGGCCCCGAGGGTGTCCGCCAACGGGGCGAGGGCGTGGTCGATCAGGCCGAGGCGCAGAGCGGGGCGGGCGCCGACGGCCGCGGGGCGGGTGATGGTGGCGGCGATCATGGCCCGGGTCGCGCCCTGGTAGGTCAGGACCAGGCGCAGCAGGTGCTCGGTCGCGGCGGCCACGCGTTCGACCGGGTCGCGGGAGTCGGCGACGGAGGCCAGCGCCTCCTCGGGGGTGGGCCACTGCCCGGCCATGGCCTCCTTCAACAGGCTGGCCAGGTCCGGGAAGTAGCGGTAGGCCGTGGCCTCGGACACCAGGGCGACCCTGGCGACATCGGGCATGGCCACCTCACCCCCGGTGCGCATCAGTTCGACGGCGGCCCCCAGGATCGCGGCGCGGGTGCGCAGCTTCTGGTTGGTACGGCCGGTCGTGGTCTGCGGTGTCATCGGTGCGCCCTTCTGCATGCGGCCAGGATAGCAAGTCAACCCTGATTATGAGAGAGCACTTGCACGATGCCGTGCGGCAGCCTACAGTCGCGAAAGTCAACTCTCGCAAAGGAGCAGGCCATGACCGACGTCTCGATCGTCCCCCCGAACGGTGGCGAGGTGATCGAACTGGGGCCCGCCCGGATCCGCATCCTGGAGGACGGCGCCACCACCGCGCACCGGCTCGGGATCGGCGAGATCACGCTCGCCCCGCACACCGCCGGGCCGCCCCAGCACCGCCACGCCCAGCACGACGAGGGCTTCTACGTGGTCTCCGGCACAGCCAGGTTCACCGTCGGAGACACCGACTACGACGCTCCCGCCGGCACCCTGGTGATGGTTCCCCCCGGCGTCCCGCACACCTTCGCCAACCCCGGCGACCAGCCCATGGTCATGGTCAACACCTTCACCCCGGATCTCTATGTGCAGTACTTCCGGGACCTGCGCGACACGATCGCCGACGGCCAGGGCATGACCCCGCAGACGGTCACCGAGGTGATGAGCCGCTACGCCACCACCGCCGCCACCGACTTCGCCTGACCGCCTCCCGAGTCGCCGTTGGAGGAGAGAGCATTGACGGCGATGAGGGCAGCCACCACGGCGACGATCAGAAGCACCGCGAACAGGGTGTACTTGAGGTCATTGCCCGCCGAAGGTTCCTGGCCGGTCACCGGCGACGACGACGGCCCGTCGGCGACGGGTTCGCCGGCCCGCAGGGCCAGGGTCGAGTCGCCCCCGGTCATCGCGTACTGCGGTACGCGAGGGTCCGGCGGCGGCGTGTCGCGGGGATCGGGCTCGCGGTGCGTCAGCGGATGCGGCATCGACGTGCGGGGCGGCTCGCCCTGCCCCGGCTCGCCCTGCCCCGGGGCGGCCTGCGCCGGTGGCTGCTGCGCACCCGGGACGGGCAGCACCGTTTCCAGGTTGAGCAGTTCGACCATCCGGCGGCTGAGCTGTGCCATCAGCGGCTCGGCCAGCCAGCCCTGGCGGATCAACGTGGAGGCGCCCCCGGGTGCCAGTCGCGCGGCTATCTGCTGCGGGCTGGGACGGGCGGCCGGATCCTTGGCCAGGCAGGCTTCGGCGAGGGTCCGCAACTCGCCGTGCATGGAGCCCAGTTCCGGCTCCCCGTGGGCCACCTTGTAGAGCAGGGCGGCTGCACTGTCCGCGACGAACGGCCCTCGCCCGGTCACCGCGTAGACCAGCACCGTGCCCAGCTGGAAGACGTCCGACGCGGCGCCCAGCCGGAGGCCCTGGACCTGCTCGGGCGACATGTAGCCGGGCGACCCGACCACCACGCCGGTACTGGTGAGGCCCACGCTGGTGACGTCCATGGCCCGGGCGATGCCGAAGTCGATCAGCACCGGGCCGTCCGGCGACAGCATCACATTGGACGGCTTGATGTCACGGTGGATCAGCCCGCGTCCGTGCACGGCCGCCAACGCCTCCGCCAGACCTGCGGCCAGCACCCGCGCCCCGTGCTCCGACAGCGCTCCGAAATCCGCGACCGCGTCCGACAGCGCCGGACCCGCCACGTAGCCGGTGGCCACCCAGGGCGAGAGCGATTCGGTGTCCGCGTCCAGCACCGGTGCGGTCCAGGCCCCGCCCACCGTGCGCGCGGCCGCGACCTCGCGCCGGAACCGGTCCCTGAACTCGACGTCGGACGCCAGTTCGGCGCGCACCGTCTTCACCGCGACGGTGCGCCCGCCGGGGCTGCGCCCCAGATAGACCCGGCCCATTCCGCCGGCACCCAGCCGCCCCAGCAATCGGTACGAGCCGATCGCCGCAGGGTCCCCTGTCTCCAACGGTTGCACGCGCGCCGTCCCTTCCCCCATGCAGCCCGACGCCACAACACCAACTCAGAGGTGCGGAGCGTGCGTTCCCCGTGTCGACAGTCCCGGCAGCCCGGCGGCGCGCCGGTCCTGCGGACGGCGGTGGACGACCTGCCGTCCACCGCGTTGGACACGATCATCGCCATGCCGCGATGCGCGCACAAGTCGGCAGGCGGTGCTCCCCTTCCCCCGGGATCACGAGGCGAGTCAACTCTCTCCATGAGAGTTCACTTGCATAGACCGAGCGGGCCGCCTACAGTAATGACAGTTGGCTCTCACAAAGCGAGCCGACCACGATCTGGGTGCAGCCCCGCCGGAGACGGCCACGGGTCGCCCGGCCGCCACCGATCCAACTCATCGATCCAACTCATCGATCCAACCCACCGATCCAATGAGGGAATCTTCACCATGACTGTCTCCGCCCCCGCCAGCACGACCCGCACCATCAGCCTCCGCGACGGCCTGACCGTCACGGTCCAGGAGTTCGGCGAGAACAGCGACGGCACCGGTGTGCTGATGCTGCACGGAGGCGCCGGACCGCGTTCGATGGCCGGTTTCGCCGCCGGCATGTCCCAGCACGCGTACGTGGTCGTCCCGACCCACCCCGGATTCGACGGCACGCCCCGCCCGGAGTGGGCGGACAGCGTGGCCGACCTGGCCTCGGCCTACCTGGACCTGCTCGACGAGCTCGGCCTGGACGGTGTGATGGTGGCCGGGAGCTCGGTCGGCGGCTGGATCGCCGCCGAGATGGGACTGCGCGACAACCGCGGCCGGATCAGCGCCCTGGTCCTGCTCGGCTCCACCGGCATCACCCCCGAGCCCCCGCTGGAGATCGCGAACCCCGCGAACCTCGGACCGGTCAGGACCGGCGAACTGGCCTTCCACAACCCGGACCTGCGCCTCAACCCGGCCACGCTGAGCGAGGAGCAGAAGGCCGGGATGGCCGCCAACCAGCGGACCCTGGCGGTCTACGCGGGCGACCCGTTCTGCCACGACCCGAAGCTGCGCGGCCGGCTGCACCGGGTCACCGTCCCGGTGCTGGTGCTCGCCGGCGAGCAGGACGGGATCGTGCCGCTGGAGTACGAGCGCGCCCTGGCCGACGCCTTCCCCCGCGGCACCTTCCGGCCTGTCCCGGAGGCCGGGCACTTCCCGCACATCGAGCAGCCCGGGACGGTCTTCGGGGCCATCGGCGACTTCGTCGACACCGAGGTCAAGCCCGAAGGCTGACCAGGACCGGCTCCGCTCGGCGGCCGGGGCCCGGGTGGGCGACCACTTCCCGGGCCCCGGCCGCGTCAGCGGCCACCACTGCGGCGCAGCCGGTCGCGGAGCCGGCCGGTGATCGCGCGGACCAGCTGTCTGCCCTGCTCGACGTGGCAGGGCCCGTTCCAGATGACGAACGTGTCGCCGCGGTGCACTCCGGGGCGGCCGACGGCCGCGCGCGCGGCGTCCCGCACGGCGACGAGCTGGTCCGTCGTCAGCTGCAGCGGCGGCTCGTCCGGCTGGTAGACGGAGCCTGTCGGGTAGTCACGGCCGGGAGTACGGGTCATCTCGATGTGACAGCCGAGCACCCTGGTCACGGTACGGGCTCCGGCGAACTCGACCAGCCGGTCCAGGCTGGTCACGAAGGCCGGGAAGTCGGTGGTGTAGAGCCGGCCGGGGTAGACGGTGTCGCCGGTGAGCAGGAAGCCGGACCAGGGGTCGTAGACGGCGATCGAGGAGTCCTCGTGGCCCGGAATACCGGTGAGCTCCAGGACCCGGCCGCCGAGGTCGAAGCCGACCACCTCCTCGGGCCAGGTCCTGAAACCGTAGAACTCCGCGACCGAGGCCGCGTCGACGCCGACCACGGTGGTCCCGGGCCGGTCGGCGAACTGCGGGTCGCCGGCGATGTGGTCGCCGTGGCCGTGGGTGTGCGCGACGACGAGCCGGTAGTCGGTGCGCGGGTGCTCGACCAGCCAGTCCGCGACGATGCCGTCCACGGTCCGGCGCAGCGGGAACCGCTCCGGGTCCGCCGTGGCGCCGGTGTCCAGCAGCAGCGCCCGCTCGTTCCCCAGGAAGAGGAAGACGAACGGCCCCTCGTAGTTCACGGACTGGCTCTGCCGCAGCAGGAAGGTGTGCCGGTCGTGCGCGTGCACCTGGATCGGCGGGTCGCTGCTGTGCCGCCGCGACGGTGAGCCATGGATCCACGCGGGTTCGTCCGCCCCGGCGACCGGCGCGGCGGTGACGAAGTCGATCAGACCGTTCTCCCTGCCGGCAGGTTCCATGTCAGCAGAGTAGGCCTCGCCGCAACCACCGGCCGACACCCGCCGGACAGCCGGGCGTCAGGTGCGGGCGCGGAGGCGGCGCAGCATCCGCGGGTCCTCGAAACCGACGGTGTGCGCGGCGCGTTCGACCGTCGCCCCGTGGGCGATCAGGTGTTCGGCGCGCTCCAGCCGCAGGGTCTGCTGGTAGCGCAGCGGTGTGAGTCCGGTGGCACGGGTGAACATCCGGGTCAGGGTGCGGTCGCTGACGCCGACACGGGTGGCGAGTTCGGCCAGCGGGAGCCGCGAGTCGTAGTGGTCGTCGATCAGGTCCTGGGCGCGGTGGACCGTGTCGTCGAGGTGCGAGCGGTACCTGAACATCGCGCTCTGCTGCGGCTCATGACCGTTTCTGCGGGCGTAGACGACCATGTCGCGGGCGACCCTGGCAGCCGCCGCGGGCCCGTGCGCGGTGGCGACCAGGTGCAGCGCCAGGTCGATGCCGCTGGCGATACCGGCGGAGGTGACCACCCGGTCGTCCTCGGTGAACAGCACGTCGCGGACCACAGTGGCCCGGGGGTGGTTCCGGGCGAGATCGTCCTGGAGGTCGTGGTGGGTGGTGCAGCGCCGGCCGTCGAGCAGTCCGGCCCGGCCCAGGGCCTCCGCCCCGGCGCAGACGCTGGCGACGGTGCCGCCCGCGGCGTGGTGCTCCCGGAGCCGGCGCACCGGCTCCGGGCCGATCAGACCGGGGGGCATGGCGGCCGGACCGTCGACGCGCCAGCCGGGGACCAGGATCAGGTCACCGACTGCCAGGTCCGGCCATTCCGTCCCGGCCTGCAGCACGGCGCCCTGGGCGCTGGGGACCAGTTGCCGCTCGGCGACATAGCCCAGGGTGTAGGGATAGCCGTGGTCGGCGGCGCTGGAGAAGACCTGTGCGGGCCCGGCGAGATCGAGCAGATGCACGCCGGGCACGAGCAGGAAGAGCACATGGGTCATGGTGCGGTCATCGTGCCGCATCCGCTGCCGCACGCTCCAGTTCGTCGACCGTGGCGATGGTCGCGAAGCGGTCGGCCAGGGCGAAGACGGTGCGCTGGACGATCTCGTCGGAGCTGAGCGTCACCCCGCCGCGGGTGATCGGGTTCGTGGCGGTGGCGTCCGGGACGAAGGTGACCTGGTAGCCGAGGTCACTGCCGACCCGGGTGGTGGTCTCCACGCACTGCTCGGTGCGGATCCCGCAGACCGTCAGCTCGCGAATGCCGCGCTCGGTGAGCTGCTGCTGCAGGTTGGTGCTGGTGAAGGCGTTGTGCGAGGTCTTGAGGACGAGCGGCTCGTCGTCGTGGCGATCCAGCTCGTCCATCAGCCGGACATGGCCCAGGGCCGGGTCGAAGACATCGCCGCTGCCGGGCTCGCTGTGCAGCACCCAGACGACGAGATCCCCGGCCTCACGTGCGAGCCGGACCAGTCGGCCGACCGGCTCGGCGATCTTCGGGTTGTTGATCAGCTCCCACTCGGAGCGGGCACGGAAGGACTCCTGGACATCGATGACAATCAGTGCTCGGGTCATGTCCATCAGTCTGGCCTGGGCGGATGACGGATCGAAAGGCCCGATCGGGTCCGGAGGCGGACCGATCCGGTCATCCACCGCGCACTGTCCGCCCACCGGTACGGTTCGGCGGCCGGGGGCAGGATTCGTTACCGTGCAGGGGTGACGAACGAGACTGCCTCCTCCTCTGCCCTCTCCGACCGCGGCGCTGTCGCGGCCGGACTTGCCACCATCGCCGCCGACGGCACCGTGCTGGACACCTGGTTCCCGGCGCCGTCCCTGGCCGCCGCGCCCGGCCCGACCGGCACGGTACGGCTGTCCGCCGACGAGGCCGTCGCCGCGCTCGGCGCGGGCGCAGCCGCCGCGCTGCGCACGGACGCCCGGCGCGGCGTGGAGGTCGTGGCGGTGCGCACCGTGATCGCGTCGCTGGACGAGAAGCCGCTGGACGCCCACGACGCCTATCTGCGCCTGCACCTGCTCAGCCACCGCCTGGTGCAGCCGCACGGACAGAACCTGGACGGCCTCTTCGGCCTGCTCGCCAACGTCGCCTGGACCAGCATCGGCCCGGTGCCGGTGGACGGCGTCGAGGCAGCGCGGCTGGCGGTGCGCGCGGAGGGCGGCCAGCTGGCCGTCTACGGCATCGACAAGTTCCCCCGGATGACCGACTACGTCGCGCCGAGCGGGGTGCGCATCGCGCACGCCGACCGGGTCCGCCTGGGTGCGCACCTCGCCGTGGGCACCACGGTGATGCACGAGGGCTTCGTCAACTTCAACGCCGGTACCCTCGGCACCTCGATGGTCGAGGGCCGGATCTCGGCCGGAGTGGTGGTCGGCGACCACAGCGACATCGGCGGCGGCTCCTCGATCATGGGCACCCTGTCCGGCGGCGGCAAGCAGGTCGTCTCGGTGGGCGAGCGCTGCCTGCTGGGCGCGAACGCGGGGATCGGGATCTCGCTGGGCAACGACTGCGTGGTCGAGGCCGGCCTCTACGTGACCGCCGGTACCCGGGTCACCCTCCCGGACGGCAAGGTCGCCAAGGCGGTGGACCTGTCCGGGCAGGACAACCTGCTGTTCCGGCGCAACTCGCAGAGTGGCGCGGTCGAGGTCATCGCCCGCTCCGGCTCCTGGGGCGGCCTCAACGCCGAGCTGCACACCCACAACTGACCCCCGCACAACTGATCCCCGGTCGCAGCTGGAGGGCCTGTGGGACCGCGCCGCCGCGCGGGACCGCAGGCCTGCGCGCGGCTGCGCGCCTCCCGCCACGGTGTGAGCCGACGGCGTGGGCCGAGCGGCGCGACCGGCGGTGCCGTCCCCCGTGGGTGTGACGCACGGTGACCAGGCGCCGTCCCTGGTCGTTGGGCGCTCGGGACCGGCACAGTCCGCCGCCCCGTCCGCAGCACCCAGGAGGGGCGCACCCACCATGTCCGAGGCACCAGTCGCACCACAGAACCTGCTGGCCCAGATGGAGCAACTGCTCGCGGCGCTGAGCGCCGACATCGTGCAGCTGGACGCCGAGCTGCAGGCGCCGCCTCCGCATGGCCCGCAGTCCGACCCGGGCGCGGAGCCGCAGCAGCGGTCCGAGCAGTAGGAGCAGGAACAGGAGCAGGCGCACCGGGAGCAGGAGCAGGGCCGAGAGCAGGCGCCCGGGCAGGGCCGGGAGCGGGAGCGGCGTGGGAGGCCGCGCCGGGAGGCCGCTCACAGCTCGCCCCCGCAGTCCGCGGGCTGCGGGCTGGGCGCCTCCCAGCGCAGCGCCACGGTCCGGCCCGGGTCGAGTGCCCGGAGCAGCTCGGTCGTCAGGTCCTGGCACTCCGCCACGGCGTCCACCGAGTCGATGCAGCGCCAGTAGAGCTCCTGCTCGACCGCGCCACAGGCGAGGACGATCAACGCCTCGGCGGTCTCGTGGATGAGCAGCCGCAGCTCCCGCACCGTGGTGGCGAGGTCCCCGGTCTCGCCGAGCCGCTCGGCGCGACTGGGGCCGGCCCAGTCCTCAGGTGGCGGTGGGCCGACACAGGCGGCGGCGTGTTCGGCGGCCTCACCGAGGGCCCGGGCGATCTCGGCGGGGCCGCAGCCGCTGCCCTGCAGCAGCGCCGCCTGGGTCAGCTCCACCGCCGCCACCGCCGCCACGGCCTCCGTCAACACGCAGGCCTGCCATGCCTCGACCAGGGCCGGAGGGATGCTCCGCGCCTCGGCGAGGGCGTTCCTGTTCACCTTGATCAGCCGCTGTGCGTCCATGCCGCCACTCCCCTTTCCACACCCGTCTCTCCTGACGGACGTTCCGTCAGGGGACCAGCGTGGCCCGGGACGGCGACCGGGAAGCGCGATCGGCGACCGCCTGGGGACAACTCCGGGGGTGGGGAAAACTCCGTCACCCGCCCGGGTGAGACCAGGGGTCGGGGGCGTCGCTCAGACCCCGTCCAGCGGCGGCGTGCGGCCCACCGGGAAGCGCAGCTCATTGCGCTCGATCTTGGCCGCCAGCGCCGCCAGCGGATCGACCCCGACCGCTGTGCAGAACTGCAGCAGATAGGCCAGCACGTCGGCGACCTCGTCCTCGACCCGGTGCGCCCGCTCCGGCTCCCGCATCACCGCGGCCGCCTGCTCCGGCGTCAGCCACTGGAAGATCTCCAGCAGTTCCGACGCCTCCACGCTCAGCGCCGCGACCAGGTTCTTCGGTGTGTGGTACGGCCCCCAGTCGCGGGCCACCGCGAAGTCCAGCAGCCGCCGTTGCAGTTCGGCGACGTCCAGCGGGCGTTCCTGATCGCTCATACGCCCATTGTGTCGGACTCCAGCACGCTGCACCCGGTCGCCGGGTCGCGCCGGCAGCGCAGCGCCAGCGCCCCCTCCTTGGCCGCCGCGACCGGAACCTCCCGCGCCGTCGCCAGCAGCCGTACATGGCCGCGCGCCACCACCTCCCCGGCGACCCTGAGCAGTTCTCCGACCTGTTCGTCCCCCAGGCCCGCGTCCAGATCCTCAGCCAGCACGGTGAGCAGCCGCTCCGGATCGGGCACCTCGGCCGCCGATTCCATCTGGAGCACCCCAGGGCCGGTCAGCAGCACCGTGGTGAAGGCGAGTTGCCGCAGCAGCCCGCTGCTCAGCAGGTCCGCGGTGCCCTCGTCCAGGGCCGCGATCACCCGCTCCACGCCGTCCCGGGACTCCCGCAGCACCCGCAGCTCGCGCACCGGATAGGGGCTCGCGGCCCGCATGCTGCGCACCAGCACGCCGTACCTGATCCGGCACTCGCCCTGGATCCGGGCGACGACGGCCGAGAGGTTCTGGGCCGAGGTCCGCAGCCGGGAGTCGTCCGCGGCCGGCACCCAGCCGCGCATCAGCGCGGGCACCGGATCGACCGGGAACACCTCGCGCAGCGCGGTCAGCACCGCCTCGGCGCCGGCCAGCACCCGCCGTTCGGCCGGGTTGGCGCCCGCCACCCGCAGCGGCAGCTGCGCGGTCAGCAGTGCGGTGGCCGACAGCGGGGCCCGGATGTCACCCTGGCGTCCATCACTGTGCCAGAGCGCGTTGATCCGGCTCCGGGCCGGGTCCTCGGCACCGGTGGCGAGCAGCACCCGGGGTGCGCCGCCGTCCGGCGACTGCTCGGTGAGCCGTTCGGCGACGATCCTCGGCCCGCCGTCCACCCGGACCGCGACCTCCAGCCGTACCGTGCCGCCGCCCGGTGCCGCCACCGCGCAGCCCAGCCGGAACCCCTGCTGGCCGTGCGGGACGCAGCCGGCCAGGCCGCCGCGCACCCCCGCCAGCGCGTCCGGCAGCTCGGCGCCCCCGGCCAGTCCGGACAGTGCCGCCAGCCCGTCCAGGGCGTTGGACTTGCCCGCTCCGGACGCACCGTGCAGCAGTGTGATGGGGGCCAGCGGCAGCACCGATCCGGCGTAGGACTTGAACGCGCCGAGCCTCAGCTCGCAGACCGTCGCCCGCGGCGGACCACCGCCCGGCCTGCCGGCGGGGCTGCCGGCCGAGGCGGCGGGCGGGTTGCTGGGGCGCGCGGTGGGCTGGCTCACCCCGGCGACGCTAACGCAGCTCCACCCACGCTGAGCAGGCGAAACGTCCCTCCTGACGCCGATTCATCCGTGCGCGGCGCGTGGTTCGCCGGTTCGGGTGAACACGCTGAGGGTGATCGACGCGGTGACCGGGACCGGCTCGGGCAGCGCGTCGATCCGCGCGGCGAGAGCGGTCGGGTCGGTGTGCCAGGCGCTGGGGCCCATCCCGACCACCGTGCGCACCGCCTGGTGGTCCAGCAGCAGCGGGAACGTGTGCTCGCTGCTTCCGGCCGCGTCCAGGTGCGGCCCGAGCGCCGCCGCCAGCCGTTCGTCCTTGCGGTCGTCCACACCCAGCAGGCCCAGCTCCCGCACCAGCGGCTCCAGGTGACGGGGCGTGGGCGAGACCACCAGCAGGGTGCCGCCGGGCCGCAGCACCCGGCGGATCTCGGCGCCGTTGCGCGGCGCGAAGACGTTCAGGACCACGTCGGCGGAGCCGTCCCGCAGCGGCAGCGGCCGCCAGGCGTCGCAGACCACCGCACCCAGCCGGGAATGGGCCCGCGCGGCCCGGCGCAGCGCGAACTTGGAGATGTCCAGTGCGATCCCGCGCGCCGACGGACGGCTGTCCAGCACCGCCGCCAGGTAGTGACCGGTGCCCGCGCCCAGGTCCACCACACAGTCGACGTGCCCGGGGACGGCGGCCGCCAGCGCCGAGGCGATCGGCGCGTAGTGACCGGACCCGAGGAAGGCGTCCCGTGCCGCGACCATGGCCGCGGTGTCCCCGGTTCCGGTGTGCGCGTCACCGGGCAGCAGGCTGGCGTAGCCCTGCCGGGCGATGTCGAAGGAGTGCCCATCGGCGCAGCGCAGCGCCCCACCGTCCGGCGTGTACCCGAGCGGCTCCCGGCAGTGGGGGCAGACCAGGTACTCCACGATGTCCTGCAGCACGCGCCGTTCCTCGCCCTTCGGTCGTTCGGTCGTTGACTCGTCTTCGGCCGTTCAGTCGGCAGAGATGGGGCCCGGGCTAGGACGACTCGCCGTCCCCCTCGCCCTCGGAGCCGTCGGATCCCTCCGTCCCGTCCTCGCCGGCCGGGTCCGGCAGCTGGTCGACGATCCAGCCGGCCAGCCGTTCGGCCACGCCGTCCACGCCGATCCGGCCCTCGCGCAGCGCGCGGGCCAGGCTGCGCATCTCGCGGGTGGTGGTGGCGACGTTGGCGCCGCCCGCGACCAGGTAGGCGAACGCGACGGCGGTGGCGAACAGCTCGTTGTTGCGTTCGAGTGCGGGCACCCGGATGAGCTGGTGCATCAGAGCCGCCGCGCGGTCCTCCGGCTCCGGGTAGACCAGGACGTCGAAGATCTCGGCCTGATGCCTGGTCACCGCCGCGACCAGGGAGCCGTAGTCGGTGACCCGCGGGTCACCGGGGGTGTACTGCTCGGCCGCCATCAGCAGCCAGGACAGGTCGATCTCGACGTTCACGGTCAACGGCGTCGGCCCGTCGCCTCGTGCTCACCGAACTCGGCGAGGAAGGCGGCCTCGTACTCCTTCATGAACTGCGCGGCCGCGTCCAGGAAGACCCGCCCGGTCTCGCCCATGTCCTGCTGGACCAGCTTCTCGATGTACTGGTTCATGCTGATCCCCTCCTGTTCCGCCCTGGCCCGGGCAATCTCCGCGGTGGTGGCGTCCACCCTCACGTTCAGCTGCTTCTTCGTCATACCTCCAAGCTAGCGCGATTCCGCTAGCACGCAAGGGCTGACGCGCAGGCAACTATCCCGCCACGGGCTCCAGGACGGCCACGCACTCGAAGTGGTGCGTCATCGGAAACAGGTCGAACGCCCGCAGGCTGACCGGGCGGTAGCCGGCGTCGGCAAAGAAGGCCAGGTCACGGGCGAGCGCCGCCGGGTCGCAGGCCACGTAGGCGATCCGGCGCGGGGTGAGACCGGCCAGGTGGCGCACGGTGTCCCGGCCCGCGCCGGAGCGCGGCGGGTCCAGCACCACCAGATCGGTCTCGGTGATCCCGGTACGCGGCAGCAGCCGCTCGACCCGGTCGCACTCGATCCGGACCCGGCCGTCACCGATCAGGTCGGCGAGGTTGTGCCGGGCGTCCGCCACCGACTGCTTGGAGGACTCGATGCCGAGCACCGCGCCGTCCTCGCCGAGCTGGTCCGCGAGCGCCCCGGCGAACAGCCCGACCCCGCAGTAGAGGTCCAGCGCGTTCTCGCCCTCCTGCGGGTCCAGACCCTCCAGCACCGCCGAGACCAGCAGGTCGGGCGCCTCCGGGTGGATCTGCCAGAAGCCACCGTCGCTGACCCGCCAGGTCCGGCCGGCCGCGCGCTCGCGCACAAAGGCGCGCCCGTGCACCCGGTGCACGCCCCCGTGGTCGTCGATCCGCTGCACCGAGACCGGGCGGTCCAGCTCCACGATCGGCAGCCGCGCGCCCTCACGCGGGGTCAGGATCACTTGGCGGTCCGAGGAACCGGTCGCCGCCACGGCCTCCACCGACGCCATCCCGTTCCAGGACCGCGCCTCCACGCCCAGCTCGCTGACGCCCGGTGCGGCGATCATGCAGTGGTCGATCGGCTGCACCTCGTGCGAGCGGTGCCGACGCAGCCCCGCCTCACCGCTGACCGGGTCGATCGCGTACTGCACCCGGGTCCGCCACTGCGGCACCACACCGGCCGGCAGCTTGCCGCCGACCGGTTCCACGCTGCCGTCCCAGCCCGCCTCGGCCGGGGTCAGCTTCGCCAGCTGCCGCAACTGCTCGGTGAGCACCTGCACCTTGAGCTTGCGCTGGGCACCCGGGGTGGCGTGCTGCCAGTCGCAGCCGCCGCAGCGGCCGGGGCCGGCGAAGGCGCAGGGCGGCTTGACCCGGTCCTTGGACGCCTGCAGCACCTCCACCGCGTCGGCCCGCAGGAACCGGGACGCCTCGGTGCCGTCGGTCACCTCGACGAGCACCCGCTCACCCGGCAGGGCATGGCGGACGAACAGCACCCGGCCGTCGTGCCGGGCCACGCAGTGGCCGCCGTGGGCGACCGGGCCCACCTCGACCTCGAACCGCTGCCCGACCAGCGAGGGTGCGTCGGTTGCCGCGGGGGTCCTGCCAGGGGGTGTCACGCTTGGCTGTCCTTGCTGTCGGTCGCCGCAGTGCCGGACTTCACGGCATCGGCTGAGTGCAGCCAGGGTACCGAGACCGCCCACACGCCGGGGCGCAGCGCGCGGCGGACCATCGATCCAGTGGCCGAAACGGACTTAGCGCCTACGATTTCTCTGCATCTGGCAGCCAAACACCTGCCGAACAACCCGAATCGATCTCCGGAAGATTGCGGATTGGTTTCGTCGCGCTGTGAGTTCGCTCGCCCTCCAGCGGCCGTTCGGGCTGTCGCAGCGCCACAACCAGCACATTGGCGGGTGTAGGCACCCCGGTTCGGAGGGTACGGCGGTTGTGTCATTGGCGCGCGAGGGTGCGACCCTGGTGCGGGCACCCGCTAAGCCGGTGTCAAGATCGAGCCGGGACATCACTCCGGAAGGACGGGCGTGCACATCGTCATCATGGGTTGCGGTCGCGTGGGCTCTGCCCTCGCGCGCACCCTGGAGAAGCAGGGGCACTCGGTCGCCATCGTCGACCAGGACCCCACGGCGTTCCGCCGTCTCGGTTCGGGATTCGCGGGCAAGCGGGTGACCGGGGTCGGGTTCGACCAGGACACGCTCCGCGAGGCGGGCATCGAAGAGGCGGGCGCGTTCGCAGCGGTCAGCAGCGGCGACAACTCCAACATCATCGCCGCACGGGTGGCCCGGGAGAACTTCGGCGTCGAGAACGTCGCGGCCCGGATCTACGACCCGCGGCGTGCCGAGGTCTACCAGCGGCTGGGTATCTCCACCGTGGCCACGGTGCGTTGGACCGCCGACCAGATGCTGCGCCGGCTGCTGCCCAGCGGCGCCGAGCCGCACTGGCAGGACGCGAGCGGCACCGTCCAGCTGGCCGAGGTCCCGGTCGCCCCCGCCTGGATCGGCCACCGGCTGTCCAAGCTGGAGCTGGCCGCCGAGGTGCGCGTGGCCTTCATCACCCGCCTCGGGGTGGGCACCCTGCCCACGTCGGAGACGGTGCTGCAGGAGGGCGACCTCGTGCACATGATGATGCGCACCCACGACCTCGCCGCCGTCGAGGCCGTGTTCGCGAAGGGTCCGGAGGAGCACTGATGCGGGTAGCCATTGCCGGAGCCGGCGCGGTGGGACGATCCATCGCGGGTGAGCTGCTGGAGAACGGCCACGAGGTCCTGCTCGTGGACAAGAACCCCAAGTCCATCTCGGTGGAACGGGTACCGCAGGCCGAGTGGCTGCTCGCGGACGCCTGCGAGATCACCGCGCTGGACGAGGCGGCGCTGCAGCGCTGCAACGTCGTCATCGCCGCGACCGGGGACGACAAGGTCAACCTGGTCGTCTCGCTGCTGGCGAAGACCGAGTACGGGGTGCCCCGGGTGGTCGCCCGGGTGAACAACCCCAAGAACGAGTGGCTGTTCAACGAGGCCTGGGGCGTGGACGTGGCCGTGTCCACGCCGCGGCTGATGTCCGCGCTGGTCGAGGAGGCGGTGAGCGTCGGTGACCTGGTCCGGCTGATGCGCTTCAGCCAGGGCGAGGCCAACCTGGTCGAAATGACCCTGTCGGCCGACGCCGCGGCGGTGGGCACCCGGGTCGGCGACGTCCAGTGGCCCGAGGACACCGCGCTGGTCACGATCATCCGCGAGGGCCGGGTGCTGGTGCCCAGCGGCAGCGACACCCTGGAGGGCGGCGACGAGCTGCTCTTCGTCGCCAACGCCGAGCGCGAGGCAGAGCTCGAAGCGTTGCTGCAGACCACGGCGGCCTGAAAGGGCAGCGGGGCGCGGGGAACTGTGTTGCCAGGCCTCTACGGAGGTGCTTGGTTGGCAGCGCAGTTCCCCGCGCCCCTCAGGTGGTGCGACTCAGGGTCTGCTGGTGACCGCTTCTTCGTCGACGGCTGGTTCCGGATCGGCCTGTTCCTCCTCCGCCTTGATGGGCGGTGGGGCCTTGGCCAGGATCAGCCAGGTGACGTAGATCGCCAGCAGCAGCGGCGGGATGCCGAGCGCTACCTTCAGCCAGCCCAGCAGGTTGACGTTGTGCGAGAAGTAGAGCGGGAACAGCAGCACCGGCTTGACCGCCATCAGCCCCGCCCAGAGCCAGGTGGCCTTGGTGTAGGCGCGCATCCGGCCCGGGTTCTGGGTCCGCCAGGTGAACATCTCGCCGGTGATCGGCCCGAGCATCACCCCGATGGCCGGCCAGCGGACCAGCGCCGAGACGGCGTAGGCCGCGCACAGCGCGACGTTCCAGAGCAGCCCCGGCAGGTAGAAGTTCTCCGCCTTGCCGGACTTCATCGCGATGAACGCCCCGATGGCCACGCCGAACACGCCGCTGAAGGCGTGCTGCAGGGTCTCCCGGCGCAGCAGCCGCACCACGGCGAGCAGGGCGCTCAGCCCCAGCGCGCACCAGGAGGCGGTGGCGACCTGGTGGCTCAGGTTGTAGGCCACGATGAAGACCAGGCCCGGAACCGTCGTGTCGACCATGCCGCGTACCCCGCCGAAGGCCTTCTTCAGGGTGTCGGCGGCCTCCTTGGAGGCCGCCTCGCGTGCTGCCGCGTCCGCCTCCGAGAGCTCTTCCTCAGCGGCGGCGTGTCGTCCTCTGGTCAACAGACCTACTCCGATCCGGCGGGTCGCAGCTCGTACCGGGGGTTGAAGAGCACCCGGCGTCCCCGGGCGTGGCTGACCCGGCCGTGGGCCACCAGGCGGCGGCCCGGCTCGATACCGGCGATGGCGCGACGGCCCAGCCAGACCACGTCCAGGGCGTCGGTGCCGTCGAACAGCTCCGCCTCCAGGGCGGGCACGCCGGCCCTCGGCCGCAGCGTCACCGCGCGCAGGGTGCCGGTCACGGTGACCTCCTGGCGGTCCTGGCAGGCCGCTATCGGGGTGCAGCCCGCGTCCACCGCCCGCCTGCGCTGCTCCTCGGCCTGCAGCTCCTCGGCCTGGAGCTCCTCGTTGCTGGCGGAGAGCCGGCCGAACATCCGGCGCAGCATTCCGCCCTGCGGCCGGTCACCGCGGTTGTCAGCACTCATGCACCGAAGGGTACCGTCCCGACCGCCCCGGATCACTGCTCGAAGCGGTAGCCCATGCCCGGTTCGGTGATGAAGTGCCGGGGATGCGCCGGGTCGGCCTCCAGCTTGCGGCGCAGCTGGGCCATGTACACCCGGAGGTAGTTCGTCTCGGTGCCGTAGGCGGGGCCCCAGACCTCCTGGAGCAGCTGCTTCTGGCTGACCAGGCGGCCGGCGTTGCGGACCAGGACCTCCAGCAGGTGCCACTCGGTGGGCGTGAGCCGGACGTCCGCGCCGTCGCGCTGCACCCGTTTGGCGACCAGGTCGACGGTGAACGACGCGGTGTTGACGACCGCCTCGTCCGGGTCGGTGCCGACCGGGGCGGCCCGGCGCACCGCCGCGCGCAGCCGGGCCAGCAGCTCGTCCATGCCGAACGGCTTGGTGACGTAGTCGTCCGCGCCGGCGTCCAGGGCCTCGACCTTCTCGTCCGAGGCGTGCCGGGCCGAGAGCACGATCACCGGGATCTTGGTCCAGCCGCGCAGTCCGCGGATCACCTGGGTGCCGTCCATGTCCGGCAGGCCCAGGTCGAGCAGCACCACGTCGGGGTGGCGCGCGGCGGCCAGCTCCAGCGCGGACGCGCCGTCCTGCGCCGCGTCGACCTCGTAGCCGCGCGCCCTCAGGTTGATCACCAGGGCGCGGACGATCTGCGGTTCGTCATCGACGACCAGGACCCGGGTCGCACCACTCATGCCACGCTGCCTTTCGAACGCTCGGGACTGCGGACCGGCTGCTCGACGGTGAGCAGGGTGAACACCATGGTCAGACCGCCACCGGGGGTGTCCTCGGCGCTGAGGCTACCGCCCATGGACTCGACGAAACCGCGGGCGACCGCGAGTCCGAGGCCCACTCCGGCTCCGCGCGGGGCGTCGCCGTGGCGCTGGAACGGTTCGAACACCTTGTCCTTCGCCTCGTCCGGGATCCCCGGTCCGTGGTCGGCCACCCGTACCTCGACCCGGCGGCCCCTGCCGGGCAGTCGCAGCACGCTTCCGGAGACCAGGACCTGGCCCTTGCCCTGGTACTTCACCGCGTTCTCGACCACGTTGGCGAGCGCGCGTTCGAGCAGTCCGGGATCGCCGGAGAGCATCGGCAGGTCCTCGGGGATGGTGCTGCGCACCGCCCCGGCCGGGACGCCGAGCAGCGCCATCGGCACCACCTCGTCCAGGTCGAACTCGCGCACCAGCGGCACCACGGTGCCGGTCTGCAGCCGGCTCATGTCCAGCAGGTTCCCGATCAGGTGGTCCAGCCGGTCCGCGCCCTCCTCGATGCCGGCCAGCAGTTCGGCCTCGTCCTCGGCGCTCCAGGACACGTCCCCGGCACGCAGCGAGGACACCGACGCCTTGATGCCGGCGAGCGGGGTGCGCAGGTCGTGCGAGACGGCGGCCAGCAGCGCGGTGCGGATCCGGTTGCCCTCGGCCTGGCGGCGGGCCCTGGCCGCCTCCTCGCCCAGCCGGCGCCGGTCCAGCACCACGGCGGCCTGGGCGGCGAATGCGCCCAGCACCCGTCGGTCGGCGGCCGGCAGCACCCGTCCGGACAGGGCCAGCGCCAGCCGCTCGCCCACCGGGACGTCCACGTCGGCGTCCTCGGGGCGGCTGACCGGGTGCGGTCCGACCGCGCCCTCGCAGTTCCACGGGCCGAAGTCCTCGTGCCGCTCCAGCAACGCGACGGACTCCATCTGGAAGGTCTCCTGGACCCGCTCCAGCAGCGCCGGAAGCGCCTTCTCGCCGCTGAGCACGCTGCCGGCGAGGAAGCTCAGGGTCTCGGCCTCGGCCCGGCTGCGGGCCGCCTCGGCGGTCCTGCGGGCGGCCAGGTCCACCACGTAGGCCACCGAGAGGGCCACGCCCAGGAAGACCGTGATGGCCAGCAGGTTCTGCGGGTCGTTGACGCTGAGCGTGTGCAGCGGCGGGGTGAAGAACCAGTTGATCAGCAGCGTGCCGACCAGGGCCGACACCAGCGCCGGGAACAGCCCGCCGAGCAGCGCCGCGGCCACGGTCAGGCCGAGGTAGAAGAGCATGTCGGTGCTGCCGGACTTGGTACTGCCGCCCAGCGCCGTGACGATCCAGGTGAACGCGAACGGACCGGCCACCCCCACCAGCCAGCCGGACAGGCTGCGGGCGAAGCCCAGCCGGGCGATCCGGCCCATCGGCCGCATCTTGCCCTTGGCGACGTGCTCGTGGGTGACGATGTGGACGTCGATGTCCCCGGACTCGCGGGCCACGGTCGCGCCCACGCCCGGCCCGAGGACCCACTGCCAGGCCTTGCGGCGACTGCTGCCGAGCACGATCTGGGTGGCGTTCACGCCACGGGCGAACTCCAGCAGCGCGTCCGCGGCGCTGTCGCCGAGCACCGAGTGGAAGCTGCCGCCCAGGTCCTCGACCAGGGCCCGCTGCACGGTCAGCTCCTGCGGCGAGGCGCCGGTCAGCCCGTCGCTCCTGGCCACGTAGACGGCGAGGATCTCGGTGCCGGAGCCCTTGGCGGCGATCCGGGCCGCCCTGCGGATCAGGGTCCGTCCCTCGGGGCCGCCGGTCAGGCCGACCACGATCCGCTCGCGGGCCTGCCAGGTGGAGTCGATGTGGTTCTCTTCGCGGTACTTCTGCAGGTACTCGTCGACCCGGTCGGCGGTCCACAGCAGGGCCAGTTCGCGCAGCGCGGTGAGGTTGCCCGGACGGAAGTAGTTGGACAGCGCCGCGTCCACCTTCTCCGGGGCGTAGACGTTGCCGTGCGCCAGCCGCCGGCGCAGCGCCTGCGGGGTCATGTCGACCAGCTCGATCTGGTCGGCGCGGCGGACCACCTCGTCGGGGACGGTCTCCTGCTGGCGTACCCCGGTGATGCCCTCGACCGCGTCCAGCAGCGACTCCAGGTGCTGGATGTTCACCGCGGAGATCACGTCGATGCCCGCGTCCAGCAGTTCCTGGACGTCCTGCCAGCGCTTGGCGTTGCGCGAGCCGGGGATGTTGGTGTGCGCCAGCTCGTCCACCAGGGCCACGGCGGGACGGCGGGCCAGCACCGCGTCGACGTCCATCTCCGGGAAGTCGCTCCCCCGGTAGGACATGGTGCTCCGGGGCACCACCTCCAGGCCGTCGATGAGCGAGGCGGTGTGCTCGCGGCCGTGCGTCTCCACGAACCCGACCACCACGTCGGTGCCCCGGCCCAGCCTGCGGTGTGCCTCACCGAGCATGGCGCAGGTCTTGCCGACCCCGGGGGCCGCCCCCAGATAGATCCTCATCCTGCCGCGTGCCATGTCCGTCATTCCTCGTCAGCTCGTCCCCCGCCGAGAGTACGGGAACACCAGCACGGGACCAGCAGCTGAGGACGGGTCCGGCCATCGGATTAGCGACATCTTGACAACTCGACTACGCCGATCGAAGGTCTGGTCCACTCCCCCCGGCCGGTGCGAGGATCGCTGACAGAGCGAGTACCGCAACCATGCGAGGGGATCCGCAATGACGCAGCTCCACGACCTGACCGCACGGGAACAGGGCGAGTTGATCAGCACCGGGAAGCTCTCCCCGGTCGAGCTGACCGACCACTACCTGGACCGCATCGACCGGCACAACGCCACCGTCGGCGCGTACATCACGGTCACCCCGGAGCTGGCCCGGAGCCAGGCGGCACAGGCCGAGGCGGACGTGGCGGCGGCGCGCCGCGAGGACCGGCCGCTGTCGCCGCTGCACGGGGTGCCGATCCCGGTCAAGGACCTCAACTTCGTCGCCGGGGTGCGGGCCACCCTGGGCTCCGCCGCCTTCGCCGAACACGTCCCGGACGTCGACGACCACGTGGTCACCCGGCTGCGCGCGGCCGGAACGGTCATGCTCGGAAAGACCAACACGCCCGAGTTCGGGCTGCCCAGCTACACCGAGAACCAGGTCGCCCCGCCCGCCCGCACCCCCTGGGGCCTGGAGTACTCGGCCGGCGGGTCCAGCGGCGGCGCGGGCGCGGCGGTGGCCTCCGGGCTGGCGCCGATAGCGCACGGCAGCGACGGCGGCGGATCCATCCGGATCCCAGCCTCGGTCTGCGGGCTGTTCGGGATCAAGCCGAGCCGGGGCCGGGTGAGCAGCGGCCCGACGCTCTACGACATCAGCGGCCTGAGCACCAGCGGACCGCTGGCCCGTACCGTGGCCGACGCCGCCACGCTGCTGGACGTGATGGCCGGGGCGATGCCCGGCGACTGCTACACGGCACCGGCTCTGCCGCCCGGCGAGACCTTCGCCGACCAGGCCGACCGCGAGCCGGGCAGCCTGCGGATCGCGGTGATCACGACCCCGCCGGTGCCCGGCCTGGAGGTCCACCGCGACTGCGTCACCGCCACCGAGAACGCCGCCGAGCTGCTGTCCTCGCTCGGACACCGCCCGGAACCCCTGGAGCTGCCCGCCGACGACACCCTGCGCCGGGTGTTCCAGCAGGTGTGGGGGGTGATGGCGACCCAGCGTCCGGTCGCCCCCGAGCTGGAGGACCAGCTGATGCCGCTGACCCGGCATCTGCGGGCGCAGGGCCTGGGCGTCTCCGGGCCCGACTTCGCCACCGCGCTCTACACCTTCCGCGCGGTCGGCGCGCTGGTGGCGGCGCTGCAGCAGGACTACGACGTGATCCTCACACCGACCCTGGCCCAGCCGCCCGCCCTGGTCGGCGGCCTGCGCGCGGACGAGGACCCGGAGCTGGAGTTCGCCCGGATCACCGCGTTCACACCGTTCACCCCGCTCTACAACGCCACCGGGCAGCCGTCGGTCAGCCTGCCGCTGCACTGGACCGAGGACGGCCTGCCGGTCGGCGTGATGCTGGGCGGCCGCTACGGCGACGAGGCGACCCTGATCTCGCTCTCCGCCCAGCTGGAGCGGGCCCGTCCGTGGGCCGCCCGCAAGCCCGCGATCTGGTAGCACCCCACACACCTCTCAGCCGCACGCGCCGGGGCGCGGGGCCCGCCCCGCGCCCCCGGCCTCGTCCACAGCCACGCCCGCCACGCCCGCGGCCTGTTCCACCACCCCCGTCCGGCCGCCCCGGAGGCCGGGTGGCGGCGGTTCGCGGAAACGCCATGCCGCCGTAACACGCGTCCATTGACCGGCCGAAGGCTGGTTGCGACGATCTGCGCATGACATCGACGCGCTGTTCGAACTGTCCCGGCTGCCGGTAGTCCCCACGCGGCACCGGCGCTCCCGTCCCGCTGAGGACCGCCGACCGCAGCTGCCGTTCGCACCCGACGCCACCGCCGCGGTATCCACAGGAATCACCGGCACCACCAGGATCTCTGGCACCTGTGGCATCGCCCGGATCATCAGCATCCTCCCCGGACCGGGCCGTCGCCGCCCGGTCTGATCCGTCACCCCGTCACCCCGTGACCATCCCGGGGCATCCGCACGTCCCGTCCTGCCCGCGCACGGGTCGATCCCGTGCCCTCTCCTGCCTTCGGAGCGCTTCCGCATGTCCGCACCCGACCGACAACTGCATCTCAACCTCTTCCTGATGGGCGTCGGCCACCACGAGGCCGCCTGGCGCCACCCCCGCACCAATCCCGAGCACCTCTCCTCACTGGCGCACTTCCAGAGGCTCGCGGCCACCGCCGAGGCGGCCGGCTTCGACTCCGTCTTCCTCGCCGACGGCGTCGAGGGGCCCGACCCGGCCCGGGGCAACGCCTGGATCAGCCACTTCGAGCCGTTCACGCTGCTGGCCGCGCTCGCGGTGAGCACCGAGCGGATCGGGCTGATCGGCACCGTCTCCACCGGCTTCACCGAGCCCTACAACCTGGCCCGCCAGTTCGCCTCGCTGGACCACCTCAGCAACGGCCGGGCCGGATGGAACATCGTCACCTCGGCCGGCGACCGCGCCGCCCGCAACTTCAACCGCACCGCCAACCAGGAGCACGCGGTGCGCTACCAGCGCGCGGCCGAGTACCTCGACGTGGTCGAGTCGCTCTGGGACAGCTGGGAGGACGACGCCCTGGTGCTGGACCGGGCCGGTGGCGTGCTGACCGACCCGTCGAAGCTGCACGAGATCAACCATCGCGGCGAGCACTTCCAGGTGCTCGGCCCGCTGAACATCCCCCGCGGCCCGCAGGGGCGCCCGCTGCTGGTGCAGGCGGGCAGCTCCCAGGACGGCAGGGCCTTCGCCGCCGCGCACGCCGAGGCGGTGTTCACCGCGCAGCAGACCCTGGACGAGGGCCAGGAGTTCTACGCCGACCTCAAGCGCCGGGCCGCCGCACTCGGCCGTACCCCGGATTCGATCGTGGTGCTGCCCGGCATCGTCCCGGTCATCGGATCCACCGAGGCCGAGGCCAAGGCGCTGGACCAGGAGCTGGACGAGCTGATCAACCCGGCCCGGGCGATCGCCACCCTCTCCACGCTGCTCGGAGTCGACCTGACCGACCACCCGCTCGACGCCCCGCTTCCGCCGCTGCCGCCGGTGTCGGCCATCAACGGCGCCAAGAGCCGGTTCGAACTGGTCCGGGACCTGGCCGAACGCGACGGGCTGACGCTGCGCCAGCTCGTCGGCCGACTCGGCGGAGGGCGCGGACACCAGGTGCTGCCCGGTACGCCGGAGCAGATCGCCGACCACATCGAACACTGGTTCACCCATGGCGCGGCGGACGGCTTCAACGTGATGCCGCCGATCCTGCCCGAGGGTCTGGACCTGTTCGCCGAGCACGTGGTGCCGCTGCTGCGCGAACGCGGACTGTTCCGCCACGAGTACCAGGGGACGACCCTGCGCGACCACTACGGGCTCGCCCGACCCGTCAACCGCTACACCGCCGCCACGGCCTGACCGGCCCCGACCCCCATCTCCCGCCCGACCGAGCCAAGGACGACGACCATGCGTACCGGACTGTCCAGAACCCTCGCCCTGCCCGCCCTCGCGGCCCTGCTGCTGTCCCTGACCACCGGCTGCGGCGGATCCGCCTCGGCCAACGCGGGCGGCAACGGGCCGGGACAGGTCACCATCCGCGTCGGCGACCAGGGCAAGCAGGTGCTCACCCTGCTGCAGAGCGCGGGCGAACTCGACCATCTCCCCTACCGGGTGGAGTTCGACCAGTTCAACAGCGGCCCCCTGGTCAACCAGGCGCTCTCGGCCGGGGCGCTGGACTTCGGCGTGATGGGCGACACCCCGGCCATCTTCGCCGCCGCCGCCGGCCTCCCGATCGACGTGGTGGCGGCCAGCCACACCGTCGGCCCCGGGTACACCCTGCTGGCCCGGGCCGGATCGGGCATCCACACCCTGGCCGACCTCAAGGGCCGCAAGGTGGCCTACTCCAAGGGCACCGCCAACCAGGGCTTCCTGATCCAGGCACTGGCCACCGCCGGCCTCAAGCAGCAGGACGTCACCCCGGTGGACGTGCCGCTGCAGAACATCGGCTCGGTGCTCGAATCCGGGACCGTGGACGCCGCCACGGTGGCCGCCCAGGACCTGGTCAGCTACTCCTCCGCGCATCCGGACGCGGTAAAGCTGATCAACGGCTCCCAGGTGTCCTCCGGGTACGCCTTCTACCTGGCGAGCCGTCAGGCCCTCGGCAACGCGGCCGAACGCACCGCGCTCAAGGACCTGGTGAGCCGGATCATCAAGGCCACCAGTTGGGCCCGGTCGCATCCGGACGCCTGGATCGACGCCTACTACGTCAAGGTCGACAAGCAGACCCCCGCCGTGGGGAAGCTGGTCTGGCAGAACTCCGGCGAGACCAGGTTCGCTCCGGTCGACCAGACCGTGATCGGCGCCCAGCAGCGGCAGGCGGACCTGTTCCTGGCGAACGGTCAACTCCCTGGGAAGGTCGACGTCGGCGGCGAGTTCCCGGCCGACGTCGAGCAGGAGTTCAGCGCCCTCGTCGCAGCCAACCAGAACTGACCGGGAAGGGACGGACCGACCATGGCGACCACCGTCGCGGCACCCACCACACCACCCGCACCCACCACAGCTCCCGCGCCCGGCGCTCCGGCGCTCCGTCTGGTCGACGCGGCGACCCTCGGCAGCTCCCGCCGCCGGCGGCTGCCGCTGCCGCCCTGGCTGCGCCGGCTGGCCGGCCCCGCCCTGGTGCTGGCCGTCTGGCAGTTGCTCGGGACGCTGGGGCAGATCAACCCGCGGATCCTCGCCACGCCCGCGCAGGTCGCCACGGCCGGCTGGCAGCTGGCCGGCGACGGCGAGCTGGGCAGCAACCTGCTGGCCTCGCTGCAGCGGGTCGCCGTCGGCCTGCTGATCGGGGTCGGCCTGGGCGTGCTGCTGGCCGTCGTGGCCGGGCTGTTCCGGATCGGCGAGGAGCTGGTGGACTCCACCATGCAGATCGTCCGGGCGCTGCCGGTGCTCGGCCTGCTGCCGCTGATGATCATCTGGTTCGGGGTGGGCGAGGCCCCGAAGATCGCGCTGGTGGCCTTCGCCGCCGCCTGCCCGGTCTACGTCAACACCTACGCGGGCATCCGCGGGGTGGAGAGCCGGCTGGTCGAGGCCGGCCGGGTACTGGGCCTGGGCCGGCTGGGCCTGATCCGGCACGTGATCCTGCCGGGCGCGGTGCCCGGTTTCCTGGTCGGCCTGCGGTTCGCGCTGACCAGCGCCTGGCTGGTAATCATCATCGCCGAGCAGCTCAACGCGACCAGTGGCATCGGCTACCTGATGAACCAGGCCCAGTCCTGGTACCGCACCGACATCATCGTGCTCGGGCTGCTCATCTACGGCCTGCTCGGCCTGCTCGCCGACGCCGTCGTCCGCCTGCTGGAGCGTCGCCTGCTGGTCTGGCGCCGCGGATTCAACGGAGCCTGACCATGACCACCACACTCGACAGCGCACGTCACGGCACTGCGCACCACGACACCGCGCCCGATGCCCCGGCGCCCAGCGGCCTCGCCGTCCGGGCCACCGGCCTGCACCGCTCGTTCGACGGCCGGGAGGTGCTGGCCGGTATCGACCTGACACTGCACCAGGGGGAGTTCCTGGCCCTGCTCGGCCGCAGCGGCTCCGGCAAGAGCACCCTGCTGCGTGCGATGGCGGGCCTCGACCCGGACTACACCGGCGAGCTGCTGGTCCCCGAGCGCCGCTCGGTGGTGTTCCAGGACCACCGGCTGCAGCCCTGGAAGCGGGTGCTGGACAACGTCGTCCTCGGCCTGCCACGAGCGGGCGCCCGGGAGGCCGGGCTGACGGCGCTGGCCGAGGTCGGCCTGGCCGACCGTGCCCGCGACTGGCCGATCACCCTGTCCGGCGGCGAGGCGCAACGCGCGGCGCTGGCCCGCGCCCTGGTCCGTGAGCCGCAACTACTGCTGCTGGACGAGCCCTTCGGCGCGCTGGACGCGCTCACCCGGATCCGGATGCACGCCCTGCTGCGCGAGCTGTGCCGCCGCCACCGCCCGGCCGTACTGCTGGTGACGCACGACGTGGACGAGGCGATCAGGCTGGCGGACCGGGTGATCGTCCTGACCGACGGTCGGCTCGGCCCGGCCCGCGAGGTGCGGCTGCCGGAGCCCAGGCCCCGCAGCTCGGCCGGCTTCGCCGCCCTGCGGACCGAGCTGCTGGCCGAGCTCGGCGTCACCGAGGACCCGGGGGAGGCCACCCCCGCCGGCCGGGACGACCGGGACGGTGCCGACGACCTCGACCCCCGTGACGGCACGGACAGCACGGACGGCAGGGACCGCACGGACGGTCAGGACGCCTCGACGATGTGACCGTCCTGCAGGTCGAGCACCCGGTCGGCCAGTTCCATCAACTGCGGGTCGTGGGTGGCGACCAGCGCGGTCACGCCCTCACTGCGGACCACGGCCCGCAGCAGCTGCATGATGGACCGTCCGGTGTCCGAGTCCAGCTGGCCGGTCGGCTCGTCGGCGATGATCAGCGCGGGCTGGTTGGCCAGCGCCCTGGCGATGGCCACCCGCTGCTGCTGGCCGCCGGACAGCTCGCCGGGGCGCTGGTCGACGTGGTCCGCCAGGCCGACCAGGGCCAGCAGTTCCCGTACCCGCTCCTCACGCTCGGCCGCCGGGACGCGTCGCAGCCGCATCGGGACGCCGACGTTCTCGGCGGCGGTGAGGATCGGGATCAGTCCGAAGGACTGGAAGATGAAGCCGATCCGGTCCCGGCGCAGTTCCAGCAGCCCGGCCTCGCCGAGCTCGGAGAGGTCCCTGCCGTCGACCATGATCCGGCCCGAGCTGGGCCGGTCCAGGCCGCCGACGAGGTTCAGCAGGGTGGTCTTGCCGGAGCCCGAGCGGCCCTTGAGCGCCGTCAGCTTGCCGCGCCCGGCGCTGAAGGACACCCCGCGCAGCGCGTGCACCGCCGTGGCTCCACCGCCGAACGTCCGGGTCACCTCCCGCACCTCGACCATGGCCGTCCCGGCCGCCAGTACCCCGGTCGCGCCCTCGGACGCGGTACTCCCGCTCATCGCTCCCCCTCGGAGTGGTGCCGGCGCCCGCGTGGTCACCGGATCGGGCCATAGTGCGACGCGATCGCCCCCGAGCGCCAGTGTCGATCACCACCGTTCCGGCCCCGGCCCGGGTACGCGGCAGGCCCCCCGCCGGAGCGGGGGGCCTGTGCGTCGCCGGTCAGCGGACTTCTGTATCAGCGAACCTCGGTGATCAGCGAACCTCTGTGATCAGCGAACCTCGGTGATCTCCGGCCCGCGGTCGAACGGGTTCAGCGGGTCACCGCTGAACCGGTTCTCGGTGGGTGCCGCCTGCTGCTGCGGCACCCCGTCGGCGACCATCTTCGCGTCCTCGGGGAGCTTCAGCACGATCGGGTCGCGCGGAGCCATCGGCGACTCGCCGCGGAGCACCACGGTCTCCCGGAACACCTGCTCCAGCACGCCGGCCGACTCCGGCTGTACGGCGGCCTGGCCGGAGATCACCCCGCGCAGGAACCAGCGCGGACCGTCACAGCCGACGAAGCGGACCACCTGCACGCCCTGCGTGCCGTCCGGGAGCTGCACCGGGACCTGGGCCCGCAGGCCCCAGCCCAGCGGGCCCTCCTCCTCGTCCACGACACCGCCCTGCTGGGTGATGCCGGACGCGATCTCGGCGCGGACCTCGCCCCAGATGCCCTCGGACTTGGGGGCGGCGAAGGCCTGCAGCTGGATGGCGCTGTTGCCGAGGACCAGGGTCGCCGCGACGATCGCGTCGCCGGCCACCTCGACCCGCAGCTCCATGCCCTCGACTCCGGGCACCAGCAGGCCGCCCAGGTCCACCCGCCCCTCGGCGGCGTCCTCCACCTCGGTGGAGTCCCAGGGGCCGTTCGGACGCGGCGCGGGCGGGAGACCCACCCGGGCGTCCTCGGCGTCGTCCTCCTCCAGGGAGTCCACACCTGCGACGTCCTCGCTGTCCACGAGCTCTTCCGAGCCCGGAGCGGGGCTCTCGCCCTGCTCGACAGCGTCCTCGCTCTTGGCGCGACGACGGAACACGGTCACTGTCCTTCCCGGTCGGGTACCGAAGCGATTTCCTGCCCGGCCGCCGGAATGCTAACCGCGGCATGGCCGCCCGTCGACCCGAAGCCACCGATGGCACGTGCCGATCCCGGAAGTTCCCCCACTTCGTGGAACCGGACCTTCTCCACCCGCTGGACGACCAGCTGGGCGATCCGGTCCCCGCGGCGGAAGACCACCCGCTCGCGCGGGTCGAGATTGACGACGATCACCTTGATCTCACCACGGTACCCGGCATCGACCGTTCCGGGGGCATTGACCAGTGCGAGGCCGCACCTGGCAGCGAGTCCCGAGCGCGCGTGCACGAACGCGGCGTAGCCGTCCGGCAGCGCGATGGCGACCCCGGTGGGCAGCACCGCCCGCTCCCCCGGCGCCAGTTCGGCGTCCACGGTGGTGCGAAGGTCGGCTCCGGCGTCGCCCGGATGGGCGTAGGCGGGTGCGGGCAACTCCGGGTCCAGGCGGTGCAGCAGGACGTCGACGGGAGCGTGGGAGTTCACTTAGGGATTCACCTCGAAGGCACGGGCTCGCTTGAAGACATCGGGATTCTCCATGGCCGCCCTGATGTCCTCGGGACGGCCGTGGGTGGTGAAGTGGTCCAGCTTGACCTGGACGAACAGGGCCCGCGCGGTTATCGCCACCGGCCCGTCCGGGGCGCCGAGGCGGCCCTCGCCGCGGCAGTAGATCTTCCGGCCGACCACCGCGTCCACCCAGGTGTGGATGTGCAGGGTCGCGCCCACCGGGACCGGACGGCGGAAGTCCGTCTCCAGCCGCGCGGTCACCGAGGCGGTGTGCAGCAGCCAGTTGAGCGTCCCCAGGGCGTCGTCCATCGCGGTGACCAGCACCCCGCCGTGGGCCAGCCCGGGGCCGCCCTGGTGCGCCACGCCGACGGTGAACTCGGCGAACACCTCGACGCCGGTCCCGGCCCGCGAGGCCAGGTGCAGTCCGTGCGGCTGCTGCGGCCCGCAGCCGAAGCAGTGCTCGTAGTGCGGGTCGATCAGGGTGCCGGGGGCGGGCGCCTCGGGGTGCCGTACCGGCGCCGGTGCGCCGGGCGGCGGCGACAGCGGGGACTGGGAGGTCTCGGTGCTCACGAGCGCGACGATACCCCGCGTTCAGGAGCACCTCATCCGGCACTCACAATGGGGTCATGTACGACGAACGCCTCACGGCACCGCTCACCTGGTGGCTCCTCCCCGCGGGCAGCGGGCTGTCCTTCGGGCTGATCTTCTACCTGTTCGGCACGGTCCCCGGTCTGATCGCGCTGGTCGCCGGCGGCGCCGCGGCGGCGGTGCTGCTGAGCAGCTACGGCTCGGCCCGGATCCGCGTGGTGCAGGGCCTGCTGGTCGCGGGCGAGGCCCGGATCCCGGTCGAGGCCCTGGGCGACGCCCACCCGCTGAACCGCGAGGAGGCCTTCGCCTGGCGCACCCGCAAGGCGGACGCCCGCGCCTTCATGCTGCTCCGCTCATACATCCCGACCGCCCTCCGCGTCGAGATCACCGACCCCGAGGACCCCACCCCCTACGCCTACCTCTCCACCCGTACCCCCGAGGCCCTCGCCAAGGCCCTCCAGGAAGCAAAAAACGCCTAGACCCGACCCCCGCAGGGGCGCGAGGCTCGGTTCGATCAACAACGTGCGCTGCCAACCAAGCACTCCGTACACGGCTGAACAGGCAAGCACCCCCGCCTCCGGTGGTTGCTCCCACGCTCAACTCGCAGCCCCACCCCAGTACCCAGGATCCCCCGGCGGCCGGCTCCGCAGGTCCCGACGGATCTCCGCAGCGAGCCTCGCGGTGTCACGGCGGTTGACCGTCGCGCCGGCCACCGCGCCGACCATCATCGGAGTGAGCGAGGGCAGCTTCCGCAGCCCGCTGCGGGTGAGCCGCTTGCGCAGCTGCCCGCGGAGTTCCTTTCCCGCCGACAGGGCCACGATCGTGCTCGGCCTGGACAGGTCGAGGCCGCGCCGCTGCGACCACACCGCGAGGTAGGCGCGGGCCCTGGCGACCCCGCCGCCCTGCGCGGGCTGGCCGTAGACCTGGTACAGCTCGGCGATCATCTTGAGTTCCACCGCCGCCACGGCGAGCAGTTCCGCGGCTATCTCCACCGGCATGGCCGGCGGCACCGGGAGCATCGCGACGGCGCCGGCGGAGGCGCCGACCGACGCCGAGGCCTTCACCGCGCCCGAGGTGATCGCGTCCGCGAGGTCCTCCGCGGTCCGCGCGTTCGGGTGCTGGGCGCGCAGGGTGGCGATGTCGCGGACCGGGATGCGCGGTGCGGCGTCCATCAGCCGGTCCACGAGGCGCAGGGCGCCACTCCTGGTGCCCGTACCGACCAGGGACGCCCCCTTGGTCCAGCCGGCGCCCAGGGTGCCCTTCAGGCCCCCGGAGAGGGCGGCCATACGTTTCCGGCGTTCCGCCGGCGGGACGGTGTCCGCGGGGGCGGACCCGTCCCACAACTCCAGCTCGGCGGCGATCCGGGCGAGCTCGTCCGTGCTCTCGTCCGTACCGCCGGTCCAGCCGGTCGTGCTGTCGGCGACCCCGGCCGCCGGGGGTGGGGCGTCCCCGGCGGTTCGGTCGCCTCGGTTTCGCTGTCGGAACGGCCTCATGCTCATGAAGACCTCCCTACCCGAAACCGTCAGGCCGCGCAGTCCCGGCAGATGGGGTTTCCGTTCTTCTCGCTCGCCAGCTGGCTGCGGTGGTGCACCAGGAAGCAGCTCATGCAGGTGAACTCGTCGGCCTGACGAGGCAGGACCCGGACGGAGAGCTCCTCATTGCTGAGGTCCGCTCCGGGCAGTTCGAGACCTTCGGCCGCTTCGAACTCGTCGACGTCGACGGAGCTTGTCGACTTCTCGTTCCGGCGGGCCTTCAGTTCCTCGATGCTGTCCTCGTTGAGGTCGTCATCGGTCTTGCGCGGGGTGTCGTAATCAGTAGCCATGTCGCGGGCCCCCTTCGGGTGTCTGCGGGTATCTCCAGCGCACGTAACGCGCGGGAAGCCGGACTTGTGCCCGACCCGAGGGCGAGATTTTGCCTTACTTCAAGGCCCGTTACTCAATCGACACCCTCCGCACCCCCCAAAGAGGTGATCGGACGGGCATCCCGGCCGGGCCGGTACCCCGGGTCGACCAGCGCCCCACTGAGCACTTACCGTGATCATGGGCTCCGGAAACCCACTTCCGGAGTGCGGTGGATCCCAGACAGCGCAAGGAAACCACGAGTTCACGCCGGAGCGGAGCCGTCGAATCCGACTCTCACCGTGTGTCACCGACCCAATCCTGGTGACACACAGCGATCGTCCGAAAACCGCGCACGCCCGGCTGGAAATGTGACGTTCATCACAGTTCCGAAAAGTCCGGACTTACCCGTACAACGTGAACTTGCGCGATCGCACACGGATCGGTTCGGGCGCTCTGCGTCCGGGCGCTCTGCGTTCGGGCCCGCCGGTTCAGGCGCGCTGCGCCGCGGCGGCGGCCCGGCGGGCCAGCAGGGCCGCCCTGCGCTCGTCGAAGCGGGTGGCCTGGGCGTCCAGCCCGTCCAGGTACATGCCGAGCTCCTGCTGGGCCTGCTGCCCCTCCGGGCCCAGACCGGTGATCTCCATGACCTTGAGGTGGCGCAGCACCGGCTGCAGCACGTCGTCGTGGTGGATCCGCAGGTTGTAGATCCCGCCGATGGCCATCTGCGCGGCCGCGCGCTCGAAGCCGGGCATGCCGTGGCCGGGCATCCGGAAGCCGGTGACCACGTCGGCGACGGAGCGCATGGCCTGGTCCGGGGCGATCTCCAGGGCGGCCTTCAGCAGGTTCCGGTAGAAGACCATGTGCAGGTTCTCGTCGGTGGCGATCCGGGCCAGCATCCGGTCGCAGACCGGGTCGCCGGAGTGGTGGCCGGTGTTGCGGTGCGAGATGCGGGTGGCCAGCTCCTGGAACGCGACGTAGGCCACCGAGTGCAGCATCGAGTGGTTGTTGTCCGATTCGAAGCCCTCGGCCATATGGGTCATCCGGGCCCGCTCCAGCGCCACCGGGTCCACCGCGCGGGCGGTGAGCAGGTAGTCCCGCATCACGATCGCGTGCCGGCCCTCCTCGGCCGTCCACTGGTGCACCCAGGTGCCCCAGGCGCCCTCGCGGCCGAACATGGTGGCGATCTCGTGGTGGTAGCTGGGGAGGTTGTCCTCGGTCAGCAGGTTGACCACCAGGGAGACCCGGCCGATGTCGGACACCGGGGACTGATCCACGGCCCAGGCCTCGCCGCCCATGATGCCGTCGAAGTCGCGCCCCTTGCTCCACTGCACGTACTCGTGCGGCATCCACTCCTTGGCGACCCCGAGGTGGCGGTTGAGTTCGCGCTCGACGACCTCCTCCAGGGCGTGCAGCAGCTGGACGTCGGTCCAGGCGGCGGATCCGGCGGGACGGGAGGGGGCGATCGTCACGGCATCCAACTCTCGGTACGGGCATTCACACCTACGCTTCCGTAGGTTACGCCACCGTAGGTTGTTCGAACAGGGCCTGGCAAGAGGAGTCTTCGCAGGTAGGGATGGCATAAGAAAAGGCCCGCCGACCAGAACAGCAATGGTCGACGGGCCCGAAGCCGGTCAGGACGGCTCCGCGGCGGGCTCAGCCCGCCGGGATGCGCACCCGCATCACCAGGCCGCCCTCGGGGCGCGCAGAGGCCTCGATGGCGCCACCGTGCGCGCGGACCACCGAGCGCACGATGGACAGGCCGAGGCCGACCCCCTTGTCGCTGCGGGTCCGCTCCTTGCCCTTCACCCGGCGGAAAGGTTCGAAGATGTTCTCCAACTCATACCCGGGCACGACCGGGCCCGCGTTGCTCACCACCAGTTCGCCGGCCCCTTCCACCGTCGAGACCTTGACGTCCACCCAGGCGTCCTCGGCCTGGTTGTAGCGCACCGCGTTCTGCAGCAGGTTCAGCGCGATCCGCTCCAGCAGCACCCCGTTGCCGCCGACCACGGCCGGTCGCAGGTCGCTGGTGAGCCGCACGCCGTGGTCGACGGCCTCGGCGCGGGTCTGTTCCAGCGCCTGCCGGGCCACCTCGGCCAGGTCCACCGGCCGCCGCTCGGTCAGTTCGTTGTCGCTGGCGGCGAGCAGCAGCAGGCCCTCGACCAGCTGCTCGCTGCGCTCGTTGGTGGCCAGCAGGGTCTTGCCCAGCTGTTGCAGATCGGCCGAGGCGCCCGGGTCCGAGAGCTGGACCTCCAGCAGGGTGCGGTTGATCGCCAGCGGGGTGCGCAGCTCGTGCGAGGCGTTGGCGACGAACTTGCGCTGCGACTCGAACGAGCGGTCCAGCCGCTCCAGCATCTCGTCGAAGGTGTCGGCGAGTTCCTTGAGCTCGTCGTCCGGACCGTCCAGCTCGATCCGGCGGTGCATGTCGGAACTGGCGACCTGCTGCGCGGTCCTGGTGATCCGGCCGAGCGGCCGGAGCACCCTTCCGGCCATGGCGTAGCCGAAGGCGACCGCCAGGATCAGCAGGGCGACCAGGGCGCTTATGGACTTGAGGATCAGCTGGTGCAGCGCCTGGGCGGCGTGGGCGTGCTGGTAGTCCGCGATCCACTGGTTCAGCTGCGGGCCGTTCAGCACCTGGCCGTCGGGGGTCTGCACGGTGATGTTGCCCGCGAAGCTGAAGCTCGGCATGTGCGTGGCCGCGTTGAACGACTGGCTCACGAACAGGTACATCACCAGCACCAGGACCAGGCCGGCGAGCAGGAACATCCCGCCGTAGAACATCGTCAGCCGGATCCGCAGGGTCGGCCGGAACGGCAGCAGCGACTGGTTGACCTCCTCGCCGGGCCAGCTCCGGGACGACTGGGGCCTTGCTGCGTGGGGCCGCGACGCGGTGGGCGGGGTGGCATCCATGACTCAGATCCGGTAGCCGGATCCGGGGACGGTGATGATCACGGGCGGCTCGGCGAGCTTCCGGCGCAGGGTCATCACGGTCACCCGGACCACGTTGGTGAACGGGTCGGTGTGCTCGTCCCAGGCCTTCTCCAGCAGCTGCTCGGCGGAGACCACCGCGCCGTTGGAGCGCATCAGCACCTCCAGCACCGCGAACTCCTTGGGCGCCAGCGCGACCGGCTTGCCGTCGCGCAGCACCTCGCGCCGCCCCGGGTCCAGGCTGATCCCGGCCCGCTCCAGGATGGGCGGCAGCGGGGTGGTCGCGCGCCGTCCCAGCGCACGGACCCGGGCCACCAGCTCACTGAAGGCGAACGGCTTGGGGAGGTAGTCGTCGGCTCCGAGCTCCAGACCCTCGACCCGGTCGCTGATGTCCCCGGAGGCGGTGAGCATCAGCACCCGGGTGGCCAGGCCCTCCTCCACGATCCGGCGGCACACGTCGTCGCCGTGGACCAGCGGCAGGTCCCGGTCGAGCACGACCACGTCGTAGTCGTTCACCGCGATCCGGTCCAGGGCCGCCTGGCCGTCGTAGACCACGTCCACGGCCATGGCCTCCCGCCGGAGACCGGTGGCGACCGCATCGGCGAGCAACTGCTCGTCCTCGACCACGAGAACCCGCACCGCAGTGGTCCTTTCAGAAGGCTTCAGCCCGGCGGCGCCCGTCCCCGGGCGCCTCTCGGATATCCACCCCATCCTGCCTCCTGCGGCCGTAAAGCAGCGGTAAGCGGGTCCGCGGGGACGGGTGGGGCGGGGGTGCGCGAAGACGCCCGGGATTTTGGCGGCATCCCCGAGGTTTCCCGGGATACGGGCTGGGGGAGGACGGTCTGTACACCCGCGATCACGCTTGCGCCGCAACGCGAGCTCGCACCCGCCCGCCGTGTGACCTTCCGCACCGGGTTCTCTCCCGGGGTCGCCCGACATCAGCAAGGGGGTCTTGCCTCATGGACGCCTTCACCGCCGGCATCCTTCAGCGCATAAGGAACGCCGAGCAGGACCTGCGCCGCGCCCTGGAGTCGGGGGACGACTTCCTGGCCGAGGTGGAACAGTCCGAGCTCGACGATCTGCACCGACTGGCCGCAGAGCACGGCATCACGGTGGCCCGGCCCGAGGCCCAAGCCGCCTGACCTGTAGCTCCTCCCTCCACAGCTCCGCCCCGACACCCACCCCGACCCGCCCGTCCCTCCACCCTGACCCGCACCACTCCTGACCCGCACAGCGCGATGCCCCGGACAGCAGCACCCGTCCGGGGCGTCTTGGTCTGCGGCGCCTTCCCTGCGTCGGCGCCTTCTCCGCGGCCGCTCAGTCGTGCCAGGCGCCCAGTTCCTCCAGCAGCTGCTGGAGCGGCTCGAACAGGCCGGCCGGCGCCGCCACGGTGAGCTCGGTCGAGGCCGGGTCGCCGGGCCGGCCGCCGGTCAGCGCGCCGGCCTCGGAGGCGATCAGGACCCCGGCGGCGTGGTCCCAGGGGTTGAGCCCGCGCTCGTAGTAGCCGTCCAGTCGGCCGCAGGCGACGTCGCTCAGGTCGATCGCCGCCGAGCCGCCACGACGGATGTCGCGCAGCCGCGGGATCAGCTCCTGCGCCACCGCGGCCTGCCTGACCCGGCGCTCACGGAGGTAGCCGAAGCCGGTGCCGACCAGTGCCTGCGCCATCGCCGGCGCCTCGCCGCAGGTGATCTGACGATCATTCAGGAAGGCGCCGGCGCCGCGTACGGCGTGCACGGTCTCGCCGCGCGGCGGCACCTCCACCACGCCGACCAGGGTCTGCCCGTCCAGCTCGGCGGCGATGCTCACGGACCAGGCCGGGAGCCCGTAGAGGTAGTTCACGGTGCCGTCCAGCGGGTCGATCACCCAGCGCACCCCGCTGCTGCCGACGCTGGCAGCGCCCTCCTCGCCGAGCAGGCCGTCGTCCGGGCGGCGGCGCGCGATCAGCTCGGTGATCAGCTTCTCGGCGGCGAGGTCCATCTCGGTGACCACGTCCACGGAGCTGGACTTGGTCGCCGCCACCGCGAGGTCGGCCGGACGCCCGTCGCGCAGCAGCGCGCCGGCCCCGCGAGCGGCCTCCAGGGCGATGTCGAGCAGTTCTGCCTTCAGGTCGTCCACGGGATGGCCTCTCAGTCGCGCCGGGGATCCGGCCGGGGCGGCCGGACCGGGGTCGGTCCGGCCGGATGGGTCAGTCGGTCCAGTCCTCGCCGGCGGCGGCCGGCAGCGGGTTACGGGCGGCCGGGCAGCAGCCGACCGGGCACAGGTCGTGCGAGGCGCCCAGCACGCCCAGCGCGCAACGGTCGGGGTGCTCGCCGCGCGCGCTCGCGGCGCGTTCCAGCACCAGGGCACGCAGTCCGGCCACGAAGCGCGGGTCCGCGCCGACCGTACGCGCCCGCGCGACCGGCAGGCCGAGCTGTTCGGCCTGCTCACGGGCCTGGGTGTCGAGGTCGTAGACGACCTCCATGTGGTCGGAGACGAAGCCGATCGGCACCATCACCACCGCCGGGGCACCGTCCGCCTGCTCCGCCGCCAGGTGGTCGCAGATGTCCGGCTCCAGCCACGGGGTCTGCGGGGAGCCGCTACGGCTCTGGTAGACCAGCTCCCAGCGGCGGTCGGCCACACCCGTCGCCTCGGCGACGGCCTCGGCGACCAGCCGCGCGGTCTCCAGGTGCTGGGCCACGTATGCACCACCGGGGGTGCCCCGGGCCGGGTCGCCGGGGGCGCCCGAGGTGTCCGCCAGCGCATTGGGGATCGAGTGGGTGGTGAAGGCCAGTCGCGCGCCGGCGCGCACGCCCTCGTCGAGCTCCTCAAGCGCGGCCAGGGTGTTGTCGATCATCGGCTGGACGAAGCCCGGGTGGTTGTAGAAGTTGCGCAGCTTGTCCAGCCGCAGTTCGGCGGCGCCCGGAGCGCCCTCCGCCCGCAGTTCGCCGAGCGCCGCGGCCAGGTTCTCCCGGTACTGCCTGCAGCCCGAGTAGTTGGCGTAGGCGCTGGTGGCCAGCACCAGCACCCGGCGGTGGCCGTCCGCGGCCAGCTCCCGCAGGGTGTCGACCAGGTACGGGGCCCAGTTCCGGTTGCCCCAGTAGACCGGCAGGTCCAGCCCCTGGTCGGCGAAGTCCTTGCGCAGCGCCGCCAGCAGCTCGCGGTTCTGCGCGTTGATCGGGCTCACCCCGCCGAACAGGAAGTAGTGCTGCCCGACCTCGGCCAGCCGCTCGCGCGGGATGCCGCGCCCCCGGGTGACGTTCTGCAGGAACGGGACCACGTCCTCCGGGCCCTCCGGCCCACCGAAGGAGAGCAGCAACAGGGCGTCGTACGGGCGGATCTGCGATGCGGACATGGCACCGATCCTGCCATCACCCGCCCGTTGGTTAAACGATTGACCACCCCCGTAACCTGTCAGAGGTGTACCCATCCCTTACGGAGTGACCGTGCTGTCCACCTACCGCCGGATCTTCGACGCCCCCGGGAGCCTGGGCTTCTCCGCGGCCGGCTTCGTCTCCCGGATGCCGCTGTCCATGACCGGCATCGGCATCGTCACCATGCTCTCCACCCTGCGCGGCGACTACGGCCTGGCCGGCGCCGTCTCGGCGACCCTCGCCCTGTCGGCCGCCGTACTGGGCCCGCAGGTCTCCCGGCTGGTGGACCGCTACGGCCAGGCCCGGGTGAGCCTGCGGGCGACCGGGATCACCGTGGCCGCGATGGGGGCGCTGCTGCTCTGCGCCCGCTTCGACGCGCCCGCCTGGACGCTGTTCCTCACCGCCTCGGTGGCCGGCTGCATGCCCAGCATGGGCTCGCTGGTCCGGGCCCGGTGGGCGCTGATCTACCGGGGCTCACCGCAGCTGCACACCGCCTACGCCTTCGAGTCGGTGGTCGACGAGATCGTCTTCATCATCGGCCCGATCCTCTCGGTGGGTCTCTGTACGGCGGTGTTCCCCGAGGCCGGGCCGCTGGTGGCGACAGTGCTGCTGGCCGCCGGCGTGCTGCTGTTCGCGGTGCAGCGCGGCACCGAGCCGCCACTGCACCCGGGCGCCGTGGCCCGCAACGGGTCCGCGGTCCGCACCCCGGGACTGTGGGTGCTGGTGCTCACCTTCGTCGGCGTCGGCGCGATCTTCGGCTCGGTGGACGTGGTCACCGTGGCGTTCGCCGACCATCTGCACCACAAGGCGCTGTCCAGCGTGGTGCTGGCGGTCTACGCGCTCGGCTCCTGTGTCGCCGGGATCGTCTTCGGCGCGCTGAAACTGCACGGACCGCTGTCCAGGAGGTTCCTGGTGGGGATAGTCACCATGGCGGTGAGTATGCTGCCCCTCCTATTCGTGAAGAACCTCGTGGCCCTGGCGGCGGCACTGTTCGTCGCCGGGCTGTCCATCTCCCCCACCATGGTCACCACCATGGGGCTGGTGGAACGGATCGTCCCCGCCTCCAAGCTGACCGAGGGGATGACCTGGACCACCACGGGCCTCGCCGTCGGCGTGGCCCTCGGCTCCTCGGCGGCCGGGTGGGTGGTGGACGGTGCGGGCGCCTCGGCCGGTTACTGGGTGACGGTGGCCGCCGGCGGCTTCGCCGCGGCCACGGCGTTCCTCGGGGCACGCCGCCTCCGCGCGGCACCGGAACAGCAGGAGCGTGCAGATGTCGACGACGACCAGCGGCAGCACCAACCCGGGTGACACCGGGAGCACCACCTGGAGCAACTGGGCGGGCAACCAGACCGCCCGGCCGCACCGGACCGTGTCCCCCGCCTCGGTCGAGGAGCTGGCCGCCGCCGTCCGCGCCGCCGCCGAGGACGGTCTGCCGGTCAAAGCCGTCGGCAGCGCGCACTCCTTCACCGCCATCGCCGCCACCGACGGCGTCCTGGTCCGCCCGGACCGGCTGACCGGCATCCGGGAGGTCGACCACAGGGGCGGCACCGTCACCGTCGAGTCCGGGCTGCCGCTGGAGAACCTCAACCTGCTGCTGGAGCACGCGGGCCTGGCGCTCACCAACATGGGCGACATCATGGTGCAGACCGTCGCGGGGGCGACCAGCACCGGCACCCACGGCACCGGCCGGTCCTCGGCCTCGCTGGCCGCGCAGATCAAGGGACTGGAGATCGTCCTCGCCGACGGCACCGTCAGCACCTGCTCGCCGACCGAGAACGCCGAGCTGTTCGCCGGCGCCCGGCTCGGCCTGGGCGCGCTGGGCGTGGTCAGCGCGATCACCTTCGGCGTGGAGCCGGCCTTCCGGCTCACCGCGCTGGAGCAGCCGATGAGCTTCGCCGAGGTGACCGACCGCTTCGAGGAACTGGCCACCGGGAACGAGCACTTCGAGTTCTACTGGTTCCCGCACACCGAGGGCTGCAGCACCAAGCGCAACAACCGCAGCGAGGGGCCGGGCGCACCGCTGCCGCCGTTCAGGAAGTGGCTGGACGACGACTTCCTGTCGAACACCGTCTGGGAGGGCGCCTGCCGGGTCGGCCGCCGCTTCCCGGCCACCATCCCCGGCATAGCCAAGCTGGCCAGCAAGGCCTGGTCCGAGCGGACCTACACCGACGTCTCCTACAAGGTGTTCACCAGCCCGCGCCGGGTCCGCTTCGTCGAGATGGAGTACGCGGTGTCGCGCGCGGCCGTGACCGGGGTGCTGCGCGAGCTGAAGGCGCTGGTGGAGCGCTCCGACTGGAAGATCAGCTTCCCGGTGGAGGTGCGGGTGGCCCCGGCCGACGACCTCTGGATGTCCACCGCGAGCGAGCGCGACACCGCCTACATCGCCGTCCACCTGTACCGGGGGACCAGGGACCAGGGCTACTTCACCGAGGTCGAGAAGATCATGACGGCGCATCAGGGGCGCCCGCACTGGGGCAAGCTGCACACCCGCGACGCCGAGTACCTGGCCGGCGTCTACCCGCACTTCGGCGAGTTCACCGCACTGCGCGACAAGGTCGACCCGGAGCGCCGCTTCGGCAACGACTACCTGCGCCGGGTACTGGGCTCCTGACAGCCGGACCGCCGACCGCCGTGCTCCCCGTCGACGGCCGCGTGGCTACGCAGTGTGACCGGCGCTCGGGGGCGCGGCGGCCGCGGTGACCGGCGGGGTACCGGTCACCGGGGCGGACGGTGTGGCCGAGCCGCTCGGCCCGGGGCTGGGGGTCGTGCTGGGGGTGGCACTGGGCGAGGTGCTCGGCGTCGCACTCCCCGAGCCGCTCGGCGCGCTGCCGGAGGTCCCGCCGTCGCCGGCCGGGTGGCCGGGCGTCGCCGCACCGGTGCCGGGGGTCGGCGAGTGGTTGCCGGACTGCGGCGGCGCGTCCACCGAACCGCCGGTCGGACCGCCCCTGACCGTGTCGGAGATGGTCTGGCCGGTGACCAG
The DNA here is from genome assembly GCF_041262645.1 of Streptacidiphilus sp. EB129. NCBI lineage: Bacteria > Bacillati > Actinomycetota > Actinomycetes > Kitasatosporales > Streptomycetaceae > Streptacidiphilus > Streptacidiphilus sp. EB129. The sequence goes on from NZ_JBGCCS010000002.1 coordinate 323,104, forward strand.
CTGGGTGATCACGATCGGGGTCATCGCCAGCGCGAAGACCAGCACGCTGGTCGCCGCGTAGGTCTTCCAGGTCCTGACCCTGCGGGGCCTGGCGCCGCGGTAGACGGTCACCGACTCCGCGCCGGAGGGTGGCGCCATCGCGGCCATCATCCGGGTGTGCTCCCCGCCGGGGTCGAACGGGTCGAAGGCCCGGGTCCGGTCGCCCGCGCCCCGCATGGCTGGTTTCGGTCCCCGCCGCCCGCCCGCCTCGTGGTCCTCGGGCGCCGCGATCGCCGGCTCCTGGTCCGCGTCGGCCACCACCGGCACCCGGCTGCGGATCTCCTCGCCGGTCCTGCGGAACAGGTGCTGGAAGACCGCGCCGCCGGTGGTCGCCGCGACGCTGACCACCGCCGCCCCCACGAAGGTCCCGTAGACCCCGAGTTCGGACGCCAGGATCGCAGCCACCACGGCCGCCAGCGCGCTCGCCGCGACCTGAACGAGGCTCAGGTCGAGCGCCCTCCGCTTGGGCGTTTCATCCGTTTTCCGCTGATCCTCCACCAATACCCCTTGATATACGCCTTTCTCCATACTGCATGAGGTACGACCGTTCGAGTGACCGATCAGTTCCAGCCAGGCCTAAGGTGTGAAGATGATCACCGTCCGCCGATCGGTGGTCCGCCATCGGAGTGGCGACCCTTGAGAATCCGGCCATTCAGGGGAGACTTGAGGCGCGAGCCGCACTACTCGGGTGCCACGAATGGAGTACTGTTCGTGAAGCCCGACTGCGGGTCGCCTCGGCGTGCCGTTCTTACGGACGGTGGCGGAGGCGGGGTGGCCGGTGCCGACCGTCGGCAGCGCCTAGAGGTAACTCTGCAATGTTGTGGTGGGCCGCCCGTCGGCACGCCACACTCGTTACGGGAGCAGCGACGCAGGTGACGTCGGCAGGCACCACCCGGGAGGTAACCGTGCCCGAACTGCGTGTCGTAGCCGTCAGCAATGACGGTTCACGACTGGTGCTCAAAGCTGCCGACGCGACGGAATACTTCCTTCCGATTGACGAGCGGCTGCGTGCCGCCGTGCGGGGCGACCGGCCCCGGCTGGGCCAGATCGACGTCGAGAGCCACCTCCGTCCGCGTGACATCCAGGCCCGGATACGAGCCGGCGCCAGTGCCGAGGAGGTCGCCCAGCTGGCCGGGATCTCGGTCGAGCGGGTACGCCGTTTCGAGGGCCCGGTGCTGGCCGAGCGCGCGTTCATGGCCGAGCGGGCCCGTAAGACCACGGTCCGCCGCCAGGGCGAGAGCACCGGACCTCAGCTCGGCGACGCCGTGGCGGAGCGGCTGGTGCTGCGCGGCGCGGAGAAGGACAGCGAGGCCTGGGACTCCTGGCGCCGTGACGACAACACCTGGGAGATCGTGCTGGTGTTCCGGGCCGGCGGCCAGGCCCAGCAGGCCCGGTGGACCTACGACCCGCCGCGCCGGCTGGTGCAGCCGCTGGACGACGAGGCCCGGTCGCTGGTCGGCGAGAGCCCGCAGCGCGCCGAGGAGGAGCCGACCTTCCCGTTCGTGCCCAGGATTGCCCGGCTGCCCGGAGCGGACCGGGGCATGGGCATGCGCCCGATGGCCCCCGAGCGCCCCCCGGTGCGGATGCCGGAGCGTCCCGTTGCCGACCGCCCGGTGGTCGAACCCGCCGCGGCGGCGCTCCCCCCTGCCGACTCGCTGACCAGCCTCCTCGACGTGGCGAGCCCGCCGGCGGCTCCCCCGGTCGAGGCCCCCGTCGAGGCGGAGCAGGCCGAGCCCCCGGCTGCGGCCGCCGCCGGAGCGGGTTCGGCGTATGCCGACATCCTGATGCCGCGCGCCGCCGCGCCGCACCGGGACCGGCTGATCGGCAGCACCGACCGCCAGGCCGAGGCCGACGGCGTCCGACCCGGCCGCCGCGCCGCGGTGCCCAGCTGGGACGAGATCGTCTTCGGCACCCGCCGCAAGAAGCAGGACTAGCCGGTCGGCCGGGGCGACCGCGTCGTGGACGGCCGCGCGGTGCCGCGCGGCCGTCGCCCGGGATCCGCCCCCGGGATCCGCCCCGGGGCCCCGCCTCAGCCCGGCAGGGCGCTGGTCGCGGCGGGCCGGTCCGGCTGGGAGGACCACTCGCTCCAGGACCCCGGGTACAGCACCCCGCTCACCCCTGCCAGCTCCAGCGCCAGCAGCTGGTGCGCGGCGGTCACGCCGGACCCGCAGTAGACGCCCACCTCGACCCCCGGCTTCACGCCGAGCCCGCCGAAGCGCTCCGCCAGCTCGTCCACCGGCCGGAACCGGCCGTCGGAGCGCAGGTTCTCCGTGGTCGGGGCGCTGACCGCGCCCGGGATGTGACCGGCCCTGGAGTCGATCGGCTCCACCTCGCCCCGGTAGCGCTCCCCGGCGCGGGCGTCGAGCAGCAGTCCGGTGCGGGCGAGCGACGCCGCACCGTCCGCGTCGACCGTCGGCAGCGCGCCCGGCACCGGTACGAAGTCGCCCTGCTCGGCCGGCGGCGCGGGCTGCTCCACGGCCAGGCCCAGGGCGGTCCAGGCGGCGAGACCGCCGTCCAGCACCCGGACCCGGCGGTGCCCGGCCCAGCGCAGCAGCCACCAGGCGCGGGCCGCCGCGGCGGAGGTCGCCCCGTCGTAGACGACGACCTCGCGGTCGGCGCCGACGCCCGCGCGGCGCAGCGCGGCGCCCAGCACCTCGGGGTCCGGCAGCGGATGCCGGCCGCCGGGACCGGCCGGGGCAGCCAGGTCGGCGTTCATGTCGATGAAGTGCGCGCCGGGGATGTGGCCCGCGGCGTAGTCGTCCGCCCCGGGCGGCCCGCCCAGCTGCCAGCGGACGTCCAGCAGCGCGGGCGGTCGGTCACCGGCCAGCGCGGCGGCGAGCTCGTCGGCCGCGATCAGCGGTGACGGCAGCCGGGACGGCACAGGGGTCGCGGGGAGTGGTGTGGTCTCCATGCGGGCCATTCTCGCGGATCCGGGCAGGCCGTTCGTACGGATTCACCGGGCCGTCCCGGTACGTCGGGGCGCGGCGGACCGCCGATGGTGGCACCATCGGCGTGGACTCTCGTGGACGCCGATCGATCCGCGAACCCGTCTCCCTGACCGGAGGTCGCCGTGACCGGCACGGAACTGCGGCACGCACAGGGCACGCCCTGCTGGGTGAGCCTGCTGACGCACGACCTGGGCGCCGCCGAGCGCTTCTACGGCGCGCTGCTGGGGTGGACCTTCACCCCCGGTCCCGAGGACCTGGGCCCCTACGTGCGGGCGCTGCTGGGCGGCCTGCCGGTGGCCGGGCTCGGGGTGATGCCCCCCGGGGCGGAGCGCCCGGCCGACTGGATCACCTACTTCGCCGCGGACGACGCCGACGAGGCCGCCCAGCGGGTCCGCGAGCACGGCGGAACCGTGGCGCTGGGGCCGCTGGACTCCGACAGCGCTGGGCGCCTGGTGGTGGCCGCCGACCTGGACGGAGCGGTGTTCGGCGTCTGGCAGGGCCGTGACCACCCCGGCTTCCGGCGGCAGCGCGAGCCCGGAGCGGTTGCCTGGTCCGAGCTGTCCACCCCGGCGGCGACCGGCGCCGCGCGCTTCTACGCCGGGACGTTCGGCTCCGCCGCGGTGGAGACGGGACGCGCGCAGGTCGAGCGCTTCGAGGACCATGTGGTGCTCAAGGTCGGCGGCCACACCGTGGCGGGGATCCGACAGGCCCCCGCGACCGCCGAGCGGCCGCGCTGGCGGGTGTTCTTCGCGGTGACGGACGCCGACGACACCGCGGCGCGGGCGGTGGCCCTCGGCGGACGGGTCGAGAGCGCCCCGGCGGACTCCCCGTACGGGCGGATCGCACTGCTGCGCGACACCGAGGACGGCCCCTTCGCCGTGGTCCGGCTCCCCGACTGACGCGTCGTCAGCATCATTGCCGGGAACCCCGTCAGCGCGAGTGCTGGGGCTCGAACGGCAGTACGTCGGGTGAGAGCGCGCCCGATCCTGAGGTGGCCGCGGTGGTCCGGCGCCGATGGTGCCGGCGGCACAGCACCTCGTACCCGATCTCGTCGCTGCCGGCGGCCACGTCGCCGACGACCACCTGGGCCCCCTCGACCACCATCACCCCGCCCACGGTGCGCGCGTTGTGCGTGGCCCGGGCACCGCACCAGCACAGCGCCTCGACCTGCAGCACCTCCACCCGGTCGGCCAGTTCGATCAGCCGCTGCGAGCCGGGGAAGAGCCGGGTGCGGAAGTCGGTGGTGATGCCGAAGGTGAACACGTCCACTCCCAGGTCGTCCACGACCCGGGCCAGCTGGTCGACCTGATCGGTCGTGAAGAACTGTGCCTCGTCGCAGATCAGGTAGTCGCACCGGCCCCCGGCCGAGAGCTCGGCCACCACATGGGCGTGGAAGTCCAGGCCGTCGCCGACCTCGACCGCCTCGGTGGCCAGTCCGAGGCGGCTGGACAGGGTGGCCGCGCCCGCGCGGTCGTTGCGGGTGAAGATCAGGCCCTGACGACCGCGCGCGGCGTGGTTGTGGTCCATCTGGAGGGCGAGGGTGGACTTGCCGCAGTCCATCGTCCCGGAGAAGAAGACCAGCTCAGCCATGAGAAGGGGGCACACCTTTCGTGCGGTCGGTGGGGTGCGCGCGGCGGGTTCCGCGCGGGGCTGTCGCGTGTGTCGCGGCGGCTCAGCGCCGGACTTCGAGCAGCGGGACCAGTTGCTCGGCCGGAGCCAGCGAGCCGTGCAGACCGATCATCGCCGACTCCCCCGGCTCGCGCCGGGTGGCGATCACGGCGATGTCGCCGTGCGCCGCCGCGACCACGTCGCCGATCCGCTCGTAGACCCGGTCCTCGACCCGGGGGCCGAACCAGCCCGCCGCGATGGCCTCGTCCCGGCCGGCCACCCACATCCGCGCACCCAGCCGCGCGCGCCAGACCGCGAGCACGTCGGCCTCGGCCCCGGGCAGGGTGTAGACGTGCCGGGCCCGGCCCTCGCCGCCGAGCAGTGCGACGCCGGCCCGCAGCTCCGGGTCCTCGTCGAAGTCGACCCGGTCCCGCGCCGCGATGTCGACCATGCCGTGGTCGGCGGTGACGTAGAGCACCGACCGCGGCGGCAGCTGCTCCGCCAGCCGCTGGGCCAGCCGGTCGACCATCATCAGCTGGCCGCGCCAGGCGTCGGAGTCCACGCCGTAGCGGTGGCCCATCCCGTCGACCTCGCTGTAGTACGTGTAGACCAGGGTGCGGTCGGCGGAGCCGAGCCGCTCGGCGGCCAGGTCCATCCGCTCCTCGCCCGGCAGCCGGCCCAGGAAGCTGCCGCCGGAGAGGGCGACCTCGGTGAGCGGCGTGTACTCGAACTTCGGCGAGGAGACCTGGTAGGTGGCCACCCCGGCGCGGTCGGCCGCCTGGAAGACGGTCGGGTGCGGCTGCCAGGACCGCGGGCTGACATGCGGCTGCCAGCGCAGCTGGTTCATCAGCCGGCGCTCACCCGGTATCCGCACGGTGTACCCGGCCAGGCCGTGTTCGCCCGGCGGCAGACCGGTGCCGACCGAAGCGAGGCTGGTGGCGGTGGTGGCCGGGAACCCGGCCGTGAACGGCTGCCCGGTGCCGGCCAGCGAGCTCGGCAGCAGCGAGGTCAGGAAGGGCGCCTCGGCCGGATGCGCGCGCAGTTGCTCCCAGCCCAGGCCGTCCACCAGCAGCACGCAGACGCGGTCCGCCGGTGGCAGCACCAGCCCGGTGGCCGGGACGTTCGGCACCCCGAGGCCGCCGGCGACGGCGGGGAACAGGTCCGAGAGCGAGGCGCGGCCGTAGGCGGGCACGGGCGCGGTGGCAGGGTCGAGCAGTACGGGATTCGTCATCAGGTCTTCGTCGGTGGCGTCGGCGGCGGCAGGGAGAAAGCGTGGGGCAAGCGGGGGGCAGGAGGCATGGGGCAGACACGGTGCGGGGGTGATGCGGCCCGGGGCGTCGGGTGCGGGCGTGATCGCCGCCGGGCCGCTGTCCGGCCGGCCGCGCTCAGGCGCCTGCGGCCACCGTGGCCTCGGACAGGGCGTGGGCGAAGGACAGCGCCTGCGCCACCGTCTCCGGGCCGTCGCCCGCCTCGCTGACCCGCAGCGACAGGTCGTCGGCGGTGGCGGAGCCGGTGTAGCCGTGGTCCGCCTCGCAGTTGGGGTCACCGCAGGCGGCGGGCTCCAGGTCGATCCGGGACACCGCGCCCCAGCCGATGGTGAGCACCACCTCGCGCGGCAGCGTGCCCCTGGTGTAGGTCTCGGGGTTGGCGACCACGCGGCTGACCACCACCGAGGAGATCCGGTCGATCCGGACGCTCTCGGTCGAGGTGGTCGCGTACGGCACCGGGGAGGAGTCGTCGGCGCCCTGCTCGTCGGTGTGGCTGACGATGAATCGGCTGTCGGTGAGCACCAGCACGGTGACGTGCCGACGCACCTCGTTGGCGTCGAAGGTGGTCTCCTGGTGGACCAGGAAGGCGGAGATCGGCTCGACGCCGACGGCCGACTCCACAGCCTCGCTGACGAGGGTCGGGTAGTAGCCGCTGCGCTCGATCGCGGAGCGCAGCCCCTGGGTGGTGGTCGTACCGGTCTTCGCCATGGCTCCATCCTGGCACGTACTGGTGACACCGCGCGCCATCGCGCCACGGGTTCCCCGGGACGGCGAGGCCGGTCGCGGCGGCGGTCGCCGGGCCGTCCGAACCGCCGTGGCGGGGAACAGGCGGCGAACAGCCGTGCTCAGCCGAGGGTGCGCGGGCCGAGGTCGGTGCGGGCGGGCAGCCGGGCCAGCCGCACCGACGCGCCGAGGACGGCGACCCCGTGCGGGGCGACCACGACGGGTTCCAGGTCGACCGCGGCGACCTCGGGGATGTCGTCGACCAGCTGGGACACCCGCAGCAGCAGTTCCTCCAGGGCGTCGGTGTGCACCGGCTCCGCCCCGCGCCAGCCGAACAGCAGCGGGGCCGCCTTGATCTCCCGGATCAGCCCGGCGACGTCGCGATCGGTGGCGGGGATCAGCCGGTGGGCGAGGTCGCCGAGGAGTTCGGAGGCGGCCCCGGCGAGCCCGAAGGAGAGGATCGCGCCGACCGCGGGCTCGACGGTGGCGGAGACGGTGGTGTCGACGCCGCGCGCGGTCATCGCCTGGACCACCAGCCCGGCGTCCGGCCCGAGCAGGGCGGTGGTGTCCTGATGGGCGCGGCGCAGCTCGTGCTCGTCGGCCAGGTCGAGCCGGACCGACCCCAGGTCCGGACGGTGCCGCAGGCCCGGACTGGTGGCCTTCAGCGCCACCGGGTAGCCGAGGACGGCGGCGGCGCGGGCGGCGGTGTCCTCGTCCGGCGCGGGGAGGGTGCGCCGCACGTCGATCCCGTAGTGGCCGAGCAGGGTCGCGGTGGCGGCCTCGTCCAGGTCGACCGCCGTCGTGGCGAGCAGCGCGTCCGCGACCTGGCGGCGCGCCGGCGCCTCGGCGATCCGGTCGAGGTCGGGGATCCGGCCGGTGTCGGCGCTGCCCCGGCGCCAGGCCGCGTAGCGGGTGGCGTGGGCCAGGGCCCGCACCGCGCGCTCGGGGCGCGGGTAGCCCGGCACCGCGCCGCTGAGGCGCGCGGCGAGCTCGGGCAGGGCGAGATGGATCAGCAGCAGCGGCTTGCCGGCGGCCGCAGCCCGCTCGGCCGCAGCCGACAGCGCGGCGGCGAACGGCGCCGCCTCGACGGCCGGGGCGACCCCGGCGGGCTCACCGGCGGGCCCGACGGGCGGCGCCGACGGGGTCAGCAGGCCGGAGCCGGGGAAGCGGGGGAAGCCGCCGGCGCCGATGGGCGGGATGACCACGGCGACCACGGTGTCGTTGTCCGGGCTGTCGATCGCCTCGCCGAGGCCCGCGGTGAGGTCCTCCGGGGTGGCGCCGGTGGTGAGGTCGCGCGGCAGCAGCGGGTGCAGCCCCGCGCTGAGGGCCGCGTCATGGGTGAGCAGGCCCAGCGAGTCGGAGTTGCCGACGATGGCGATCCGGTCACCGCGCGGCAGTGGCTGGTGGGCGAACAGGTCGGCGGTGTCGTAGAGCTCGGTGATGGTGTCCACCCGGGTCACCCCGGCCTGGGCGAACAGGGTGTCCGCGGTGCTGTCGTCGATCCTGGGGACGGCCGCCGCGTGACCGGCCGGGACGCTGCCGGTGTGCCGGCCGCCCTTGATCACCACGATCGGCTTGGCCGCGGCGACCCGGCGCGCGATCCGGCTGAACTTGCGCGGGTTGCCGAAGGACTCCAGGTAGAGCAGCACCACCCGGGTGGCCTGGTCCTCCTCCCAGTACTGCAGCAGGTCGTTGCCGGAGACGTCGGCGCGGTTGCCGGCCGAGGCGAAGCTGGACAGGCCGAGGCCGCGCCGGTGCGAGGCCTCCAGCAGCGCGGCCCCGATCGCGCCGGACTGGCTGAACACCCCCAGCGGGCCGCGGGCCGGCAGCTGGGGTGAGAGCGACGCGTTCAGCAGTACCGCCGGGTCGGTGTTGATCAGCCCGAAGGCGTTGGGGCCGATCACCCTCATCCCGGCGGCACGGGCCTGCCGGACCAGGTCGCGCTGGCGGGCCCGGCCGGTGATCCCGGTCTCGGCGTACCCGGCGGTGACCACGACCAGCCCCTGGACCCCCTGCGCGCCGCACTCGGCGACCACGGCGGGGACCTGCTCGGCGGGCACCGCGATGACCGCGAGGTCCACCCGGTCCGGCAGCTCCGCGAGGCTGCGCCGGACCGGGACGCCGTCCAGCTCGGTCGCCTCGGCGTTGCGGTTCACCGCCTGAAGCCGGCCGGTGAATCCGGCGGCCAGCAGGTTGCGCAGCACGCTGCGGCCCACCCCGAGCGGGTCGCGTCCGGCGCCGATCACCGCGACCGAGCCCGGCGCGAGCAGGCGTTGGGTGGACCTGGCCTCGGCGCGGTGTTCACGGGAGCGCATCACCGCGAGCGACTGCTCGGTGGGCTCCAGGTCCAGCTCGAAGTGCATCACGCCGTCGGCGAAGCTGCGGTGCTGGGTGTATCCGGCGTCGGTGAAGACCTTGCCCATGGTGCGGTTGTCGGGCAGCACCTCGGCGATGAAGCGGCGGATGCCGCGCTCGCGGGCCACCGCGGCGATGTGCTCCAGCAGCGCGGAGGCGATGCCGCGGCCCTGGTGGGCGTCCTGGACCAGGAAGGCCACCTCGGCGTCGGTGCCGGACTCGGCGGGCCTGCCGGTCTCGTCGATCCGGTCGAAGCGGACCGTGGCGATGATCTCGTCACGGACCAGGACGGCCAGGCCGACCCGGTTCACGTAGTCGTGGTGGGTGAACCGCCGCACGTCACGGTCGGAGAGCCGGGGGTAGGGGGCGAAGAAGCGGTAGTACTTCGACTGGTCCGAGACCTCGGTGTAGAAGGCGACCAGCCGGGCCGCGTCGTCCGGGGTGAGCGGACGGATCTGGGCGGTCCCGCCGTCGCGCAGGACGATGTCGGCCTCCCAGTGGGAGGGGTAGCGGGGCGCCGGGTCCTGCGTTTCGGTCACAACGGCCAGATTACGTCGCGGTGCGGGATTCGGGGTGCGGGTGCGGACGGGTCCGGGCAAGGTGGGGCGAGCGGGACGACGCCGGTCGAGAACGTGCGAGAATGGTCTAGACAACTCGGATCAGCATGATCCGGTCCACGCTTCCCGGAGTCACAGCGAAAGGCACCTCCCCATGGCTGAGCGCACCGTCACCGTCGGCTGGCCCGAGGGCCTGCACGCCCGTCCGGCCGCCGTCTTCGTCCGCGCGGCGGGTTCCGTCGGCGTGCCGGTGACCATCGCCAAGGTCGGCGGCACCCCGGTGAACGCCGCCTCGATGCTGGCGCTGCTCGGCCTGGGCGCGGAGGGCGGCGAGGAGATCGTGCTGGCCTCCGACGCCGAAGGGGCGGACGCCGCGCTGGACCGCCTGGCGAAGCTGGTCGCCGAGGGCCTGGACGAGCTTCCCCCGGCCTGACGCCCGGCCCGCGTGGGGGCTTGACCGCCCGGGCGCGCTGCTGCCACCGTGCGGCAGGCGGACCCGCGACGGGGCGGGACCGGGGAGGAGAGCGCCGTGGTCGGGAACAGTGCCAGTGCTGCCTACGAGGAGTTCAGGGCGGCCAGGGACGAACTGCTGGCCCGGCGCGGCGACCTGACCGCCGCACGGGCCTTCACCCGGCCGACCGCCGAGCACTTCAACTGGGCGCTGGACTGGTTCGACCGTGAGGCCGAGGGCAATGACGCGGTGGCACTGCGGGTCATCGACCTCGCCGCCGACGGCGCGGTCCGGGCCGAGACCGCGCTGACCTTCGCCGAGCTCAGCGCCCGCTCCGACCAGGTCGCCAACTGGCTCCGGGCGCACGGCGTGCGGCGCGGCGACCGGCTTCTGCTGCTGCTCGGCAACCGGGTCGCGCTGTGGGAGACCATGCTCGCCGCGATCAAGCTCGGCGCGGTGGTCATCCCCGCGAGTACCCTGCTCTCCCCCGCCGACCTGGCCGACCGGGTGGCCCGGGGCGCGGTCCGCTTCGTGGTCGCCGAGGCGGCACTGACCGGAGGCTTCGCCGGGGTCCCCGGGGACTGGACCGGGATCGCGGTCGGCGCGGGCGGAGCTGACGGCTCTCCCGTACCCGGGGGCTGGCTGCGCTACGAGGACTCGCACGACCACGACGGCGGCCGGTTCACCCCGGAGGGCGTCACCCGCGCCGAGGACCCGCTGCTGCTCTACTTCACCTCCGGGACCACCAGCAGCCCCAAGCTGGTCCAGCACACCCACCGTTCGTACCCGGTCGGGCACCTCTCCACGATGTACTGGATCGGGCTGCGCCCCGGCGACGTCCACCTCAACGTCTCCTCACCCGGATGGGCCAAGCACGCCTGGAGCAACTTCTTCGCCCCCTGGAACGCCGGCTCGGAGATCCTGATCGTCAATCAGCCGCGTTTCGCCGCCGTTCCGCTGCTGGACGCGATGGTGCGGTACGGCGCGACCTCCTTCTGCGCGCCGCCCACGGTCTGGCGGATGCTGGTGCTGGAGGACCTGACGCGGTGGAAGGTGGCGGTCCGCGAACTCGTGGGCGCGGGCGAGCCGCTGAACCCGGAGATCATCGAACGGGTCCGCGACGCCTGGGGCGTGCTGCTGCGGGACGGGTTCGGGCAGACGGAGACCACGGCGCAGATCGGCAACCCGCCCGGGCTGGCGGTGAAGCCGGGCTCGATGGGGCTGCCACTGCCCGGCTACACGATCGCCCTGGTCGACCCGCTGACCGGCGACGTGGTCACCGCCGACGGCGCCGAGGGCGAGCTGTGCCTGCCGCTGGACAGCGCGCCGCTCGGCCTGATGACGGGCTATCAGGACGACCCCGCCCGGCAGGCCGAGGCCACGGCCGGTGGTTTCTACCACACCGGTGACGTGGCCTTCCGCGACTCCGACGGCTATGTCACCTACGTCGGCCGGACCGACGACGTGTTCAAGTCCTCCGACTACCGCATCTCGCCGTTCGAGCTGGAGAGCGTGCTGATGGAGCACCCGGCGGTGGCCGAGGCCGCCGTGGTGCCGGCGCCCGACCCGGTCCGGCTGTCCGTCCCCAAGGCCTATGTGGTGCCGGCGCCGGGACACCAGCCGACCGCCGAGACGGCGCGCGACATCCTGGCCTTCGCCCGCGAGCGGCTCGCCCCCTACAAGCGGGTGCGGCGGCTGGAGTTCGCCGAACTCCCGAAGACCGTCTCCGGGAAGATCCGGCGGGTCGAACTGCGCGGCCGGGAGCAGGGCGACCCCGCCGGATTCACCGAGTTCCGCGAGGAGGACTTCCCCACCGGGAAGAGCTGACGCAGGACCGGGCGGGGGCCCAGTGCGGGGGCCGGACAAGGGCCGGGCGACTGCCGGAAAGCAGCCGCTCGGGGGCCGGCCCCGGCGTCCTGTGTTAACAACGGATGTCGCACCGGACGATGGCGTCGCCGCCACTCGCGCAACCACCCCCCGGCGTGATCTGATACGCCCACGACCCACGCGGCGCGGGTATCCCAGCCCCCGCAGCACGTCCGGTCGCACCCGACCACGGCCACGGCACGCGACGCCGCCCTCGCGCATGCCGTGGACCAGTGTCACCACGAAGCCTCCCCCCGCCCTGCCGGCCTTCGTCCTGGAGACACCGCTGTGAACCACCCGCTGCGCATCTGGCTGAACCGCACCTACGCCGAGAACGCCTTCTTCATCGGGCTGTTGCGGGAGAACCGCGACGGGATCGCCCTCGACGTGCACGCCACGCACGTCGATGCCGACTCGCCGGTGCTGCGGGCCGCCGACGTGTCCTCACTGGAACCGGACCGGCTCTCCCCGGCGGCGTACGTCGAGTTCGCGCTGGACTACTGCACGCGGCACGGCATCGAGCTGTTCCTGCCCCGACTGCACCAGCACGCGGTGGCGGCCCGGCAGCAGGACTTCACGGCCGTGGGCACGACCGTGCTCAGCCCGCCGGCCGCGGCGATCGAGCTGTTCGCCGACAAGGCCGCGGCCTACCAGGAGCTGGCGGCGGTGGGCCTGCCGGTACCACCGTGGTGGCGGGTGCGGAACTCCGCGGAACTGCTGCACGCGGTCGAGCAGATCGAGGCGGACGGCGGGGCGGCCTGCCTCAAGCCGGTCACCGGCGCGGGCGGCGAGGGCTTCCGGATGCTGTCGCGCACGCCGTTCTCGCTGGCCAGGCTGGCCGGCGCGCCCAGCTGGACGGTGTCGGTGGACCAGGTGGTGCAGGCTCTGGACGCCGATCCGGAGGAGCGGCCGGTGGACTGGCTGGTGATGCCGCATCTGGCCGGCCCCGAGGTGTCGGTGGACTGCCTGGCCGGTCCGGACGGCCGGCTGCGCGCTGCGATCGGCCGCAGCAAGGAGGGCCGCCGCCGCGGTTTCACCCTCGACCCGGCGTACCTGGAGCCGGCCGGGCTGCTGGTCGAGACCTTCGGTCTGGCCTACCTGACGAATGTTCAGTTCCGGCACCACCAGGGCGTACCGGTGCTGCTGGACATCAACACCCGTCCCTCCGGCGGACTGCACCAGCTGTCCCGCTGCGGCGTCAACTTCCCGTGGGCCGCGATGCAGCTGGCCCTCGGCCAGGAGCCGACCGGGATCGACGTACCGGCCCTGGGCGGGGAGTACACGCTGATCTCCACCCCGTACCCGGCACCGGCGCAGCAGCTGCCGATCCCGGGCCAGCGGCCCGCCGTCGAAGCCGTCCCGGCTGCCTCGGGGGCAGCCCCCTCGGCGGTCGGGGGCACGCCCGCCGCCGTCTGAACCGCGCCGAGCCACCCCGGCGCGGCGGGCGGGATCACGGTGTGGTGCAGGCGAGCTGAACCGACGCCGGCTCGGCGCCTCCGGCGTCCACTGCGGCCTCTACCCCGGCGCCCGTTCCGGCCGGCACTCCCCTGTCCGCTACGACCTCCGTGCCCGCCGCGGCCTCTGCCTCGGCGGCCCGCCGCCTCGTGGCGAGCCAGCCGCCGAACAGAACCAGCCCGAAACCGCCGACCGCGGTCCAGTGCAGCGCCTCGTGCAGCAGGGCCACCCCGAGCAGCACCGCGATCACCGGGTCCGCGTAGTTGATCAGCGAGGCGCGACCCGCTCCCGCCTCCGCGATCAGCCGGTAGTAGGCCAGGAACGCGGTCGCCGTGCAGAGCACGCCCAGCACCGCGACCGATCCGACCGCACTCGCGCTCGGCAGCCGGGTCGGCGCCATCAGCAGCGCCACCGGGAGCAGCACCACTGTGTTCAGCGTCATCGTCGACGCGACCACGCCGAGCGGCGGCACGTCCGACAGCCTGTTCTTGACCAGCAGCGCGGCCGCGCTGTAGCCCAAGGCCGCCAGCAGCACCAGACCCACTCCCAGCCAGCGGTGGCGGTCACCGCTCGGGTCGATGCCGACCACCGCGGCGACTCCGACCAGTCCGACGCCGAGCCCCACCGCCCGGCTGCCCCGCACGGTCTCCGAGGCGTCCCCGCTACGCAGCGCCAGGAGGGCGATCAGCACCGGCTGGGTGGCGATCAGCAGCGCGGTGAGAGAGGAGGGAATGTGCGTCTCGCCATAGGTGATCAACAGGAACGGGCCGGTGATATGAGTGAACGTCAGCAGGACGATGCTGCGCGCCCGTCCGCGCAGGGCACGCAGCGCACCACTGCGCCAGGCCACCGGCAGCAGGATCGCGGCCGCGATCCCGGTGCGCGCGACCACCACGACCGGCGGCGTCAGATCCTGCACCGCGATCTTGATGAACAGGTACGGGATGCCCCACAGCACGGACACCAGTGCGAAAAGTAGCCAGGCTCGGCGATTCATGGGCCCATCCTGCTGGCGATAGGGTCACCAGCAGAAGTGATGACTTACTGGTGTGGCATTAAGGAAAACTGATGGTTGATGTCCGTCGCCTGCACATCCTGCGGGAAGTCGCCCGGCAGGGCAGCTTCGCCAAGGCCGCCACCGCACTGCTGCTCACTCCCTCCGCGGTGTCGCAGCAGATCGCCGCGCTGGAGCGGTCGCTCGGCCTGCCCGTCGTGGAGCGCAGTACCCGGGGAGTCCAGCTCACCCAACCCGGTCGGATCATGGTCGAGGCCGCGGACGCGGTCGCCCTGGAACTCGCCGGCGCCCAGTCCCGGATCAGCGAGCTGGTCACCGGTCGCAGCGGCAGTCTGTGCATCGAGACCTTCAGTTCGGGTGGCCAGCTACTGCTTCCCGGGGCGCTCGCCCAGCTGACCGCCGACCACTCCGGCATCGAGATCACCGTGACCGAGGCGGAGCTCGACCAGAGCATCGCCCATGTCCGGGACGGCAGCACCGACCTGGCGCTGACCTTCCACTTCGACGGCCCCTACGCCCCGGAGGGTCAGCTGAGCTGGACCCCCCTGCTGAGCGACCCGTTGCTGGCCGTGCTTCCCCCGGGGCACCGGCTGGCCGACCGCGCCTCGCTGTCCCTGGCCGATCTCGCCGACGAGCCCTGGATCCTCGGCTGCCAGGTCGCCGGCACCGCACTGGCCCACTACGCGGCGGTCGCCGGATTCCGGCCGCGCGTGGTCTGCCGCTCCAGCGACTTCGTCTTCGCCCAGTCACTGGTGGCGGCAGGCATCGGCATCAGCCTGATCCCCCGCTCCACCTTGACCAGCACCCCCCGCACGGCCAACGGCCTGCCACCGGTCAGCACGCTTCCGCTGCACGGCCCCAGCCCGCGCCGCCACATCGGCGCCCTCACCACCTCCGGCCGCTGGCCGCGGCCGCTGGTCGACGGCATGCTCCAGGCCCTGCTCGACACGGCGCGAGCGCACACCCCCGAGGTCTCGCGCGGCTGACACCCATCCGCTCCGCGGCCCCCGCCCCCGGGCCTGTCCGGCCGGCCTTCGCGGGCCGACCGGCCCTATTCCGCCGTGCCCTGGTCCGCCGTCCCCTGGTCCGGCGTCGTCGACCACGGCGGGCCGTTCCGGCGCCGGGGGGCGAGCAGCGGCAGGCACATCAGCCCGATGAAGACCGGCGCGATCATGTAGCGGGCCAGCTGGGACGGATTCGCTGCCAGTACGGTGAGCTGCAGACCCAGGCTCACCCCCAGCAGCGCGCAGAGCGCGCGGTTCCGTCGCCGCCACGCCAGGAAGAGCAGGATCCCGTAGGTCAGATAACACCAGTCCACGCCGCGCCAGATCACCCGGGAGGGGTAGGGCAGGGTGCTGTCGACGTAGACCCGGTTCAGTTCGCGGTGCAGGGTCGCCGACAGCGGAGCGGACCTCAGCGCCGGGAGGTAGGGGTTGCCGTGCAGGGTGCCGGTGATCCCCGCCGCGTTGGAGTGATAGCTCCAGCTGCCGGGCAGTCCGCCCGAGGGCGTGGGCATCGTGACATACGTCAGCGTCCGGTCCGTGGTGGCGATCGGCAGCCAGGCGACGGTGGTCATGCACAGGTGTGCCCGGACCACCTGGAGCGGCGTGCGCTCCACTACCCGGACCCACAGGCCGAGCAGTTGGCTGCTGTAACGGTTGGCGGCGGCGGGGTTGAACGGCGCCCACATCAGCGAATCGGCGTAGCTGCAGTCCGAGTCCTGCCGCCAGTGCGACAGCGGGGCAACCTTCTGCATCAGTTGCAGGTCAGCGGCAGTGAAGCTGCTCGGGTCCACCTTGTAGACGACGCCGATCTCCACGAAGTTCAGTGCGTACACCGAGTCGCCCTGGGGCGACCGGACACCGGCCGCCGGGTAGACCCCGAACCCCAGCAGGGCGTAGAGCGCCACGGCCGCCGCGGTGACCAGCAGGACCGCCTTGCGCATCCCCGGCAGGAAGACCAGCAGCGCCACCGCGGCGACCAGGACCACCGGCAGGCCGTTGTTGCGGAACAGCGCCAGCCCGGCGAAGCCCAGGCCCAGCATCCCCAGGTCGAGCCGGGCCGGCCGGGGCCGCTGCCCGGTCCGCCGGGCCTCCAGGAACCGTGCCAGCAGGTGGACGCACGCCCCGAAGGCGAGCAGCGCGCTCAGCGAGAAGGCGACGTCCTTCCAGACGAACATGGTGAAGCTCGCCGTGGACGGCAGTACCGCCAGCAGCACCGCCGACGCCCAGATCCAGCGTCCCCGCGCGCCGAGCCGGTGCAGTCCCCCGGCGGTGTAGGCGGTGACGGCGGCAGCGGCGACGGCCTGGGCGAGGGTCAGCGCCCAGATGCCTCCCGTCCCCTTGAGCGAGAGCCAGAGCAGTGCGTCGTAGGCGATGGAGTGGTCCGAGATCCAGTGGCCGGTGGTCACCTCCCAGACATAGGTGTACGAGTCCGGGCTGAGCAGTCCGGGAAAGAAGGCCGCCCACTGGACCAGCAGGAGGAGCAGCACGGTCACGAAAACAGTCAGCGGGACCCGCCGCTCCGGCGGGACCGCCCGCAGTCGGGCCACCGACAGGCCCGGGGATTCGGGCGACGCCGCAAGAACCGCTGGACGGGCCATGCGCACGTTCTCCTTGGGTTGGGGCGCGCGCCCTTCCGGGGTCCCGCGCTTGCTCTGGAATGATAAGCAGACCTCGGTAAGCGCACCCTTCGACGTGGATGAGAAGGCCGCGCACCCGGCCATCCGGCGTAACCCCGGGGCCGGGCGACGGGACCACCGGCGACGGGTGGTCACCAGGGCCAAGCGGTCAGCGGCGACGGGCGGTCACCAGTCCCCAGCAGTCACCGGCGACGGGCGGTCAGGCCCGCCGCACAGACCCAGACCAGCAGGATCGGCCCGGAGACGAACGCCGCGTCGCCCAGACCGTTGAGCAGCAGCAGATAGCCGATTCCGGAGGCGGCCAGGGAGAGCGCCAGGACCACTCCGACGACGCCGACCCAGCGGGGCAGCGCCCCGCCTCGTCCGGCGGCCAGGGCGAGGGCGGCGAGCAGCAGCATCTTCACACCGTCCAGGTGGTTGACGGCGACGAAGAGCCCGCCCGCCAGTCCGGTCCGGTGGTCCGGCAGCGCCCAGGCGGTGAGCATCAGGCCCAGAACGCACTGCGCCAGCGACACGGCCACGGCGGCGATGCCGGTCCACAGCACGACGCCACGCGTGGCACCCGCCGGTACGGCGCGGCCGAGCCAGAGCACCACCACGGCAAGCGCGATCGCGGGCAGCCCCTCGCTCAGGAGGTTCTGCACGGTCGCCGCCGCCAGGTGACCCGCGTACCCGGCCACCACCTGAGGGCTGGACGCGTCGATCGGCACGTTCAGCGGGCGCACGCTCATCGCGACCAGGCCGGCCGCCCAGGAGGCCAGGTACGCCACCCCGGCCACACCCGCCGCCACCGACCGGCTTCCGGACCGCGCGGCCCCGTCCCGGCCGGCCCCCGCCTGCTGCTCCCCGGCTGTCACCGTGTTGGACATCGGTCACTCCCCCATTCGATACATGCAACGACGAGTTGCATTAGCGATGGTTCGAGTATGGTGGAGCCCGGAATCAAATGCAACTAATAATCGCGATAAGGGGTAGGTGCAGATGACCGCCCACGAGACGACCCCGGCGCCCGGCACCACACGGCCCGGGGGCCGCACAGCACGCGTGCGTGAGGCCGTGTTCGACGCCGCCCTGGAAGAGGTGGCCCTGCTCGGCTTCGACGACATCAGCGTCGAGAGCATCGCCGCGCGGGCGGGCGTCCACAAGACCACGGTCTACCGCCGCTGGGGGTCCAAGGACCAACTGCTCGGAGAGGCCCTCAAGGACGCGGCGGACAGCCGGATCGGGCTGACCGACTCCGCCGGCTCAGGGGATGTCGCGGACGAACTCCGGCTGGTGGCCCGGGCGGTACTGGCCACCGTGCGCAGCCGGGCCGGCGCCGCGGCGGTCAGGACCCTGCTCTCCGGCGGCCAGAGCTCGGCCGAGGTGCGCACCTTCATCGACGGTTTCTTCGACGAACGCATCGCCCAGGTCGCCCCGTTGGTGCGGCGCGCCGTCGAGCGCGGCCAACTGCCCCCCGGAACCGACCCGGTAGTGCTGTTCAAGCAGCTGGTGGGGCCGCTCTACTACCGGCACTTCATCATGGCCGACCCGCTCACCGAGGCCGACGCGGACCTGGCCGCCGCCGCCGCGACGGCCGCCGCCGCGGCCGGGACCTTCGTACCGCGGAGCGCCGGGGGCTGACCACCGCGCAACCACTGCGGCCCCGTCCCGGAAGTCCGGGACGGGGCCGCAGTGTCGGCAGGACTGGCGTCAGTGAATGATGACCGGGATCGAGTCCTCGCCGATCTCCTCGCCGACGCCGCCGGCCGGCGGGGCGACGGCGTCGCGCCCGGCGGTGACCAGCGTGAAGGCGATCAGCGCGGAGACCACCAGGATGCCGACCGCGAACCAGATGGCCATGGCGTAGCCGTGCACCTGGGCCTCGGCGAGCAGCGCCCGGTTTCCGTGGTGCGACTGAAGGAAGCTGGTGGTGGCGTTGACGGCGATGGTGCTGAGCAGCGCGGTGCCGATGGAGCCGCCGATCTGCTGCGAGGTGTTGATCATGGCCGAGGCCACACCCGCGTCCTTCGCCTGCACCTTGTAGGTGGCCAGGCTCATGGCGGGCATGAACGCGGTACCCATGCCGAGGCCCAGCAGCAGGAAGCCGGGGAGCAGCAGCGCCGGGTAGGAGCTGTCGACCTTGAGCTGGGTCAGAATCAGCATGCCCGTCGCCGCGACCAGGAAGCCGGGGCCCATGAGCAGCCGGGCCGGGACCCGGTTCATCAGGCGGGCGCCGATCTGGGTCGAACCGGTGATCATGCCGGCGATCATCGGCAGGAACGCCACACCGGTCATCAGCGGGGAGTAGCCCTTGACCTGCTGCAGGTAGTAGGTCAGGAAGAGGAACAGGCCGAACATGCCGATCACGGCGAGACCCAGCGACAGGTAGACGCCACCGCGGTTGCGGTTGGTGATGACGCGCAGCGGCAGCAGCGGAGCCTTGACCTTGCTCTCGACCAGCACGAACGCGGCGAGCAGCACGGCGGAGGCCACGAACATGCCGATGGTGATGGGCGCGCCCCAGCCGTCGCCCGGGGTGGACGCCTTGGTGAAGCCGTAGACCAGGGAGACCAGGCCGGTGGTGGCGAGCAGCACACCGGGGATGTCGAGGCGGTTGCGGTTGCGCTCGCCCTCACGCTCGTTGATGAACAGCAGCGCGCCGACCGCGGCGACCACCGCGAAGAAGATGTTGACGAACAGGGCCCAACGCCAGTTGGCGTACTCGGTGAGCGCGCCACCGAGGATCAGACCGACGGCGCCGCCGGCGCCGGCGATGGCGCCGAAGATGCCGAATGCCTGCGCACGCTCCTTGGCCTCGGTGAAGGTCACCGCGAGCAGGGACAGGGCGGCCGGGGCGAGCAGTGCGCCGAAGACGCCCTGCAGCGCGCGGGCGCCGAGCAGCATGCCCTCGTTCACGGCCGCGCCACCGAGGGCGGAGGCCGCCGCGAAGCCGACCAGCCCGATGATGAAGGCGCGCTTACGCCCCCACAGGTCGGATATGCGTCCGCCGAAGAGCAGCAGTCCGCCGAACGCGAGGCTGTAGGCCGTGATGACCCACTGCCGGTTGGCGTCCGAGATGTGCAGGTCCAGCTGCGCGTGCGGCAGGGCGATGTTCACGACGGTGGCGTCGAGGACGACCATCAGCTGAGCGATGGCGATGAAGATGAGCGCCTTCCAGCGCTGGGGGTCCGGCTCGGTCAGGGCCGGGCTGGCTGATGCTGTTCTGGGCATGGCGGTTCCCGTGACTGTGTGGGCAGACTGGAGCTAGGGCTGACGGGGCGTCATCGCCCGTCGTGTATTCGCTACCTGGTTCGGTGCGTTCGCTACGTGGATGTCACTGCGTGGTTCGTTGCTACGTGCTTCACGATGGTGTTCTTCGTGATGTCGTCACCCGCGCTGGAGCCCCCGGCGGAGGCACATCGCTCGCGCAGGTCGTCGAGGGTCGCGGCCCGCCCCGGCAGAACGGACGGCTGCGGCGTGCGCAGGCCGTCGAGGACGATCTGCAGGTGCCGGTGCACGAAGGAGAGATGCTCGGTCGGATTGGTGTCGGGCAGCGGTCGGGCGATATGAGCCACGATGATCATGATGTCGCCGGGGCCGACGTCGGTACGGAGGCTGTGCTCGGCTTGTGCCCTCTCCACGACCGCGCCCACGATGGCGTCGAGGCGGTCACGGGCGGCCAGGATCTCGGTCTCCCCCAGGTCCATCCATTCAGAGAGCATGGGGCACAGGGCACCCACCTTCCATTCGACCGCCCCGTGGACGAAGCCCTCCAGAGCGCTGAACGCGTCCGGCGCCGCGGCGCTGATCGCCTCGGCCTCGTCCGACATCGTCTTCAGCACCGCCAGCACCACGCTGCGGACCAGGTCACGACGGTCCGGGAAGTGCCGGTAGAGGGTGGCGTTACCGATGCCCGCGCGGCGCGCGATCTCGTCCAGCGGAGCCTCGGCACCCAGCTCGATGAACGCCTCCTGCGCCGCGGCGACGATCCGCTCGCGGTTGCGGGTGGCATCGGCGCGCAGCCGGGGCGTACCGCCCCTGGTGACCGTGGCGACCACGGGTGCACTCCTTTCGCTGCGAGCCCGAACTCTGTACGAGTCCGGACAGACCTACGAGCCTGGATAGTCGATCCGGGGATTTCCTCCCCGGTTCGTTGAGTCAATCAGCTAAACGGGGAGATGGTCCCCAGAAATTTCACAGGATGATGTGACCTGCGTCACATCGGAGCGGTCGAAACCTCTCTCCGGAAAACCGCTGGCCGCTCACGGCTGCGCAGCACTAGCCTGGCGCCCATGCACATCTCCGGACCGCACTAGTCGGATCCCCGCACCCGCCGCCCCGCGCCGCACCAGGCCGGCCCGGCGGGCGCTCGTTGATCCGTCCTGTCCGTGCGCCTGTGCTGTGGCGCCTGTGCGGTACATCTGGAGAATCCCATGTCACGCCCCGTCGGGGGCAGCGTCGGCTATCGCGCTGTCCTCTCGCTGCCCCATGCCCGCGCCCCGTTCGCCGCCGCCCTGCTGGCCCGGCTCTCGTACGGGCTGCTCACGCTGCCGCTGCTGCTGTGCCTGCTCTCCGTCGGCGGGGTGGGCGGCGGCCTGCTGTACGGACGGCGGAGCCGGCGGGCGTCACCGCAGCGGCGGTTGTGGGTGCTCGCCGCGGCGGCAGCGGTCTGCTTCGCCGTGCCCGCGCTGGTGCGGGGGCTGCCGGGCGCGGCGGCGGCGCTGTTCGTTGCCGGGGCGTGCACGGACACCCTGCTGATCACCGCGTACCTGCTGGTCGATCTGCTGGTCCCGGCGGGTGCCCGCACCGAGGCCGGGGCCTGGGTGAACACCGCCTTCAACCTCGGGGCGGCCCTGGGATCCGGCGCGGCCGGAGTGCTGACGGACCGTCTGGGCGCCGGCGCGGTCTTCGGCACCGCCGCACTGGTCGCCACGGCGGGCGCGGGGGCCGCGCTGCTGGTCGGCCTGCGGCGGCCGGCGGGCGGTGCCGCTCCGGAGAGGGGCACCGCCCGCCGGGTTGCCGCGGCGTCAGCCGTGGACGACGGTGACCTCGCCGATGCCGAGGTCCTTGAGCGGCGCGGCGATCACCGACGCGTCCCCCACCAGCACGGTGACCAGGCGGTCCGGCGGGAAGGCCGCGACGACGGCGGCGGTGGCCTCGGCCGTGGTGGTCTCCGCCAGGCGGCGGTAGACCTGTGCCTGGTAGTCGTCCGGCAGGTACTGCTCCACCTGGTCGGCCAGGGTGGAGCAGACCGCCGAGGCGGTCTCGTAGCGCAGCGGGGCGACACCGACGAGGTTCTGCACGGCGATGTCGCGCTCCTCGTCGGTCAGACCCTCCGCCGCGAGGGTGCGCAGGATGGTCCAGGTGTCGGCGAGCGCCGGGGCGGTGGACTCGGTGTCGACGGAACCGGAGATCGCCAGTATGGCCCTGCCGGTGCCGTCCGCGGCTGAGCGCAGCGGCTGGGCGAAGGCGCGGACACCGTAGGTGTAGCCCTTCTCCTCGCGCAGCACCCGGTCCAGGCGAGAGGTGAGGGTGCCGCCCAGGCAGTAGGTGCCGAGGATCTGCGCGGCCCAGGCCGGGTCGTGCCGGTCCGGGCCGATCCGGCCGATGAGCAGCTGGGTCTGCACCGAGCCGGGACGGTCGACGATGATCACGCGGCCCTGGTCGTCGGCGGTGACCGGCGCGGCGACCGAGGCCTCGGCCGGGCTGCCGGTCCAGTCGCCGAGGGTGGCGGCGAGCACCGCGTCGAAGTCGACGGAGGCGAAGTCGCCGACGATCACCACGGTGGCGGTGGCCGGACGGACATGTGCCGCGTAGAAGGCGGCGACGGCGTCGCGGTCGATGCCCTTGACGGTCTCGGCGGTCCCGGCGCGGGGACGGGAGATCCGGTCGGCAGCGTCGAACAGGTCTCCGTAGAGGGCGAAGGCGGCCCGGCGGGAGGGATTGGCGAGTTCGTGGACGATCTCGTCCAGACGGTTGGCGACCACCCGCTCGATCTCGTCGGCCGGCAGCGCGGGGGCGCGGACCGCGTCGGCGAGCAGGGTGAGGCCGCGCTCCAGGCGCGAGGCCGGGACCTCCAGCGAGAGCCGCAGCGTGGTGTGGTCGGCGTGGGCGTCCAGGGTGGCCCCGGCACGCTCCAGTTCGGCCGCGAACTCCTCGGCGCTCAGGCTCTCGGTGCCCTCGGAGAAGGAGCGCGCGAGGATGGTGGCGACCCCGTCCTGGCCCGCGGGTTCGGCGGCGAGCGGGGCGTCGAGCAGCAGTTCGACGGCGACCAGCTTCTGGCCGGGGCGGTCGCAGCGCAGCACGGTCAGGCCGTTGGGCAGGATGCCGCGGGTGGGGGCGGGGAAGGCCCAGGGGGTGGCCTCGCCCGGCTCCGGGCGGGGGTGGAACGTCATGGTCGGGGCGATGGTCACGCGTTCACGTCCTCGTCTGCGGCGGCGTCGTCGTTCTCGGTGTCGGAGTCGGGCGCGGCCGGCTCGTAGGTGAGCACCGCGCGGTTCCCGGGCGTCAGACAGCGCGCGGCGACGGCCCTGACCTCCTCCGCCGTGACGTCGAGCACCTTCGACAGCGCCGAGTCGAGCAGCTTGGGGTCACCGAACAGCACCGCGTAGCGGCACAGTTCGTCGGCCCGGCCACCGACGGTGTCCAGCCGGTCGAGCCACTCGCGCTCGATCTGCGCCTGGGCGCGCTCCAGCTCCTCGGGGGTGGGACCCTCGGCGGCGAAGCGGGCCAGCTCCTCGTCGACGGCGGCCTCGACCGAGGCGATCGCGGCGTCACCGGAGGTCTTGGCGTCGAGCCAGCCCAGCGAGGGGGCACCGGCCAGACGCAGCAGCCCGAATCCGGCGGTGACCGCGCTGCGGTCGCGCCGCACCAGGCGGTTGTAGAGCCGGCTGGACTCGCCCGACCCGAGGATGGTCAGCGCCAGGTCGGCCGCGTCCGCCTCACGGGTGCCGTCCAGCGGCAGCAGGTAGGTGGCCATCAGCGCCTGCGACGGGACCTCCTCGACCAGGTGCTGGCGCAGCGGCGCCACTCCGTCCCGGACCACCTGGCTGCCGTCGCGCGGCGGGCGCTTGCCGTCGTGCGCGGGGATCGAGCCGAAGTACTTCTCGATCCAGGCGAGGGTCTGCTCCGGGTCGATGTCGCCGACGACGGACAGTACCGCGTTGTTCGGCGCGTAGTACGTGCGGAAGAAGTCCTGGGCGTCGGCGAGGGTCGCCGCGTCCAGGTCGGCCATCGACCCGATCGGGGTGTGGTGGTAGGGGTGGCCGTCCGGGAACGCCATCGCGACCAGGCGCTCGAAGGCCGTCCCGTAGGGGACGTTGTCGTAGCGCTGGCGGCGCTCGTTCTTGACCACTGCACGCTGGTTGTCGAGACCGGTCAGGTCGAGCGCGGAGAGCAGCGAGCCCATCCGGTCGGCCTCCAGCCACAGGGCCAGCTCGACCTGATGGGCCGGCATGGTCTCGAAGTAGTTGGTGCGCTCGAAGCTGGTGGTGCCGTTGAGCGAGCCGCCCGCGCCCTGGACCAGCTCGAAGTGGCCGTTGCCCGGAACCGAGGCGGAGCCCTGGAACATCAGGTGCTCGAACAGGTGGGCCAGGCCGGTGCGGCCCTTGACCTCGTGGCGGGAGCCGACGTCGTACCAGAGGCAGACGGCGGCGACCGGCGTCAGGTGGTCCTCGGAGAGCACCACCCGCAGGCCGTTGTCGAGAGTGTGCTCGGAGATGCGGAAACCCGCGCTGGCGGGCGTTCCGTCGGTGGGGCTGGGGGCCGGGTGGGCCATCCGCTCGTCGTCCTTCCGGTCGGTGCTGCTGCGTGCTGGGTCGTGCGTGACGTCGTACTGGAGTCGTGGCTCGGGTGGTGCGCGGGCCGTGCGTGGATGCCGCGTCCGCTCATTGTGGTCCAACGAACGGGGGTACCGGGGCGTGCTTCTGTTCGCTGCGAGCGTGGCCGCGTCACGGGGTTGTCGGTGGCAGGGTCCACAATGGGGTGCCCGTACCCGAAGATGACCGACGTAAATGGCAAGGGAGCCCCGCCGCGATGGCCCGCCGCAGTTCGCAGACCCCACCGCCCGAGGATTTCGAGGAGCGCATCCTCGACATCGACGTCGTGGACGAGATGCAGGGCTCCTTCCTGGAGTACGCCTACTCGGTCATCTACTCACGCGCCCTGCCCGACGCCCGTGACGGGCTCAAGCCCGTCCACCGCCGGGTCCTCTACCAGGCCAACGAGATGGGGCTGCGTCCGGAACGCGGCTACGTCAAGAGCGCCCGCGTGGTCGGCGAGGTGATGGGCCGGCTCCACCCGCACGGTGACGCGTCGATCTACGACACCCTGGTGCGGATGGCGCAGCCGTTCTCCATGCGGCTCCCGCTGATCGACGGACACGGCAACTTCGGCTCGCTGGGCAACGACGACCCGCCGGCCGCGATGCGTTACACCGAGTCCAAGCTGACCTCGGCGTCGATGGCGATGGTGGAGTCGATCGACGAGGACACCGTCGACTTCACGCCCAACTACGACGGCAGCGAGCAGGAGCCCGGCGTTCTGCCCGCCGCCTTCCCGAACCTCCTGGTCAACGGCGCGACCGGGATCGCGGTCGGGATGGCCACCAACATGCCGCCGCACAACCTCGCCGAGGTGGTGGCCGCCGCCCGGCATCTGATCAGGCATCCGGCCGCCGACCTGGACACCCTGATGCGCTTCGTCCCCGGGCCCGACCTGCCGACCGGCGGGCGGATCGTGGGCCTGAGCGGGATCAGGGACGCCTACGAGAGCGGCCGGGGCACCTTCAAGATCCGCGCCAAGGTGACCGTGGAGGACGTCACCCCGCGTCGCAAGGGCCTGGTGGTGACGGAACTTCCGTACAACATCGGCCCCGAGAAGGTCATCGCGAAGATCAAGGACCTGGTCAACGCGAAGAAGCTGCAGGGCGTCTCGGACGTCAAGGACCTGACCGACCGCAGCCACGGTCTGCGGCTGGTCATCGAGGTGAAGAACGGTTTCGTCCCCGAGGCGCTGCTGGAGCAGCTCTACAAGTTGACGCCGATGGAGGAGTCCTTCGGCATCAACAACGTGGCCCTGGTGGACGGCCAGCCGCTGACGCTGGGCCTCAAGGAGCTGCTGGAGGTCTATGTCGACCACCGCTTCGAAGTGGTCCGGCGGCGCTCCGACTTCCGCCGCCGCAAGCGTCAGGAGCGGCTGCACCTGGTCGAGGGCCTGCTGGTGGCGCTGCTGGACATCGACGCGGTCATCGCCGTGATCCGGGGCAGCGACAACACGGCCCAGGCCAAGGAACGGCTGATGGAGCGCTTCTCGCTGTCGGAGACGCAGACCGTCTACATCCTGGACACCCCGCTGCGCCGGCTGACCCGCTTCGACCAGGTCGAACTGGAGGCGGAGCAGGACCGTCTGCACACCGAGATCCAGGCGCTGACCGAGATCCTCGAATCGGACACGGTGCTGCGCAAGGTGGTCTCGGACGAACTGGGCGCGGTCTCCAAGAAGTTCGGGACCGAACGGCGCACGGTGCTGCTGGAGGCCGGCGCGGTGCCCACCGCGGCGGTGCCGCTGGAGGTCGCCGACGACCCCTGCCGGGTCCTGCTGTCCTCGACCGGGCTGCTGGCCCGGACCGCCGACGCGGTGCAGGCGGTCGACGCCGACACCGGCCGGACCAGGCACGACGTCATCGTCTCGGCGGTCGCGGCGACCGCGCGGGCGGACATCGGCGCGGTCACCACGCTGGGACGGGTGCTGCGGCTGCCGGTGATCGACCTGCCGTCGCTGCCGCCGAGCTCCACCGCGCCCGCCCTGTCCGGCGGCGCGCCGGTCTCCGAGTTCCTCAAGCTGGACGCGGGCGAGCAGGTGCTCGCCCTGACCACCCTGGACGAGTCCTCCCCCGGCCTGGCGCTGGGCACCGAACAGGGCGTGGTCAAGCGGGTGGTCCCGGACTGGCCGGAGAACAAGGACGAGTTCGAGGTGATCGGCCTCAAGGACGGCGACCGGCTGGTCGGCGCGGTCGAGCTGACCACCGGCGAGGAGGACCTGGTGTTCATCACCTCCGATGCCCAGTTGCTCAGGTTCCAGGCGGGGCAGGTCCGGCCGCAGGGCCGGCCGGCCGGAGGCATGGCCGGCATCAAGCTGGCCACCGGGGCCCGGGTGCTGTCGTTCCATGCGGTGGACCCGGCCGCCGACGCCGTCGTGGTGACCGTCGCGGGCGGGACCGAGGCGCTGGACGGGCTCGGCCTGGGGACGGCGAAGGCCACCCCGTTCGACCAGTACCCGCGCAAGGGGCGGGCCACCGGCGGGGTGCGCTGCCAGCGCTTCCTCAAGGGCGAGGACGTCCTGGTCCTGTCCTGGGTCGGCCCCACCCCGGCCCGGGCGGCGACCGCCAACGGCTCCCCGGCCGAACTCCCCGGCCGCGATCCGCGCCGTGACGGCTCGGGCGTCCCGCTGGCCAAGGCCATCGCCGCGGTCGCCGGCCCGGCCTGACCGCACGGCACCACCGCAGCGACGCCCCCCGACCACGGTCCCGCAGTCCCCCGGCCCCGGCCGGACGACTGCGGGACCGCGCCGTTCGCGGGCGTCAGCGCGCCGGGGCGGCCAGCGGGTTGGCCAGCGGGGCGTACGTGGAGTCGCCACCGTCCGCCCCGGTCCAGCGCAGCAGCAGGTTGGTCTTGGCCGGGATGCTCGGGGCCGCCAGCAGGTCGCGGACCTCGCCGTGGTCGGCGTAGCGGGCGAACAGCTCGCGGGCCGTCGGCCACAGGTCGGCGGCCAGCGCGGGGTGCCGTTCCAGCAGCGCCCCGGCGATCTCCAGCAGATGGTTCGTCACCAGGCAGTAGACCAGCCGCTGCCAGCCGTGCGCGGCGTCCACGGCCGGGGTGGGCAGGTCCGGGCCGAGACTCGCCAGCAGCTCGGCATGGCGGTGGGCCAGCAGCTTGACGCCCTCGTGGTCGCGGAAGACCGCACGTCCCGGCAGGCCGTCCTCGTCCATGGTGACCAGGACGTTCTGCAGATGGCACTCCAGCACCACGCCGTGCTCCAGGTAGGCGTGCAGCACCGGCGGCACGACCCGCTCCAGGTAGCGGCGCCACCAGGCGGTGGCCCGGGCCGGGGTCAGACCGTCCAGCGGGCTGCCCGAGTAGCCCTCGCTGAGGCCGGCCGCCAGCTGCGGGCGGGGTCCCGCACCCATGCCCTGGCGCACCAGCACCGCCAGCGCCTCGTAGCCGTCCATACCTCCGAGACCGGCGGTACGGTGGCCCCGGTCGGCCAGCACGGCCGCCCCGGCCGGGGCGTCTGCGAAGGCCTTGCCGACCACCTCGTCGACCGGGGCGAGCCAGCGCAGGTCGCGCAGCCAGAGCCGGCGGATGTCGTTGGTGATCCGCACGTCCAGGCTGAACTTCAGCGACAGGTCGGCGTCCGGCAGGTGGACCGTCCGCACCGAGGAGGTCGCCCAGGCGCGCTCCCTGGTCGGGCCGAGGTCCAGCAGCCGGTCGTCCTCCCACAGCCGCCCCCGCAGGGCCGGGTCCTCCGCGATCAGCTCCAGCTGCCAGGGGTGCGCGGGCAGCACCCGGTAGCCCTGCGGAGGCCGGTCCCCCCACAGCTCGTCCAGCACGGCGGTGTCGCCCGCACCCGCCAGCAGGTCCTCCCGCACACCGAGCAGCCTGAGCGGGAAGGACGCGTAGGCCTCCGGTGCGTACGGCAGCCAGCCGGCCGGCGGGCCACCGCCCCGGGTCTTGGCGGCCGGGTGGTAGCGGTGTCCGGCGACCAGCGCCTGCTCCGAGCGCAGGTAGAGGTCGGCGGCGGGCCGGGCCCGCTCCCGGGCCGCCAGCAGTGCGGCGATCACCTCGCGGCTGTCGGCGATCTCGTCGGTCAGGGTGGTGTTGTCCACCCCGGTCCGCGCCCGCAGCTCACCCTCGGCGACGTCGACCAGCCCGGCCAGGGTCAGCGGCAGCGGGCCCTGCGGCGTCTCCAGCGCGGGCGCGGACGGCCAGCGCCCCGGCCCGACCCGGATCGTCCGCCCCGAGGCCGGAAGCCGCAGCGAGGACCCGTCGGACGCCCCCTCCGGCCCCGGCCCGGGCACCGCCAGCTCGCGGACGACGCAGTTGAGCAGCCCCGTCATCGCCAGGACATCCGCCTGCTGCTCGCACTCGGTCACGCCCCCGCGCTTGGTCATGCCGTCGCCCTCTCGCCGCCGTCCCGGTCCGCACGCCCGCACGGGCACGCCTGCTGCCATGATCCGTCATCAACCTGGGGTATGACGTTCCTCATGCACTCCGATCCACGCCCCAGGGGGCGCGTCCCCCACCGTCCGCAGGGTCACACACGTCCGCTGGAGGCATCGTTCGAGGCCGAACTGCACGTAGTCCGCCCGTCGCTGGTCGAGCCCTACCGGGAGGCGCTGCCGGGGGCACGGG
The DNA here is from genome assembly GCF_041262645.1 of Streptacidiphilus sp. EB129. NCBI lineage: Bacteria > Bacillati > Actinomycetota > Actinomycetes > Kitasatosporales > Streptomycetaceae > Streptacidiphilus > Streptacidiphilus sp. EB129. The sequence goes on from NZ_JBGCCS010000002.1 coordinate 352,422, forward strand.
CCGCCGTGCTGGCCCGGCTGTACCGCTCGCTGCGGTTCGAGGACCTGCCCGGCACCGCCGGCCGCCGCCTGAACGGACCGGACCTGCGTGCCTACGACGTGGGCGCGCCCAAGGACGAGCTGACACTGCGTCTGGACGGCCGCGAGTACAGCCACCCGGCCGCGCTGCTGGCCGATCTGGCCCTGCCCGGCGGCGCGGGTCTGGTCGCCGAGCTGGACCACAGCGTCGCGTCGCTGGCACTGTCCCGGGCCGGGGCGTCCCCCCGGACCGGCCGCGACCTGGTCGCCTACGAGCAGAGCGTGGTGGACGGCCATCCCTACCACCCGTGCTGCCGCAGCCGGCCCGGCTTCACCGTCGCCGACCAGCTCGCCTATGCCCCGGAGCACCGTCCGGTGGTGGACCTTCGGACGGTGGCGCTGCCGGCGACGCACTGCGCGGTCGTCGGCGACTGGCCGGACACCCTGCGGGACGGCCGGGGCCGGGTGCTGCTGCCGGTGCACCCGTGGCAGGCCAGGGTGGTGCTGCCCGGCCTCGGCCTGTCCGAGGCCGGGCAGGCCGAGGCCGGGCTGCTGCCCGCCCGGCCGCTGATGGCGGTGCGCACCCTGGCCCCGGTAACCGGCGGCCCGCATCTGAAGACCGCGCTGTCGCTGCGGATGACCTCCTCGGTGCGGGACATCTCCGGCGGCTCGGTGCTGGACAGCGTGACGCTGTCCGAGCTGCTGGTGGCGGTGACCGGGCGGCTCGGCGGCGCGCTGTCGGTCACCCGCAACCTGGCCGCGGCGAGCGCCCTGGTGGGCGGTGCGCTCAGCCCCGATCTGGCGGTGCTGCTGCGGGAGTCGCCGGAGCTGCACGCGGGACCGGACGAGCGGGTGGTGCCGCTGGCGGCGCTGGCGGTGCCGCCGCTGCCCGGCACCGGCGACCGGGTGGCCTGGCTGGGCCTGCTGGCCAGGCTGGTCTGGCCGCCGCTGCTGCGCCTGCTGGCCTGGGGCGTGGCCCTGGAGGCGCACGGACAGAACCTGCTGGTGGTGCTGGACCGCGACGACCGGCCGCGACGGCTGGTCTACCGGGACCTGGCCGACATCCGGGTGAGCCCGGCCCGGCTGTCCGCCGTCGGGATCGGCACCGCGCGGCTGGGCAGCCGCATCCTCGACGACGATCCGGCGGTGCTGCGTCGCAAGCTGTTCGGCTCGCTGGTCGGCGGTTCCCTCAGCAGCCTGGTCTCCGCCTTCGGCGGCGGCGACCGGGGCGTCGAGGACGCCCTGTGGACGACGGTCGCCGACGCCGCCTCCGATGCGGCCGGCGTGCTGACCGACGGCGACCGCCGCGCCCTGCTGGAGCAGCCGCTGCCGGTGAAGGCGCTGTGCCGGATGCGCCTGGACGGCGGGCCGGCCGGAGACCAGTGGACGCTGATCCGTAACCCGCTGCGGGTCCGGTAAGGCTAACCTTGCTCGCGTGAGCACCTGCACCGCCCTTTCCAGGGAACTGACCGAGCCCCTGAGCGGAACCGCCGCTCCAGGGGCCACCTGGCTGCTGCTGGAGCAGTCGGGCCCCTGGGGTGCGGAGGCGCTGACGCAGAGCCACCTCGACCCGGCCCTCGGCCAGGCCCTGGAGGACCGCACCCACTCCACCGGCCTGCGCATCGCACTGATCCGGCGCCCCGGCCGGCATGCCGACTGCCCGCCCACCCCGACCCGCCAGGTCTACCTCGGCCACACCCGGCCGGGCCTGTCCTGGGTGCGCTCGCTCACCGTGGCCGACCCCGCCGAGCTGCTGGACCTGGATTTCGACGCCCTCGGGGCGGGTGACCACGGCGGCGTCGGCGCGGAGCACACAGCCGGCCCGCTCGCCCTGGTGTGCACCAACGGCCGGCGCGACCGCTGCTGCGCCCTGCTGGGCCGGCCGCTCGCCGCCGAACTGGCCGCCGGCGGCCAGGCCCAGGTCTGGGAGGTCACCCACCTGGGCGGACACCGCTTCGCCCCGACCATGCTGGTACTCCCCTTCGGCTACGCCTACGGGCGGATGTCCGCTCCGGTGGCGAAGGAGATCCTGGAGGCGACCCGGGAGGGGCGGATGGTTCCCGAGTGGTCCCGGGGCCGCGCCTTCTGGGACCGGCCGGGCCAGGCCGCCGAACTGGCGGTGCGCATGCTGACCGGTGAGGACGCCGCCGAGGCGCTGACCCTCGGCCAGCGGCAGCTCGCCCACGACCTGTGGTCGGTGACGGTCACGCACGGGGACGGCCGCCGCTGGGCGGTCGAGGTCCGGCGCAGTGCCGCCGAGCCGGCCCGGGCCGCGAGCTGCCTCAAGGACCCCACCCACCCGGACCGCTTCGACGCCACCGTGATCACCCCGCTCTGACCGAATTTCGCCGTGACCGCGGCACCGTCGGGCAGCGCTCGACGACCCGGAGCGGACGCGGCTCAGCCGGCGTCGCGGTAGCGGTGCTCGGGGCGGCCGGTGGCCCCGTAGCGCAGTTCGAGCCGGGCGGCGCCCTCCCGTACCAGGTAGGACAGGTAGCGCTGCGCCGTCGCCCGGGAGACCCCGGTCAGCTCGGCGACCTCCGCCGCCGACAGGTCCCGCCGCGCCGACCGGACGGCCTCGCGGACCAGCGCCAGGGTGGGCGCCGAGTGGCCCTTCGCGGGGAGCGGGGCCGGCAACGGGGCCGGGCGTCCCGCCTGGAACAGCGCGTCCACCTCGGCCTGGTCCGTCTCGGTCGCCTCGCCCAGCGCCTCCATCCGGCTGCGCAGCTCCTGATAGGCCGTCAACCGCTCCTGCAGCGCCGTGAACCCGAACGGCTTCACCAGGTAGCCGACGGCGCCCAGCCGCATCGCCTCGCGCACCGTCGCGACATCCCGGGCCGCAGTGATCATCAGCGCGTCCGGGCGCCCGCCGGCCGCCTCGCTCTCGCTGATCAGCCGCCGCAGCAGCTCCAGGCTGCTGCCGTCGGGCAGGAAGATGTCCAGCAGCAGCAGGTCCGGGCGCAGGGCCCCGACCGCCTCCAGCGCCTCGGCGACGCTCGCCGCCTGACCGACCACGGTGAAGCCGGGCACCTTTCCCACGTAGGCGGCATGGATGTTGCTGACCCGGAAGTCGTCGTCCACGACCAGGGTACGGATCACCGGTCGCCCCTGTCCGCGGCACCGACCAGCGGCGGGAGCCCGGTCAGCCAGCCCGCGTCGGCCGGTACCGGCCGGACGTCGGGGAGGGGCAGCCGGACCTCGAAGACCGCACCGGGGCCCGCCGTGACCGTCACCGCGCCCCCGTTGCGCTGCACCAGCCGGTGCACCAGCGCCAGTCCCAGGCCCCGGCGCGCGGTGCCCCGGTCCGGGCGGGTGGACCAGCCGTCCTCGAAGATCGACTCAAGGGCGCCCTCGGGCACGCCGGGGCCGGTGTCGGCGACCCGCACGGTGATCCGCGCCGGATCCTCGCGCAGCGTCAGCGCGACCAGCCCGGGACCGTCACCGCCGGCCGCCGCGTCCACCGCGTTGTCCAGCAGGTTGCCGACGATCGTCAGCAGCCGCCGCAGGTGCGCCGGACGGTCGCCGAGCAGCGAGTCCTCGGTGAGCTCCAGCCGCACGCCACGCTCGGCGGCGACCGTGGTCTTGGCGACGATCATGCCGACCAGCAGCGGGTTGCCCACCCTGGTCCGCACCGACTCGGCCAGCAGCCGCTCGGCCGAACCGAGTTCGACGGCGTACTCCAGCGCGGACTCCTGCTCGCCCAGCTCCAGCAGCCCGGCCAGGGTGTGCATCCGGTTGGCGAACTCGTGCTGCTGCGCCCGCAGCGCGTCGGTCAGGCCGCGCACCGAGTCCAGCTCGCGCAGCAGTCCGATCAGCTCGGTGCGGTCCCGCACCGTGACGACCGCGCCCAGCTCCCGGCCGTGCAGCACCACCGGCATCCGGTTCACCGCCAGGCAGTGGCTGTCGGTCAGCACGGTGAGGTCGTCGCCGACCAGGCTGCCGTCCAGGGCCCGCAGCAGACGGCCCTCCGGCAGCACCTCGTCCAGCCGGGACCCGAGCGCCGTGCCCAGCCCGAGCAGCCGCCTGGCCTCGTCGTTGACCACGCTGATCCTGCCCTGGGGGTCGAGCGCGACCACGCCCTCCCTGATCCCGTGCAGCATCGCCTCGCGGTCCTGCAGCAGACCGGCGATCTCCTCCAGCTCCAGGCCGAAGGTACTGCGCTTGAGCCTGCGAGCCAGCACATAGGACGCGACGGCGCCCACGGCCAGCGCGATCGAGGCGTACAGGCCGAAGCTGGGCAGCTCCCGCAGCAACTGCTCCACCACGTGCTTCTCGGCGATGCCGACCGAGACCTCACCGACCAGCGCCCCGGACGGACCGTAGAGCGGGGCCTTGCCGTTGGCGGAACGGCCGGTCACACCGTCGTCGATGCCGGTGTAGGTCCGGCCGCCGAGGACCGCGATCGGCTCCTCGACCGCCTTGCCGATCAGGGCGGGGTCCGGATGCGAGTGCCGCACCCCGTGCAGGTCGATGACCACCACGTAGAGGGCACCCGAGGACTGCCTGACCCGGCTTGCCACGCTCTGCACCGCCGCGCCGGAGTCGCCGTACTCCATGGCGCTGCGGATCTGCGGTTCGGCGGCCGTGATCTGGGCGATGGCCAGCGCCCGCTGCTCGTACTCGTGGTCCAGCTGGGACCTCTGGGCCACCGCGAACAGCAGGAACCCGATCACGCTGGTGATGCCCAGGATGGCCAGCTGCCCGGCGAGGATCCGGGTGGAGAGGCGGTGGCGCGTGCCGCGCAGCCTCATGAACGCCTCCTCCCGGGTCTGCGGCCGGCCGGTTGGCCGTGCCCGCGTCTCGGAGATTGTGCCTGGTAAGGATGGCTTTGCCTACCCCTGTCCCGGTGCGCAGAACGAGCAGAACTCCCGGCCCGCAACACCCGCCGCAACACCTGCCGACGGAAGCGTCCATGGCTGCCGGGTGACAGTGAGGTGAACGCCACATCACCGCCCCCACCAGTGCATTCGTCAGGGCGGTGACGCAATTCCGGTTCCTGACGCGGTCTGCACACCTGAACTGCCCACGGAACCCTGTCCGCAGGAGTTACCCTGGATATGCCTCCGGGCGCGCCTCCCCCGTCGCGCCCGGAGGCATTAGCGTGTCGGCACACCTGTCGGGCTCTCGCCCGCCGCTCCTCCGGTCGCATCGGGTCGTACAGCGCACCGGGTCACACCGCGCCGGCCCCGGTCAGCGAGCGCACCTCCAGCTCCGCGTAGGCGTCCGGATCGGCCCGCTCCCGCGAGCTGACCGTGCCCAGCCAGCCGAAGAAGAAGCCGCAGGGGATGGAGACGATCCCCGGGTTCTCCAGCGGGAACCAGTGGAAGTCGACGCCGGTGACGATCGAGGCCGGAGTGCCGGAGACCACCGGCGAGAACACCACCAGCACCAGCGCCGGGACCAGCCCGCCGTAGATCGCCCAGGTGGCGCCCCGAGTGGTGAAGCGCCGCCAGAAGAGGTTGAACAGCAGCGCCGGCAGGTTCGCCGACGCGGCGACGGCGAAGGAGATGCCGACCAGGAACGCCACGTTGAGCTTCTGGGCGTACAGGCTGAGCACGATGGCCACGGCACCGATGACCACGGCGGCGATCCTGGCGACCACCACCTCCTCGTGCTCGGTGGGCGGCTCCTCGTCCGGGTGGCGGAACGCCCGGGCCCACAGGTCATGGGCGAACGAGGCCGACGAGGCGAGGGTGAGGCCGGCGACGACGGCCAGGATGGTGGCGAAGGCCACCGCCGAGGTCACCGCGAACAGCACCGCTCCCCCGTTGCTGCCCGCCCCGCCACCGAGCACCTCGGAGAGCAGCGGCACCGCGGTGTTGCCCGCGGCGTTGGACGCCTTGACCGCGGACGCGCCGACCAGGGCCGCCGCGCCCAGCCCCAGCACGATGGTCATCAGGTAGAACGAGCCGACGAGTCCGATCGCCCACATGGCCGAGCGCCGGGCGGCGCGCGCGGTGGGCACGGTGTAGAAGCGGCCGAGGATGTGCGGCAGCCCCCCGGTGCCGAGCACCAGCGCCAGGCCCAGGCTGACGAAGTCCAGCCGGTTGGTGGCGCTGCCTCCGTACTTGAGGCCGGGCGCGAGATAGCGGTCCCCGTAGCCGCTGCCGGCCGCCGCGGAACGCATCAGCGAGCCCAGGTCGCCGTGGAAGCGCACCAGCACCAGCACGCAGAGCACGGCCGTGCCGCTGATCAGCAGCACGCACTTGACGATCTGGATCCAGGTGGTGGCCTTCATCCCGCCGACGGTCACATAGACCACCATCAGCGCCCCCACCCCGACGATCGCCCAGGCCCGCGCCTGCCCCGAGTGCAGCCCGAGCAGCAGCGACACCAGGCTGCCGGCGCCCACCATCTGCGCCAGCAGGTAGAACAGCGACACCACGACCGAGGAGACGCCCGCCGCGGCACGCACCGGGCGTTGCCGCATCCGCTGCGCCAGGACGTCCGCCAGGGTGTACCGGCCGCAGTTCCGGACCAGCTCGGCCACCAGCATCAGCACCACCAGCCAGGCCACCAGGAACCCGATGGTGTAGAGCAGGCCGTCGTATCCGTAGAGCGCGATCAGCCCGGTGACGCCGAGGAACGAGGCCGCCGACATGTAGTCGCCGGAGATTGCGAAACCATTCTGCAGAGGGCTGAAGTCACGTCCCCCGGCGTAGAAGTCCTCGGCCGCGCGGCTGCGACGCCCGGCCCAGAAGGTGATCCCCAGGGTCACCAGCACGACCACGACGAACAGACCGGTGGCCAGGTTCCGGTGACCGTCCACAGCGGCGGCCGTGAACCGGGCGGTCGACGAAGGTGCCTCCAGCAGTGGGGCGTTCAGCAGTCGGGCGTTCAGCAGTCGGGCGTGCAGCGGTGGAGCGTTCAGCAGAGCTGCGGAGGGTGTCATCGGAGCCGGTCCTGGGTCTCCCAGCGGAGGCCGAGCGCGGCCCGGTCCCTGCGGTCCCGCGCGTGCCGCGCGTACAGCACGGTGATCAGGAAGGTGCTGGCGAACTGCAGCAGGCCGAGCAGCCAGGCGACGTTCAGCGGACCGGCCACCTGTCGGCCCATCAGACCCGGGAGCGTGACCGCGGCGACGATGTAGAGCAGGTACCAGGTCAGAAAGGCCACACAGGCGGGGAAGACGAAGCGGCGGTACTCGCGCCGGATCTCCTGGAACTCCTCCCCTGCCTGGACATGCCGGTAGACCTCGGCGGCGGCCGTCGGCGGCGCGGAAGAGTACCGCTCCTGCACCGGCCCCGCCGCCCCGGACGCCTCCTCCGGCTCCGGCTCCGGCTCCACGGATAGCCCCGACACCCACTCGGCGACCGCCACCGTCAGCGGCGAGTCCGCGAACGGAGTCCCACCCTCCGCCGAATCCGCCTGCACCCCGTAGGGCGGCTCGGCCTGCAACGGCTCTCCGTACGGCGATTCCGGCTGCGACGATTCAGGCTCCGACGATTCGGGCTGCAACGACTCGGTACGTGACGGCTCCGACGCTCCGCGCCGGGCCGGGGCGGCCCACCAGTCGAAGCGTTCGGGCGCCCCCTCCTCCACCCGACCGGCCGGCGGCGCAGCCGCGTCCCCGCCGACCGTGTCCGTGCGTTCTCGATGTCTCAACAACTGTGCTCCCGCGTCGATGGAGTGACGGGAGCCCCCTCTTCAACCCCACCCGTCGCATCCAGCATGGTGAGCGGTCGTCAGACGCGTGGTCCGGTGTGCGGACGTTCACTCCATCAGGTGATGCCCTGCTGGTTGCCCCCGGACAGTCCGTGCCGGTAGGCGTAGCCGACCGCCTGGGCCCGGTCACGGACCCCGGTCTTGGCGAAGAGGTTGTTGATGTGCGTCTTCACCGTCGCCATGCTGACGAACAGCCGCGCTGCGATCTCCTGGTTCGAGAGTCCGTCCGCGATCAGCGACAGCACCTCCGCCTCACGGACCGTCAGCCCGTCCGGCAGTGGCACCCCTGACTGCGCCGGATTCGATGCCGCCGACGGCGCCGTCCTTGCCGGCGGCGTCGGGGACGGCGGCGTCGCGGACGGGTCCGGCGTCCGGGCCGGGGCAGCGGAGCCGGAGATCCGCTCCAGCAGCCGCGCCTGGATCTGCGGGGACAGGCCTGCCGCACCCGCCCGAACGTCGGTGATGGCCCGGGCGATCTCCTCCGCACCGGCGTCCTTGGTCAGATAGCCGCGCGCACCCGCCTCCAGCGCGGGGAAGAGCGAGTCGTCGTCGGCGTGCGTGGTCAGCACCACGACCGCCGTCTCCGGTCGCGCCGCGCGAATCCGCCGGGTCGCCTCCACCCCGTCGCAGCGGGGCATCCGCAGATCCATCAGCACCACGTCCGGCTGTCGCGCCGCGGCCAGTTCGACCGCCTCCTCCCCGTCGGCGGCGGCGCCGACCACCTCGATGCCCGGCAGCAGGCCGAGCAGCATCACAATCCCCTCGCGCACGACCGTCTGGTCGTCCACCACCAGCACCCGTACGGCGTCCTCACTCATCAGGCCAGCCTATGCGGCCCGGGCCCTACGGTGCAGGGACGCTCAAGCGCACCAGGAATCCGTCCTGGTCCGGGCCCGCGACCAGGGACCCGCCCAGCAGTTCGGCCCGCTCGCGCATCCCCCGCAGCCCCAGGCCGCTGCCACTGCCCGCGAGTTCGGACGCAACGGCCCCCGGCGGCGCCGAGTTCCGCACCTCCAGCTCGACCGTACCGTCGAGGTACGACAGCCGGATCGCACAGGGAGCGCCGGGGGCGTGCTTGCGCACGTTGGTGAACGCCTCCTGCGCGGTGCGCCGCACGGCCACCGAGGCCTCCGCGGACAGCGGGCGCGGCTCGCCGACCACCACCAGCTCCGCCCCCTCGTTCCTGGCGACGGCCTCCAGGAAGTCGCCGACCGGAACGAACTCGCCGCGCAGCGCGGACAGCGCCTGCCTGGTCTCGGCCAGCCCGTCCTGCGCCATCCGGCGGGCGGCGACGATGCGTTCGCGCAGCTGCGCCCGGTCCGCGCCGGCGTCCAGCATCAGCCGGGCCGCCTCCAGGTGGACCAGCTGGGCGGACAGACTGTGCGCGAGGACGTCGTGGATCTCACGGGCGATCCTGGCCCGCTCGGCGAGCGCCGCGGACTCCGCCTCGGCGACCCGCGCGGCACGCTCCTGGCCCAGCAGCCGCTGCGTGGTGGCGCGGCCCTCCCAGTCCAGTCGCACCACATAGCCCATCACCCCGAGGCCGAAGATGATCGCCACATTCGCCACCCAGGACTCGGGCTGCGGCACCAGCAGCATGAACAGCAGCGTGGCCAGCAGGGTCATCGGAACGGCGGCGATCAGCGGCATCCGCTGGGTGCCGGCCATGGCGATGCCGCACAGGAAGATCACCCCGAGCACCGGTACTCCGTTGACGACAGCGATCAGGCCCTGGGCCAGGATCAGCGTCAGCCAGGCCAGTGAGACACCCATGCGCATCGCCGGAACGGTGTGCAGGAAGCCCCAGAGGCCGAAGACCCCGAGGACGGCCGCGGCGAGGACCAGCCACAGCGCGACGCCCTCGGGATGGTGCGAGGCGAGGCTGCCGAACACCGCCCCGCCGAGGCCGAGGTAGCGCGCGGCCGCGCCCACCCGTTGCCGGGCCGGCGCGAGGCCCTCCCGGTTGAGTGCCTCCCGGGAGGGCCAGTCCGTCCACTTGTCCACAACGTTCCTTCTGTCCTGTCGACCCGCCGGTCCTGTCGACCCGTCAGCCTGCGGCAGGGACACCGTACGACGGCTGGAGTTCCCGGGCCCGCCAGGTGACCACGGCGGTACGGACCAGCAGCAGGGCGGCCAGTGAGAGCATGATCGAGCCCTGGCTCAGCGGGATGCCCATGCCGCGCCCGACCACCGCGAGCAGCACCCGGACCAGCAGCATCCCGATCCAGGCGGCCGCGGTGGCCACGGTGCCCTTGGACCAGACCGCCCCGGACGCGTCCCGCCAGATCCGGGTGGTGAAGCCCCAGGCGAAGCCCATGGCGACCTCCAGCACGATGCCGATGACCAGCAGTACCGCCGAGGTGGTCTGGTGGGCGTGGTCCAGCAGGTGCTGGTCCCTGAGGCCGATGACCGCGAGGATGGCGGGGATGACCAGCATCCGGCGGATGTCACCGGTGATCTGCCGGGCCCGCAACTGCCGGGCAAGGACGTAGATCACGACAACGACGATCAGTGCGACGTTCGCGGTGCTGTTCATGGCCTGCTCCGAAGGGTGTCGGCTGCTTTCTGCACTCCCGAAGGTACGGATCGGCGCAGCTCACGACCTCGGAGCCGGGGTGGACCGGCGGATGGAGAAGGCCCTCCACCCTGAGGTGGAGGGCCTTCGGCGACCGCTGCGGGTCAGCCCCGGGTCAGCACTTCTGGGTCAGCCGTTCTGGGTCAGGCGTCGATGCGGGAGCGGTCCAGCAGCGCGGCCGAGTCCACGATGAACTCCTTGCGCGGGGCCACGTCGTTGCCCATCAACAGGTCGAAGACCCGCTCGGCGGCTTCCAGGTCGCCGACGTTGATCCGGCGCAGGGTGCGGTGCCGCGGGTCCAGGGTGGTCTCCGCGAGCTGGTCGGCGTCCATCTCACCGAGGCCCTTGTAGCGCTGCACCGGCTCCTTCCAGCGCTGCCCCTTGCGCTGCAGTTCCAGCAGGCTGTTCCGGAGCTCGCTGTCGGAGTACGTGTACAGGTACTTGTCCTGGCCCTTGCGCGGGCTGGTCAGCTCGATCCGGTGCAGCGGCGGCACCGCCGAGAAGACCCGGCCGGCCTCGATCATGGGCCGCATGTAGCGCTGGAACAGGGTGAGCAGCAGGGTCCGGATGTGCGCGCCGTCGACGTCGGCGTCCGCGAGCAGCACGATCTTGCCGTAGCGGGCCTGGTCGATGTCGAAGGTCCGGCCCGAGCCGGCCCCTATGACCTGGATGATCGCGGCGCACTCGGTGTTCTTCAGCATGTCCGAGACGGACGCCTTCTGAACGTTGAGGATCTTGCCGCGGATCGGCAGCAGCGCCTGGAACTCCGAGTTGCGGGCGACCTTGGCAGTGCCGAGCGCGGAGTCCCCCTCGACGATGAACAGCTCGCTGCGGTCCACGTCGTCGCTGCGGCAGTCGGCCAGCTTGGCCGGCAGCGAGCTGGTCTCCAGCGCGGTCTTCCGGCGCTGGGCGTCCTTGTGCTGGCGGGCCGCGACCCGGGTGCGCGCGGCCGCGACCACCTTCTCCATGACCGCGCGGGCCTGGGCCTTGTCGTCGCGCCTGGTCGAGGTGAGGAAGGCCTTGAGCTCCTTGGCCACCACGGCCGCGACGATCCGGGTCGCCGCGGAGGTGCCGAGCACCTCCTTGGTCTGGCCCTCGAACTGCGGCTCGGCCAGCCGGACGGTGATGACCGCGGTCAGGCCCTCGGTCGCGTCGTCCTTGGTGACGTCGTCCTCGGCGACCCGCAGCAGCTTGGCCGCGCGCAGAGCCTCGCCGATGGTCTTGGTCAGCGAGCGCTCGAACCCGGCGACGTGGGTACCGCCCTTGGGCGTGGCGATGATGTTGACGAAGGAGCGCTGCGTGGTGTCGTAGCCGGTGCCCCAGCGCAGCGCGATGTCCACGCCGAGTTCGCGGGTGACCTCGGTGGGCGTCATGTGCCCGAGCTCGTCCAGGACCGGCACCGTCTCCTTGAAGGTGCCCTGGCCCTGCAGTCGCAGGGTGTCGCAGACCGCCTTGTCGGGGGCCAGGAAGTCGCAGAACTCGGCGATGCCGCCGTCGAAGCGGAAGGTCTGCTCGTCGGTCGGCGCGCCGTCCACGGCGCGGTCGTCGCGGACCACGATGGTCAGACCGGGCACCAGGAAGGCCGTCTGCCGCGCGCGGGCGTGCAGGTTCTCCAGCGAGAGCCGGGCTTCCCTGAGGAAGATCTGCCGGTCCGCCCAGTAGCGGATCCGGGTACCGGTGCGGCCGCGGGGCGCCTTGCGGACCTTGCTCAGGCCGCCCTCCGTGCCCTTGGCCGGAGTGAAGTCGCCGTCCGCGCCCGCGCCGGCGAAGACGCCGGGAGCGCCGCGCCGGAAGCTGATGGCGTGGGTGTGGCCGGCCCGGTCGACCTCGACGTCCAGCCGGGCCGAGAGCGCGTTGACCACGGAGGCGCCGACACCGTGCAGACCGCCGGAGGCCGCGTAGGAGCCGCCGCCGAACTTCCCGCCGGCGTGCAGCTTGGTCATCACCACCTCGACCCCGGACAGCCCGGTCTTGGGCTCGACGTCGACCGGGATGCCGCGCCCGTTGTCGCGGACCTCGACCGAGTTGTCCGCGTGCAGGAACACCTCGATGTGGTCGCAGTAGCCGGCCAGGGCCTCGTCGACGGAGTTGTCGATGATCTCCCAGAGGCAGTGCATCAGGCCGCGGCTGTCGGTGGAGCCGATGTACATGCCCGGCCGCTTGCGGACGGCCTCCAGTCCTTCGAGGACAAGGAGGTGCCGTGCGGTGTAGTTGGAGCCGTCGTTGCTGGATCCTCCGCCGCCTCGGAGGGCTGCGGTCTGCACGGTCGTTTCGGCGGTCACGCGCGTACTACTCCTCGTTCTCGCTCGTTCTCGGGGCGTTCCGGCGCTACGCGGAGCGCGAACACGGGCTCTTTCCCTGGATCCTGGTCGGGGGACCAGTGCACCATGGCGTCAATGCTGCCGGGTTGCAGGCTACCGGTGTGTGGGCTGGGGCTTCTGCTCCGACCTGCTGGCCGCTTATGCTACGCGCAACTCGTACGCTCGTTCGATAACTCGGACGGGTGGCGCGGATGCCATAGTCGGCAGCAGGCATGAACCATTCGGAGTTGGGGCACGTCCTTATCCAACAAGAAGTCCACCAGGACACCAGCCCCAACGGTCCAAGCGGCAGCGACACAGCCGTCCCCGCCGTCTCCACCCCACGACCCGGCTCAACAGCCGGACCGACCGATCCGCAGTCCCGAGGCGTCACAAAAGAAAAGCCGCGAGCGGGAACGTTTTCGGCCTGGTTGGATGTTGACCCTGGTACGACAGCTCGTCGAGCTAGAGAAGAGGCGACGTGACTACAGTTCTGACCCCCGCGAGCCCGCTGACCGCAGCAGACCGCTGCGACCGGTGCGGCGCCCAGGCCTACCTGCGCGTCGTGCTGGCATCCGGCGGCGAGCTGCTCTTCTGCGCTCACCACGGCCGCAAGTTCGAGCCCGAGCTGAAGAAGATCGCAGCTGAGATACAGGACGAGACCGGCCGGCTGACGGCCGCACCCGCATTCGCAGGCGACGAGTAGCGAGGAGCGCCGAGGCGCTCAACCGGGCCGGGCGACTGGCGGCCCTGATGACGAGCTGAAGAGCGGCACCGGGCCGGGCGGCGAACCAGAGGTTCACCGCCCGGCCTTCTGCGTGTCCTTGCGGCTGTGTTGTATGTCACAGTGCACCAGCCCACACTCCGTCAGTTGGGCAGGGCGAGCCGGGGCGACACTGTGCGTCGGGTCACAGTTGGTCGCGCACCGCGTTCGCCATCGCCGCGAGCCGGGAGTACACCCCCGGGTGGCCCGGCTCCGCACAGCCCGTGCCCCAGGACACCAGGCCGACCAGCCGGCCGGCCACCACCAGCGGGCCGCCGCTGTCGCCCTGGCAGGCGTCCCGGCCTCCGGTGTTCTGATTGCCGGCGCAGACCATGGCGCCGGCCCTGAAGGTGCCGTCCGGAGCGCCGGTGTAGTCCTGGGCGCAGGTGGCGTCGGCGACCATGGGCAGCTGCACGGCGTGCAGCGTCGCCGGATAGTCCCCGTTGCCGTGGATGTCCCCCCAGCCGTAGACGGTGGCCATGGTCCCCGGCAGATACGGGGCGGTCTCCCCCTGCCCGACCATGGGCAGCACCGCCCGGTCCGGCTGCGGCACGGCCAGCGTGAGCACCGCCACGTCCCACATGTTGGTGTTCATGTCGTAGTCCGGGTCCACCCATACCCTGGACACCGGGACCTCGGAACCCGCCGATCCGGTCAGATCGCTGCGCCCCACCAGGACCCTGAGGTCCGGCCGGTCGTAGCGGTGCAGGGTGGACTCGTCGTAGAGGCAGTGCGCCGCGGTGACCACCTTGGTCGGGGAGACCAGGGTCCCGCCGCAGAACTGGCCGGAGCGGCTGTCGCCGTAGGTGGCCCGGCTGGCCAGGGCGACCATCCAGGGGTGCTGCTCGGTGCTGGTCGCGCCGCCACCGATGATCCGCAGGGCCGCATAGGCCGGGCCGGGCAGGCTGCCGACCGCGACGGGCAGCGTGGCGAGCAGGACCAGCAGGGCCCGGCGCCTCCTCCCGCGCGGTTCCCCCGCCGTCCCGGCACCATCCGCCGCACGCTTGTTGACCGCCACCCGCTGCCCTTCGCCGTTCCGTCTCACCGCATGGTCGCCGCTCAGCGTAGGCGGATGGCGACGCTCCGGGGTCGGATGACGCGCCCCCGACGTCGGGTACATCCCTTCGAGGGGTGACGGCACGCAAAAACCGGCAGGGGCGAAGGCCCCTGCCGGTTGCGACCGCCCCGTCCGCGGACGGGGCGGGCCGGACAGTCCTGACTAGTCCAGGTAGTCGCGGAGGACCTGGGACCGCGACGGGTGGCGCAGCTTGGACATGGTCTTGGACTCGATCTGGCGGATCCGCTCACGGGTCACCCCGTAGACCTTGCCGATCTCGTCCAGCGTCTTCGGCTGACCGTCCGTCAGGCCGAAGCGCATCGAGACCACGCCGGCCTCGCGCTCGCTCAGGGTGTCCAGCACCGAGTGCAGCTGCTCCTGGAGCAGGGTGAAGCTGACCGCGTCGGCGGGCACGACGGCCTCGGAGTCCTCGATCAGGTCACCGAACTCGCTGTCGCCGTCCTCACCCAGGGGGGTGTGCAGCGAGATGGGCTCGCGGCCGTACTTCTGGACCTCGACGACCTTCTCGGGGGTCATGTCGAGTTCCTTGGCCAGCTCCTCCGGGGTGGGCTCGCGGCCCAGGTCCTGGAGCATCTGGCGCTGCACCCGGGCCAGCTTGTTGATGACCTCGACCATGTGCACCGGGATGCGGATGGTGCGGGCCTGGTCGGCCATGGCGCGGGTGATGGCCTGACGGATCCACCAGGTCGCGTAGGTCGAGAACTTGTAGCCCTTGGTGTAGTCGAACTTCTCGACCGCACGGATCAGACCGAGGTTGCCCTCCTGGATCAGGTCCAGGAACAGCATGCCGCGACCGGTGTAGCGCTTGGCCAGCGAGACGACCAGCCGGAGGTTGGCCTCCAGCAGGTGGTTCTTGGCGCGGCGGCCGTCCTCGGCGATGATCTCCAGCTCGCGCTTGAGCTTGGGGGCCAGCTTGTCGGCGGCGGCCAGCTTGTCCTCGGCGAAGAGACCGGCCTCGATCCGCTTGGCGAGCTCGACCTCCTGCTCGGCGTTGAGCAGCGGGACCTTGCCGATCTGCTTGAGGTAGTCCTTGACCGGGTCGGCGGTGGCACCGGCCACGGCGACCTGCTGGGCCGGGGCGTCGTCCTCGTCGTCGTCGGAGAGGGTGAAGCCCTGCGACTCCTCCTCGCCCTCGGCCGGCTCGCCGTCGGCCTTGACGGTCCCGGCTTCCTCCAGCACCTCGTCCTCGGCGCCGGCCTCGTCATCGGACTTCCCCGCCTTGCCGGCGACGGTCTTCTTCGCCACGGCCTTCTTCGCCGGAGCCGCCTTCTTCGCCACTGCCTTCTTCGCGACGGCCTTCTTGGCCGGGGCCGCGGCCACGTCGACGGTGAGCGCCCCCTCGTCCAGGTCGTCGACCGTACTCGCCGAGCTCACCACGGGAGCCGCCTTGGTGGTCGTGGCGGCGACGCGGGGCGCCGCCGGTCGGGTCGTGGTGACCGCGGAGGCGGTGCGTGCGGGCACAGCCTTGGTCGCGGTCGCCTTCGTCGCTGTGCTCTTGGCCGCGACGCTCTTGCGGGGGCGCTTGGGCGCGGAAGACTCCGCGGCGCTCACCATCAGCGTCACACCCTCCTCGTCGAGGACCTGGTTGAGGCTTCGCATGACGTTCTTCCACTTGGTGACCGGGATCTGGTCAACCTCGAAGGCGTGGCGCACGTCATCGCCGGCGATCTGCCCCTGTGCCTTGCCCTGTTCGATGAGTGCCATCAACGCGGTGGACTCTGCGATTTCGGGGGGGAGCGAACGGGATGTGCTGGCCGACACGAACAACCTCTCGGACGTGAGTGGACAGAATCCGGCCCGGAGGGGCCGACCTCTGAAGAGTTGAAGCTGGACTGCAGTGAAGGGTGGAGCCGCAGGATGGTGCGGGTGGCGGGCTTCCGTAGTGCCGCTACCTCCGTAGACATCGCTGGCGGCGGAGAAGTGTTACGCCTTCCTTTCGTGGCGCAAGTCACAGTGCCTCCGAAAGTCGTACCCAGCTGAACGCCCGGGGATGGGCCCGCATTCCGGCAGTCGCCTGATCCAGTGATGGACACCCCCATCAGGCTGACTGCGGGATGCGGGCGAGAGAGGCCCTGCGACGGCAGTCGGGGCCCGTCCGAGGCGGCAGGCAGGGGGCAACGTCCGAGGCGGGCGCGGCGCAGGCGAGGCGGGCGTGGCGGGGCCGGACGCACGGGCCCGAACGCCGCGAGCCGCCGTCCCGGGTGGGGCGGCGGCTCGCGGCGTACGGGCGTTCGGGCGTTCCTGGCCTTCGCGGCGTTCGCGGCGTTCTCAGTGTTCGCGCGGGGCGGGCACCACGTGGTCGACCTCGGGGTGCACCGTGAGCAGGGCACGCATCGCGGCCTCCGCCGCGGTGCCGTCTCCGGTGCCGAGCGCCTCGACCAGCCGGCTGTGCAGACCGACCGAGGGCTCGGAGGGCCGCTCGCAGGCGGTGACCGGGCTTCCCGAGACGGTGAGCGCGGAGCCGACGATGCCGGCCAGGTGCTCCAGCATGCGGTTGCCGGCCAGCTCCAGCAGCAGGGTGTGGAACTCGGCGTCGGCCCGGCTGAAGGTGACCTGGTCGCCCTGGCCGACCGCGTGGCCCATGATCTCGGTCATGTCGACCATGCGCTGGTGGATCTCGTCCCGGCCGTGGCCCGCGGCGAGCCGCGCGGCGAGGGGCTCAATGGCCCAGCGCAGCTCGAACAGTTCCCGGCGCTGGTCGTCACGCTGCGGACCGTAGGCGCGCCACTCGATGATGTCCGGGTCCAGCAGGTTCCAGTCGGCGACCGGACGCACCCGGGTGCCGACGTTGGGACGGGCGCTGACCAGGCCCTTGGCTTCCAGGACCCGCAAGGACTCACGGACCACGGTGCGCGACACCTCGAAGCGCTGACCGATCTCCTCGGGCACCAGCGGGCGGTCCGCGCCCAGGTCCCCGGAGACGATCATCTGGCCGAGCTGCTGCACCAGTTGGCCGTGCAACCCCCGGCCTCGGCTGCCCGAGGCCCGGCGTCCCGCGCGGCTCAGCTCGGGCTCGGGACTGTCCCAGTGCAGCGATGGTCCGGGCGCGCCGCGCTCGGGAAAGGCCCGATCGGCGGTGCGTTCGCCGATCGGGAAGCGGTCCAGCTCGCCGGCGCCGGAGCGGGCCGTCTCTGCGGCCAGGCGAGCGGTGGTCATGGGGGGATGCGCAACGGTACTCACGTCTCCTTTGTCGGCCATGGCGGAGCACAGCTTGAGGACTTTCGTGAAAAGCACACGAAAGGGTGATCGGCCGTCATTGAACAATTGACGTTTTGTCCCCATCTATTGCTCTTTATGGGCAATCAAGGGAGCTTTTGTGACCGCTACGCGGTCACGCAGGGATGGCTCCCGGCAACGGAGTGTCAGACTCCGCGTCGGCGGGGCAGCACCAGCAGGTACACCGCGAGCAGCAGCACCACCGGGGCCAGCACCAGGGCCAGCAGCCCCGCCGTCGACAGCGGCACACCGCTGTGCAGTCCGCTGAACGCCCCGTAGAGCCAGGCATGCCGGCTGTCGACCGGGAACAGCGCGTGCCACCGGGCCAGAGCCGGCCCCGAGCCGACCAGGCGTCTGCTGCGCAGCGCGCTGACGGCGGGCTCGGCCAGCACCGGGACGGTCAGCAGGAGCAGCAGCCCGGCCGACGCGCTGCGCAGCAGGCCCGCGGCCAGCAGTCCGGTCAGCCCACCGGCCACCACCAGGGCCAGGTATCCGCCCAGCGCGGGCGCGAGCGGCACGCCGCGGTGGAGTACCGCCGCGAACACCGCGGCATCCAGGGCCAGGGTCAGCGCGCCGAGCAGCGCGGAGAAGACACCCACCACGACCAGCTTGGCGCAGAGCAGCCGGAACCTGCGCCGGGCCGGCAGCAACAGCGGACGCAGGGTCGGGTAGCGGACCTCGTGTCCGTAGGAGAGCGCGCCGACGGCGCCCGCGCCCAGCGCGGCGATCGGCAGCGGCAGCAGCGGGACCCCGGCGGTGAGCACCCGTACCGGATCGGCGAGCGCCGGCTGACGGACGGTCAGCAGCGCGATCCCGGCATCGACGACGAGCACCGCCAGCAGGACGAGCCAGGTGGAGCGGACACCGGTGAGCCGGCGCCGCTCGTAGGTGAGTGCGTGCACGGGAGTTACTCGCTTCGGTCGAGAGGGGCGGTCGGCTCGTCGCGGTAGAGCGGACCACTGACGGAGCTGAGGCTGCCGTTGGCGCGCATCCGGGCGGGACCGCCGCCCACCACGGAGGCGGCGACAGCGCTGCCCGGAGTCAGCAGCACGACGGTCTCGGCGGGCTCGGTGAACAGGGAGGGCACCGGCTCCTCCGCCGAACCGATCTGCCCGGCGACCGGCGTGGCGGTGTGCGGGCCGGACCGCCGACCCGTGTGCGCCGACGCCCCGGACCGCGCTGCGCTCCGGGCCGCGGCCTGGGGAGCGGACTGCCGCGCCGGCTGCGGGGCGGCCTGCCAGCGGGCGAACCCCGGCGACGCGTCCTCGACGGTGCGGTCCGCGAGCTCGTGCAGCAGGATGCCGTGCCGGTAGGCGAGCTCACCGATCTCGGTCCGAGAGGCGCCCGCCACAGAGATCCGGGTCCCGCCCTCCCGGCGGACCGCAGCTCCGGACCCGGCGAGCAGGTCCGCCAGCCGGCCGACCTGTGGGCCGCACACCGAGACCTCGTCCCGCAGCCGGGTGCGGACGAACTCCGTCACCGGCTGATCCGCGACCAGCCGTCCCAGCTCCACGGTGACCACGTGGTCGGCCAGCACCGCCGCCTCCTGCGGGCTGCGCAGGCTGATCAGGACCGTTCCGCCGCCCGCCGCGAAGGCGCGGAGGAAGGCGTGGAACCACTCGCTGTTCTTGGGCGAGAGGTGCAGCGTCGGCTCGTCCAGCAGCAGCGTCTTCGGATCGCCCAGCAGGGCCTCGGCGAGGGCGAGCCGACGGCACATCCCGGGCGAGTAGGTACGCAGCCGGTGGCTCGCCGCCGGGGCGAGCCGGGTCTGTTCCAGCAGCTGGTCGGCACGCCTGGCCGGTACGCCGACCGCGGCGGCGACCATGCGCAGATGAGCCCTGGCCTGCCGGCCCGGGTGCCCGGCGACCTGCCCGGGGCCCGCCAGCACCGCCCCGACCTCGCGCTCCGGCCGCCGAAGCCGCCGGTAGGGGCGGCCGTCGAAGAGCGCGGCCCCCTGCCCGCGCTCAAGCCCCAGGGCCAGCCGCAGCAGCGTGGACCGTCCCGAGCCCTCAGCCCCGAGCACCGCGGTGACCTGGCCCCCGCGGGCGTCGAAAGAGAGGTCGAGCAGTGCCGGGGGACGTCCCCGGCGGTAGCTCTTGGTCAGTCCGATGGCCTGGAACATCGTGCTTCACCTCGCGATGCCGGTGCGCAGCCTTCCTCCGCCCGTAGCCAGCACGATAGACCGACTTAGTTACTGTGCGTGGTATTGCCCTCTACGGCGCGTCAGGCCGCAGCATCGGCGGGTTGAGGACCGTCGCCCCGCCGGCCCGGAAGAGCTGCGCGGGACGGCCGCCCTGACGGGTGGTGGTCCCACCGGCCGGCACCAGGAACCCGGGAGTACCGGTGACCTTGCGGTGGAAGTTGCGAGGGTCGAGCGAGACACCCCAGACGGACTCGTAGACCTGCCGCAGTTCGCCGACGGTGAACTCGGCCGGGCAGAAGGCGGTGGCCAGCGAGGAGTACTCGATCTTCGAGCGGGCCCGCTCCACGCCGTCCGCGAGGATCCGGGTGTGGTCGAAGGCCAGCAGCAGCCCGTCGCCGTCGCCCCGGCCGAGCAGTTCCTCGACCGGCGCCCAGCGCGCGCTGCGGACGTCCCCACCCGGACGCGGGGTGGGCAGGTCGGGGGCGAGCGCCAGATGGGCCACGCTCACCACCCGCATCCGCGGGTCGCGCTGCGGATCGCCGTAGGTCGCCAGCTGCTCCAGATGTGCCCCAACCCCGGGGCCCTGGCCGGCGGCGCCGTGCGTGCGCAGTCCGGTCTCCTCGGCCAGTTCCCGGGCCGCCGCCTCGATCAGGCCCTCGTCAGGGCGCACGAAACCGCCGGGCAGTGCCCAGAAGCCCTGGTACGGCGGCTCGCCCCGGCGCACCATCAGCGCACACAGGGCGTGGTCCCGAACGGTCAACACCACCAGGTCGACGGTGACCGCGAAGGGAGGGAAGGCCGACGGATCGTAGCGCGACATGGACGCGATCATAGTCGTCTCACTGACGATAAACATCCCCACCCGTATGCGCCCGTCTCCGCCGCAGCCGCCGGGTGGGCAGCAAGCGGCACGGGTCGCCCTCCGGACCACCGTCCCGGCCGCCGCGGCGACCGCCCTGCCGACGGCTCCGGCAGCCGTCCTCCCGGCGCGCGTCCTCCCGGCAGCCGTCCCCCTGGCGGGCGCCCGGCCGGCCGGCGCGCTGCTGCCGGGCCCGCCGCTCGGCGCGCAGGGTGGTACAGAGTGACCCGGGTTCCGCGCCCGCGTTGACGGCCTGATGGAGCAGCCGGGCGAAGGTGTAGTCCGGATCCGCCGCCAGCGCCCGCCCGAGGGCGATCCGGGCGGTCACCTGATCGCCGGTCACCCAGGCGGTCCAGCCGAGCAGCGACAGCGGGGCCGCGGCATGACTGTCGAACGGAGCCGAACAGCGCCGCGCCAGGAAGCGCCACAGCTGCTGGGCATGGGCCACATCGGGCGGATCGAGCCACTCCGCCGCCCGGTCCCTGGCCTGCCGGTCCTGCAGCCCCAGGATCAACCGGGCCGCCTCGGCGGCCGGGAGCTCCTGGGCCCCGGCCCGGAACCGGGCCACCGCCGCGTCCACCAGTTCGGCGGTGCGCTCCAGCACCCGTTCCCTCCCGCCGCTTCGGGACAGCTCGTCGACCAGGGCGGGCACGGCCTCCTCGAACGCGCGCAGCTGGGTCTCCGCCGTGGCCGCGCCGACCGGCGCGAGCTCCGCGTGCAGTTCCTTGAGACTCCCGCGGACCTGGATCCCGGCATAGGCGGCGGCCGCGGCCACGGCCGAGGTCACGCCCTCACGCGCCACCGGGGTGCCGTCGCGGGAGCAGCAGCCAGCGTCCCCGCAGCTGAAGGACCACCAGCGGCCGTCCGAGACGCACAGCGACTCGTGCACCGGGACGCCGACCGCGGCGAACGCCTCGGACAGCGCCGTCGCCAGCGGCCGCAGCTCCTCGGTGACCGCACGGCCGTCCGCGCCGGGCCCGGGATCCCGGCACAGGTAGAGGATCACCGCGTCCGGCCGTCGGTCGCGGTGCTCGGAGAGCGCCACCAGGAAGCGGGCGACCTCCTCGGCCGCGGCCGGCCAGGCCTCGGCCTCGGGGATGTCGATCCTGACCGTGCCGCCCTGCCGACGGCGCGGGCCCTGCAGACCCAGCGCGACGATGCTGTCGCTGGGGAAGAAGCCGAGCAGGTACGGGAGCGCGTCGACGACGTCCGCCGGGGTGCTCATCCGCACCACCGGGTGGTCGAAGGAGTCGGGAGGAGGGAGCTCGTGCTGGTTCATGGGACGAGGATGGCCGCCTCCGCAAGCCCGTGACGGCCTTCACGGCCAGGCTGTGGACAACTCGACGGGTGGGGAAAACCTGCTCACTCGGGGTGGTGAAATCCGCCGCTCGCCGCCCGCGGGACCGTTCGCCGTTCGTGGATTGTCGGACCGAGCGGCTATGAATGGGGGCATGGACGACACCCCGGGGACCACTCCCCCGCGCCACCCGGCCCTCGACGACCGCGCGGCCGTACGCGAGCGCGCCGACGCCGTGCTCCGTCGGCTGGCCGGCGGCGACGCGCGGCTGCGCGAGGACCAGTGGCGCGCCATCGAGGCACTGGTGGTGGACCACCGCCGGGCACTGGTGGTGCAGCGCACCGGATGGGGGAAGTCCGCGGTCTACTTCGTGGCCACCGCGCTGCTCCGGGCGGCCGGAGCCGGTCCCACCGTCATCGTCTCGCCGCTGCTCGCGCTGATGCGCAACCAGATCGACTCCGCCGCCCGCGCCGGGATCACCGCACGCACCATCAACTCCGCGAACGCCGACGAGTGGGAGTCGGTCCAGGCCGAGGTGGCCGCCGGGGCGGTCGACGTCCTGCTGGTCAGCCCCGAGCGGCTGAACAACCCCGACTTCCGCGACCAGGTGCTGCCCCGGTTCGCCGCCGCCACCGGGCTGCTGGTGGTCGACGAGGCCCACTGCATCTCCGACTGGGGCCACGACTTCCGCCCCGACTACCGGCGGCTGCGCACCATGCTCGCGGACCTGCCGGCCGGTGTCCCGGTCCTGGCGACGACGGCGACCGCCAACGCCCGGGTGACCGCCGACGTCGCCGAGCAGCTGGGCACCGGGGTGAGCGCCACGACCGGCACCGGCGACAGCGCCGTTGGGGGCAGTGATGACGGCGCCGACAGGCCCGGTGCGGCGCTGGTGCTGCGCGGCCCGCTGGACCGGGAGAGCCTCGCCCTGGGCGTGCTGACACTGGGGGACCCGGCACATCGGCTCGGCTGGCTCGCCGACCACCTGGCCGAGCTGCCCGGCTCCGGCATCGTCTACACCCTGACCGTGGCGGCCGCCGAGGAGGTGACCGCTTTCCTGCGGCAGCGCGGCTTCCCGGTCGCCTCCTACTCCGGGCGCACCGAGGACGTCGACCGGCGCAGCGCCGAGGCGGACCTGCTCGCGAACCGGGTCAAGGCCCTCGTCGCCACCTCCGCCCTGGGCATGGGCTTCGACAAGCCCGACCTCGGCTTCGTGATCCACCTGGGCTCGCCGCAGTCCCCGATCGCCTACTACCAGCAGGTCGGCCGCGCCGGGCGCGGGATCAAGCGGGCCGAGGTGCTGCTGCTGCCGGGGACCGAGGACCAGGCCATCTGGCGCTACTTCTCCGGGCTGGCCTTCCCGCCCGAGGAGCAGGTCAGGGCCACCCTGACGGCTCTGGCCGGGCACACCGACGCGGACGGGCTGCCGCTGCCGCTGTCGACCCCGGCTCTGGAGGCCCGGGTCGATCTGCGCAGGACCCGGCTGGAGACCATGCTGAAGGTCCTGGACGTGGACGGCGCGGTGCGCCGGGTTCGCGGCGGCTGGATCTCCACCGGCCGCCCCTGGGCCTACGACGCCGAACGCTATGCGCGGGTGGCCGAGACCCGGGACGTCGAACAGCGCGCCATGCTCGAGTACGCGGCCACGGACGGCTGCCGGATGGAGTTCCTGCGCCGCCAGCTCGACGACGAGCAGGCGGCCGCCTGCGGGCGCTGCGACAACTGCACCGGCGTCCGGCATTCGCCGGAGGTCTCCGCCGAGGCCCTCGGCGCCGCGCGGGCGGCGCTGGGACGCCCCGGCATCGAACTGGAGCCGCGCCGGCAGTGGCCCACCGCCCTGGCCGCGGCCGGGATCGACCTCAAGGGCCGGATCGCCCCCGGCGAGCAGGCAGCGCCCGGCCGGGCGCTGGGCCGGCTCTCGGACATCGGCTGGGGCACCCGGCTACGCGGCCTGCTCGCGCCGGGCGCGCCCGACGGCCCGGTCCCGCCCGAGGTGCTCGACGCCGTGGTCACCGTGCTGGCCGACTGGGCCCGTGGCCCGGGCGGCTGGGCCGGCCCCGACGGCGGCGGCCGCACCGCCCGCCCGGCCGGGGTGGTGACCATCGCCTCGCGCACCCGACCGCAGCTGGTGGAGAGCCTGGGCGCGGGCGTCGCCCGGGTCGGCCGGCTGCCGCTGCTGGGTCGCGTCGAGTACGCGCCGGGCGAGCGCCCACCGGGTTCGCGGAGCAACAGCGCCCAGCGGCTGCGCTCGCTGCACGGCTGTTTCGTACTGCCGGACGAGCTCACCCGGGCCCTGGTCACCGTCGACGGCCCGGTGCTCCTGGTCGACGACTCCACCGACAGCGGGTGGACCATCGCCGTGGTCGCCCTGCTGCTGCGCCGGGCCGGGGCGGGCGGGGTACTGCCACTGGTACTTGCGCAACAGGGGTGACGGCACCGGCGACCACGGGCGTTCCGCGCGGCGACTGCGGTAGCAAGATCGGGATCCGTGCTGGAATATAGGCGGCAGATCATCCGATGGCGGATGTATCGGGCAGGCAGGCCGTTGCCCGATTCGGCCCGGGACGTGAGAATTGGCGGGTGTCCCGGTCGGGTGCGTTCCTGGAGAAGCGCCTTGTCACCGGATGCGACGGTGCCCGCACGGGCACGGGGAAGGAGGGCCTTGAGCATCGACCCCGGCAGCGACAGGCCCGTCGGCGCGGCACGCCACCCGGCGATGCCGGGCGCACGCGCCGGTGCGGCCGCGAACTCGCTGAACCCGCTGAACCCTTTCACCCCGGTGCGGTCCCACGGCCTGCTCGACCTCCCCGACGGCTCCGGCAACACCGACGTCCCGGGCCTCCCCGGCTCCGCGGGCACCCGCCGTATCGACCCGTCGGACTGGGCCAAGGCGGGGCCGCCGCTGCTGCGCGCGCCGCGCGAACTGGTCACCGAACTGCACCGGGTGCACCGGCCGCAGCCGGGCACCGCCGTCCTCGGGGTACTGGAGCAGGACGACCACATCGTGGCGGGCGCCTCCTTCGCGGCGCGGCTGGGCAGCGGGGACGGCTGGCAGTACCGCAACGCGATCCTGACGCACCTGCGCCGGATCGTCCCGCACGAGCTTCGCCGCGCCCGTCCGGCCAGGACGGCGGTGCTGCTGCAGTGCCGTCGCGGCGGCCCCGAGTGGACCGAGCAGGACGGCGCCTGGATGTGGGCGCTCCGGGACGCCAGCATGCTGCACGGGCTGCGCTTCGGCGCCTACGTCACGCTCACCGACGCCGGATGGCAGGTGATCGGGGAGCGCCGCAGCGGCCGGACCCCGCATGCCGGCTCCTGGGCCACCGAGACCGTACGGACCGTCAGTTCACTGCCGCTCCGCCCGCTGCCGGACCCCGAACTCGGCCCGTCCGAGCCGCTCCGGGCCCTGGCTCCGGCACCCGCCCGGAGCGCGGTGCGCTGACCCGGGCCGCGCGGTGCGCCGACTAGGCCGCGCCGGCCTCACCGCACACCACGACCAGCGCCGTGGCCCGCTCCAGCGCTGCGGCCAGCGCCTGCTGCGCGACGGCCGACGAGCCGCCGTTGACCGCGAGCACCACGACCTCGCGGCGCACCGGCCGGCACTGCGTGGCGTCCGCGTAGAAGACATCGGCGGCGTCGTCGAGCTGCGCCCAGTAGTGGTCGGTCCCGAACGACTCCTCGTGCACCTGCCACGGGTGACGCTCACCGGTGGTCAGCACCAGAATCTGGCCGGGCGCCCGGCCCGCGTCGAGCAGCAGGTCCACGGTGTCGTCCGCACGGCCCAGCGCCTGCGCCGCGACGGCGGGCACCCGCTGGATCTCCGGACCGGCAGCGACGCCGGCCGCGGCCGGCTGCGGGTGGACCGGGGCAGCCGGGCGACGCGGGGCGGGACCCGGCTTGGGAACGCGAGGCGGTCCGGGACGCGGGATCGGCCGCGCGGCCCCGGCAGCATGGGAGTTCGAGGTCACAGAAGGCAGGGAAGGAATGGAAGGCATGGGGCGGCCTGTCGCGTCCGTCTCGTCGTTGGATGGAACATGAGGGCCCGGGGCGGTCTTGTGGATCTCCAGCTCCTCGGCAGAATCTGGCGGCACACCGGATGGCACCGCACAGCGCTGCAGAGCTTACTCGCTGCGGTCGAACAGCCGATAGGGGGTCCTGTGACTCTGCTGTCACCACCCCCGCCGAGCTGCCGACGAGCCGTCAGAAGCCCAGTGACAGCTGTTCGATACCCTCCGCCTCCAGCGGTACCCGGGAGGTCCGCAGATGCTTCCACGCGGGCAGGTCCTCCAGGTAGGACCAGGACAGCCGGTGATGCCCGGTCGGCCCGAACTCGGCCAGCGCGGCGCGGTGCACCGGCGAGGGGTAGCCCGCGTTGTCCGCGAAGCGGAACGCCGGGCAGTCCTCGCCCAGCTCCGCCATCCGGCCGTCCCGCTGCACCTTGGCCAGCACCGAGGCGGCGGCGACGGAGACGCAGGACTGGTCGCCCTTGATCACCGTCCGCACCGTCCACGGGCCGCCCAGGTAGTCGTGCTTCCCGTCCAGGATGACCGCGTCCGGACGCTCCGGGAGGGCTTCCAGCGCGCGCACGGCGGCGAGCCGCAACGCGGCCGTCATGCCCAGGTCGTCGCATTCCTGCGGGGACGCGTGGCCCAGCGCGTAGGCGGTGACCCAGTCGGCGAGGACCGGGGCCAGCGCCGTGCGCCGGCGCACCGTGAGCAGCTTGGAGTCGGTCAGCCCCTCGGGCGGGCGGCGCAGGCCGGTCACCGCCGCGCAGACCGTCACCGGCCCGGCCCAGGCCCCCCGGCCGACCTCGTCGACACCGGCCACCACCGCCGCTCCGGCCCTGCGCAGGGACCGTTCGACGCTGTGGGTCGGGGGTGTGACCGGCATGGTGGGGGTCCGTCCGTACGGGCTGTGTCAGTGGCGGGTGCACAGGGGAACCTGCGGTATCTCCACTATCCCAGTCCGCCGGGGGCGGCCACACCGCGAGGGCGGTCGGAACGCCGGGCCGGAAGGCCGCCGGGGACGGCCACCCGGTCCGCTGTGCCGCCGCCCGGTCAACTGCGCTGCAGCAGCCGGGCCTCACCGCCCTCGACCCAGGCGTGGATGTCCAGGTGGTCACCCGCCGGTTGGATCATCGAGAGCCCGGTGACCTCGACCCGGAACACGTCGCACTCGGCCGGCTCGAAACCGGTCGCGGCACTCAACGCCTCCAGGTAGTCCTGCTTGACCCCGGCCGCGGTCACCTCCACCGCCCGGCCGGCGATCTTCGCGTCGCCCCGGGTGACGTCCTTGTCCTCGGTGGCGCTGTGCAGCGCCAACCGGGGATCGCGGCGCAGGTCCGCGCCCTTGAGCGAGTTGGGCATCATGCCCAGCCACAGCTCCCCCAGCGCGAACAGCGGCTCGATCCCGCTGATCCGCGGCGAGCCGTCCCGCCGCAGCGTGGCCATCAGGCCCATCCCGTGCGCCTCGAACCGCCCCCGCACGGCGGCGGCGAGCTCGGGCGCGGCAACCTCGGTCTCATTCCAGGTACTCATACCGACATCGTCGCGCCCGGGTCTGACAATCGCCCGGCCGCCGACCCGGCCGGACGCACAAGCGCGCGTCCGGTTCGCCGACGGAAAGCGTCGTCAGGCGATCGTTCACCGATGCTGAACGGTGCGGCTCAGGAATCCGCGCTGGTCCCCGACGGCCGGGTCACCGCATTCTGGACAGGCGCGCGCCGCCGACCACCGACCCCGCAGCGAACGGACCACCATGCAGCTCCCCTTCGGGCGCATCTGCCCGGCGATGATCACGCCGTTCCGGCCCGACGGCGGCTTGGACCCTGCGGGCGCCCAGACCCTGGCCGCCCATCTGGTCGACCAGGGCTGCGACGGGCTGGTGCTGAGCGGCACCACCGGCGAGGGCTCCACGCTGAGCGACGCGGAGAAGGACACCCTGCTGCGCTCGGTGCTCGAAGCCGTCGGGGACCGCGCCCGGGTCACCGCGGCGGTCGGCAGCAACGACACCCGCCACAGCGTGGACCTGGCCCGGGCCGCCGAACGCGCCGGGGCGCACGGCCTGCTGGCGGTCACCCCCTACTACAGCAAGCCCAGCCAGGAGGGCATCCGCCGGCACTTCCGCGCCGTCGCGGACGCCACCTCACTGCCGGTCATGGTCTACGACATCCCCGGCCGCACCGGCGTCGCCCTCACCCGCGACACCCTGCTCGACCTCGCCGACCACCCGCGGATCGTCGCCGTCAAGGACTGCAGCTACGACCTGGGCACCAGTGCCCAGCTGATCGCCCGAACCGGACTGCACTACTACTCCGGCAGCGACGAGCTCAATCTCCCCCTCTACGCCGTGGGGGCGGTCGGCGCCGTCAGCACGGTCGCCAACACCGCCCCGCAGGCCACCCGCGCCGTCCTCGACGCCTACACCGCGGGCGACACCCGGGCGGCCCTCCGCTGCCACCAGCGGCTGCTTCCGCTGATCGACGCAATGATGGGAACCGCCCCCGGTGCCGTGACAGCCAAGGCGCTGCTGCGCCGGCAGGGCCTTCCGTCGGGTCCGGTCCGGCTGCCACTGCTGGACGCGGACGCCGCCCTCGATGCGGCGCTGGCCGGTGAGTCGGCAGCCGTACTGCGGAGTCCTCAGATCCAGCGGTCGAAGGGCCGGTCCAGCGTGTAGCGGCCGTCCGGGCCCAGCAGCAGGGTCCGGCTCTCGCCGTTGTCGGGATTCGACAGCGCCTCGAACTCCTCCACGCTCCAGTGGAACCAGCGCATGCAGAACAACCGCATCGCCAGTCCGTGTGTCACCAGCAGCACATTCGGCGGATAGTCGGGACGTTCGAAATTCCGGTGCAGCGTCTCGAAGAACGCACCCACCCGGTCGTACACGTCGGCGCCCGACTCACCCTGGATGAACCGGTAGAAGAAATGCCCGTAGGCGTCACGCGCCTTGCGCTGCCGCCGAATGTCCTCGGCGTCCTGCAGATTGCCCCAGTCCTGCTCGCGCAGCCGGGGCTCCTCCATCACCCGGATGCGGGTCGGATTGAGCCCCAGCAGCGCGAAGGTCTGCCGATTGCGCACATACGGGGTGACATACGCCTGCACCGGTTCCGCACCGAACAACCGCCGCAGTTCCTCCCCGGCGGCCCGTGCCTGCTCCCGTCCGCGCGCCGTCAGCTCCAGCGCGTGGTCGGGAATCCGCTCGTAGATCGTCTCGTCGACGTTCCCCTGCGATTCCCCGTGCCTGACCAGCACAATGCGGTGTGGACGCGCCATAACGACCACCCTAGCCGCCGGTCCGGCACCCGCTCGTCCGCAGCCGACCCGGACGTACCGGAGTCGCCGGAGGCACGAACGGCGGTGGGGCGGTGGCCTCGTCCTCGGCCACCGCCCCACCGACCGATCAAGGACCGGTCACACCCTGCGCGCCACCCCCTTGCGGGTGTCAGCTGCAGCCGCTGGTGGAGCCGCAGCCCTCGCAGAGGTAGCAGCTGCCGGCGCGGCGCATCTTGGTGCCGCAGGAGAAGCAGAGCGGGGCGTCGGAGTTGATACCCTGCTGAAGCTCCAGCAGCTCGGTGGAGTTGTGCACCACCGGGGTCGGCAGCGGCTGGACCGCGGCCGGGGCGGGCACCGGGGCCGGAGCGGCCTGCGGCGGCCCGGCGACCGCGCGGGGAGCGGACTGGGCCAGGCCCTCGACGTCCACGTCCTCGTCGGTCGGCTCGTAGGAGCCGGTCTCCAGGTGGCGCTGGCGCTCCTCGACGGAGTGGATGCCCAGCGCGGAGCGGGTCTCGAACGGGAGGAAGTCCAGCGCCAGGCGGCGGAAGATGTAGTCCACGATCGACTGCGCCATCCGCACGTCCGGGTCGTCGGTCAGACCGGCCGGCTCGAAGCGCATGTTGGTGAACTTCGAGACGTAGGTCTCCAGCGGCACGCCGTACTGCATGCCGACCGAGACGGCGATGGAGAAGGCGTCCATCATGCCCGCGAGGGTCGAGCCCTGCTTGGACATCTTCAGGAAGACCTCACCCAGGCCGTCGTCCGGGTACGAGTTGGCGGTCATGTAGCCCTCGGCGCCGCCCACGGTGAACGAGGTGGTGATGCCCGGGCGGCCCTTGGGGAGGCGCTTGCGAACCGGGCGGTACTCGACCACCTTCTCCACCACGGCGGGGACCTCGACCGCGGCGGCGACCTCACCCTTGCCGTCGTTCTTGGTCTTGGCCGAGAGCGGCTGGCCGACCTTGCAGTTGTCGCGGTAGATCGCGAGCGCCTTGACGCCCATCTTCCACGCCTCGAAGTAGATCTCCTCGATCTCCTCGACGGTGGCGATCTCCGGCATGTTCACGGTCTTGGAGATGGCGCCGGAGATCCAGGGCTGGATCGCCGCCATCATCCGCACGTGGCCCATGGCGGAGATGACCCGCTCGCCCATGGCGCAGTCGAAGATCTCGTAGTGCTCGGCCTTCAGGCCGGGGGCGTCCACGACATGGCCGTGCTCGGCGATGTGCGCGACGATCGCCTCGACCTGCTCCGGCTGGTAGCCGGCGCGCCGCAGCGCCCGCGGCACGGTGCCGTTGACGATCTGCATCGAGCCGCCGCCGACCAGCTTCTTGAACTTGACCAGGGCGAGGTCGGGCTCGACCCCGGTGGTGTCGCAGTCCATCATCAGGCCGATGGTGCCGGTGGGTGCGAGCACGCTGGCCTGGGCGTTGCGGAAACCGTTCTGCGCGCCGAGGCGGAGCACGTCCTGCCAGGTCTCGGTGGCCGCGGCCCAGATCGGGCTGTCCAGGTCGTCGGCGTGGGTGGCGGCGGCGTTGGCGTCCGCGTGCTGGCGCATGACCCGCTGGTGCGGCTCGGCGTTGCGGGCGTAGCCGTCGTACGGGCCGACGATGCCGGCCAGCTCGGCGCCGCGCCGGTAGGCGGTGCCGGTCATCAGCGAGGTGATCGAGCCGGCCAGGGCCCGACCGCCCTCGGAGTCGTAGGCGTGGCCGGTCGCCATCAGCAGCGCGCCCAGGTTGGCGTAGCCGATCCCGAGCTGGCGGTAGGCGCGGGTGGTCTCGCCGATCTTCTGGGTCGGGAAGTCCGCGAAGCAGATGGAGATGTCCATCGCGGTGATGACCAGCTCCACGACCTTGGCGAAGGTCACCGCGTCGAAGGTGTCGTCGTCGCGGAGGAACTTCATCAGGTTCAGCGAGGCCAGGTTGCAGCTGGAGTTGTCCAGGTGCATGTACTCGGAGCAGGGGTTGGAGGCGTTGATCCGGCCCGACTCCGGGCAGGTGTGCCAGTGGTTGATGGTGGAGTCGTACTGGATGCCGGGGTCGGCGCAGGCCCAGGCCGCCTCGGCCATCTTGCGGAACAGCTTCTTGGCGTCGACGGTCTCGATGACCTCGCCGGTGAGCCGGGCCCGCAGGCCGAACTCGGTGCCGTTCTCCACAGCCGTCATGAACTCGTCGGAGACCCGGACCGAGTTGTTGGCGTTCTGGTACTGGACCGAGGTGATGTCGTCACCGCCGAGGTCCATGTCGAAGCCCGCGTCACGCAGCGCGCGGATCTTCTCCTCCTCCTTCACCTTGGTCTCGATGAAGGCCTCGACGTCCGGGTGGTCCACGTCCAGCACGACCATCTTGGCCGCGCGGCGGGTCGCGCCGCCGGACTTGATCGTCCCCGCCGACGCGTCCGCGCCGCGCATGAAGGAGACGGGGCCTGAGGCGTTGCCGCCGGAGGTCAGCAGTTCCTTGGAGGAGCGGATCCGGGAGAGGTTCAGGCCGGCGCCGGAGCCGCCCTTGAAGATCATCCCCTCTTCCTTGTACCAGTCCAGGATCGAGTCCATGGAGTCGTCCACAGCCAGGATGAAGCAGGCGCTGACCTGCTGCGGCTGCTGCGTGCCGACGTTGAACCAGACCGGCGAGTTGAAGCTGAACACCTGGTGGAGGAGGGCGTGGGTCAGCTCGTGCTCGAAGATCTCAGCATCGGCCGGGGAGGCGAAGTAGCCGTGCTTCTCACCGGCGGCACGGTAGGTGAGGACGACCCGGTCGATGATCTGCTTCAGGCTCCACTCGCGCTGCGGGGTGCCCAGTGCGCCGCGGAAGTACTTGCTGGTCACGATGTTGGTGGCGTTGACCGACCAGAAGTCGGGGAACTCGACCCCGCGCTGCTCGAAGTTCACCGAGCCGTCGCGCCAGTTGGTCATGACGACGTCGCGCCGCTCCCAGGTCACCTCGTCGTAGGGGTGCACGCCGGGGGTGGTGTAGATGCGCTCGACCCGGAGACCCGAACCCGCCTTGGCGCCCACGGCCTTGCCGCCCTTGGCCGCACCGCCCTTGTTCGCTCGGGTACCGCTGGTGGTGTCCGTCATTGCCGCCTCCTCCTGGGCAAACGCCCTGAACGCCCCACTGCTTCCCGGGGGCGCCCTTCGTGTCCGCAAATCAATTCCGCGCAGGAGGGAACGCCGCTCGGGGCCCCTCATGCGATCACACAAGTGGTGCTTCAGCTGTCTCGTCGTGCGTCAGCTGTCGTGTCGTAAAAGTCGTGGGCGTGCACAGCCGCCGGTGCGGCTACTGCGACGCGGGGGCGGGCAGGGGGACGGGCACGACCGCGCCCGCCTCTGCCGCCGCAGGAGGCCGGTCCACGCGGAGCTCCGCGATGGCCGCCTCGAAGTCCTCCAGCGATTCGTACGCCCGGTAGACCGAGGCGAACCGCAGATAGGCCACCACGTCGAGCTCCTTCAGCGGGCCGAGTATGGCCAGACCGACGTCATGGGTGGAGAGCTCGGCGGCACCGGTGGCCCGCACACACTCCTCGACCCGCTGGCCGAGCACGGCGAGGGCGTCCTCGCCGACCGGACGGCCCTGGCAGGCCTTGCGGACGCCACTGATCACCTTGTCCCGACTGAACGGCTCGGTGACCCCGCTGCGCTTGACCACCATCAGCGTGGCGGTCTCCACCGTGGTGAAGCGGCGGTTGCAGTCGGGGCACTGGCGGCGGCGCCGGATCGAGGTGCCGTCGTCGGTGGTGCGCGAGTCGACCACGCGGCTGTCCGGGTGCCGGCAGAAGGGGCAGTGCATGTCCGTTCCCTTCCACTGATTCGACACCTCGGGCGGTGCTCCCGGGTGATGATTCTAGGCGATGCTCAGTGATCGTTTCCCCGGGGGGACCACAACCTGTGGGCGTCGGGACCTATGTAACCACTAGATCTGGTGGGCGCGGCAAGCTTCGGCGCATGGCGTGTCGTAGCCCGCAGCTCACG
The DNA here is from genome assembly GCF_041262645.1 of Streptacidiphilus sp. EB129. NCBI lineage: Bacteria > Bacillati > Actinomycetota > Actinomycetes > Kitasatosporales > Streptomycetaceae > Streptacidiphilus > Streptacidiphilus sp. EB129. Next base: position 385,570 of record NZ_JBGCCS010000002.1, read on the forward strand.
CCCAGCGATCACCGCAGGTCAGCCGGGAGCGGACGGGAGCGATCCGCTCCGACATCACCCGGATGGCCCGGGACGGCGCGTCGACGACGGGACAGCGGCGCCGAACCGGACCACAATGCCCGTCGTCGACCCATGCCGAAGCGATCCGTGAGACCCTCTTGATCGAACAAACGATCGCATGAAGTCCAGCGACATACACCTGAAACCTTGATCACGTCAGGCCCCTGGGCAATAATTCACTCGAACGTGTGTTTGGCGCAACCTTTCGATAGGACCTACCGTTGGCCTAATCAAGGGAGAACGTCCGTCGAGAGGGGCCGCCGTGACCACCGCAGAAAGCAGCACCGTCCCGGTGCAGGAAAGCTCCCAGCACTCCACCCAGATCCGCCGCCAGGAAGACGTCAGGAATACCGTCGCCGGATTCGTTCCGGGACAGTCGACCGGCGCCTCCGCACCGAACTCCTCGGGACACTCCTTGGACACTCGCGACGACTCAGTAGCCGAAGACCGCGCAGGCACGATTCCCCCCCGGTCCCTTCCCGGTCGGCCTCCGGGGATCCGCACCGACGAAGCCGGACTCACCGAACGGCAGCGCCGCGTCATCGAGGTGATCCGCGATTCGGTGCAGCGGCGAGGGTACCCGCCGAGCATGCGGGAGATCGGCCAGTCGGTCGGCCTCTCCAGCACCTCCTCCGTCGCACACCAACTGATGGCACTGGAGCGCAAGGGATTTCTGCGGCGTGACCCGCACCGCCCGCGCGCCTACGAGGTGCGGGGGATGGACGTGGTCCGTCCGGTCCCGGAGAACACCAGCGGCCGCCCCGCCACCTCCTACGTCCCACTGATCGGCCGGATCGCCGCAGGTGGGCCGATCCTGGCCGAGCAGTCGGTGGAGGACGTGTTCCCGCTGCCGCGGCAACTGGTCGGCGACGGGGAGCTGTTCGTGCTCAAGGTGAGCGGCGACTCGATGATCGAGGCCGCCATCTGCGACAACGACTGGGTCACCGTCCGGCGCCAGCCGGTCGCCGAGAACGGCGACATCGTCGCGGCGATGATCGACGGCGAGGCCACGGTGAAGCGGCTCAAGCGCGAGGACGGCCACATCTGGCTGATGCCGCACAATGCGGCGTACGAGCCGATTCCTGGGGACAGCGCGACGATTCTGGGCAAGGTCGTGGCAGTACTGCGGCGGCTGTAGCAGTTGTTGAGGGGCGCGGGGCTCTGCTTGATCAACTGCGCGCGCTGCCAACCATGCAGATCGTAGACGGTTGGCAGCGCAGTTCCCCGCGCCCCTTTTAGCGGGCCTTGGGGGGCGGCGCGGAGGCGTTGATCGCGGCGAGCGAGCGGCGGACCTGGTTGCGGTCGGTGGTGTACCAGAAGTCCGGCATGGACGAGCGGAAGAAACCGCCGTACCGGGCCGTGGCCAGCCGCGAGTCCAGGACCGCCACCACGCCGCGGTCGTCCGCCGCGCGGATCAGCCGGCCCGCGCCCTGGGCCATCAGCAGCGCGGCATGGGTGGCCGCCACGGCCATGAAGCCGTTGCCGCCGTGTTCCTCCACCGCCTTCTGCCGAGCGCTCATCAGCGGGTCGTCCGGACGCGGGAACGGGATCCTGTCCATCACCACCAGCTGGCAGGCCGAACCCGGCACGTCCACACCCTGCCAGAGCGACAGTGTGCCGAAGAGGCAGTCCTCGGTGGAGGAGGAGAAGTCCCGGATCAGCTCGCCCAGGGTGTCCTCCCCCTGGAGCAGGATCCGTCCGGGCACCCGGTCCCGCAGCGCCTCGGCGGCGGCCTTGGCCGCGCGCATCGAGGAGAACAGACCCAGCGTGCGCCCGCCGGCCGCCTCGATCAGCTCGGCGAGTTCGTCCAGCATCGCCGGGCGGTCCGGCTCCCGGCCGGGCGGCGGCAGGTGCCTGGCCACGTAGAGGATGCCCTGCCGGGGGTAGTCGAAGGGCGACCCGACGTCCATGGCCCGCCAGGGCGGGGTGGCCTCGTCCAGCGACTCCCCCACGTCGTCCCGGCCGGGAGCGGCCGTCACCTGCGGGTGGTCGGCGGTCAGCCGCCCCTCCGGACCGAGGCCCAGCGAGAGGCCGACACCGTTGAAGTCACCGCCGAGCTTCAGCGTGGCCGAGGTGAGGACGACCGAGCGCTCCTTGTAGAGATTCTCCCGCAGCAGCCCGGACACGCTGAGCGGGGCCACCCGGAGCGAGCCGGCGCCGGGACCCGAGCGGGCGTTGTCCTCGATCCACACCACGTCGTAGACGGAGCCGTCGAGCAGCCGGTCCGCGGTCTCGTGGACGGTCTCCACCGATGCCCTGGCCTGCTTGCGAACGGCGTCCTCGTCGGTCACGCCCTTGTCCCGCACCTCCCCCAGCGAGGTGATGACGGTGCGGCAGGCCTCCCTGATCGCTGCGACGGCGTACTCGATGCTCTCCGGGAGCTCCTCCACCCGGCCGGGCTGGGCCAGCTCCATCAGCCCGTGGTAGTTCTCGGCGGCGGCCTGCAGCGCGTCCACGGCCTTCTCGTTGGCGAGCTTCGCGGCCCGCTTGACCGCGCGGTGGACCGCGCCGGTGGTGAGTTCGGCGGTGGCGATGCCGGTGACCCGGGAGACCAGTTCATGGGCCTCGTCCACGATCAGCAGCTCGTGCTCGGGGAGCACCGGCGCGCCCTCCAGCGCGTCGATGGCCAGCAGGGCGTGGTTGGTGACCACCACGTCCGCGAGCTTGGCGCGCTCCCTGGCGGCCTCGGCGAAGCACTCGCCGCCGTAGGGGCAGCGGCTCGCACCGAGGCACTCCTTGGAGCTGACCGACATCTGCGCCCAGGCCCGGTCGGAGACACCGGGGGACATGTCGTCGCGGTCCCCGGTCTCGGTCTCGTCGGCCCAGTCGCGCAGCCGCAGCACGTCCTTGCCGAGCTTGCTGCTGGGGCCGCCGAGCGCCTCGGCGGGATCGAACAGCCCCTCGCCCTCGTCGCTCGGCGCGCCCTCGTGGACCCGGTGCAGGCACAGGTAGTTGGAGCGGCCCTTGAGCATCGCGAACTGCGGACGGCGGCGCAGCAGCGGCTGCAGCGCGTCGACGGTGCGCGGAAGATCGCGTTCGACCAGCTGACGCTGCAGGGCGAGGGTGGCGGTGGCGACGACGACCCGGTCGCCGTGGGCGAGGGCGGGCACCAGGTAGGCGAGGGACTTTCCGGTACCGGTGCCGGCCTGGACCAGCAGATGCTCGCCCGCGTCCACGGCGGCCGCGACGGCCTCGGCCATGGCGACCTGTCCGGGCCGCTCCACACCGCCGACGGCGGTGACGGCGGCATGCAGCAGCTCCCCGATCCGGGACGCGGGCACGGGCGCCGCGGGTTGGTCGGAGGCGTCGGACGTGACGGTGTCGGTGTCGCCCTCGCTGGGCGTGGGAAGTTGAGTCATGGCTCGCCCAGCGTAGAGGTCGGCACCGACAGATGCGGCCTCGGCGGGCTCAGCCCCGGGTCGCGGCGGTGCCGCCCGCGCCGGCGGGCACCGGGACGGGTACGCCCGAGGGCTGCGGCGGCGCGCCGAAGGTGGTCCACGCGGTGCGGGGCGGCAGTCGGTGCACGGTACGGGCCGCGACCGCGTTGAGGATGGTGGCCGCGCGGTGCGCGCCCAGGCCCAGGTCGGGGGTGCCGACGCCGTGGGTGTGGAGTTCGGCGTTCTGCACGTAGAGGCAGCCGGTGACGTCGGGGCGCAGGCCGACCCGGTAGTCCAGGTCGACCCGGTAGCGGCCCTGGTCGTCCCAGTCGACCAGGTCGGCCAGCGGGCCCAGCAGCGCCGGGCGGCGGGCGGCGTACCCGGTGGCGAGGACGGCGGTGTCGGTGCGCACCGTGTGGACCGCGCCGCTCTGCGGATGCCGGCAGTGGAGTTCGAGCCCACCGCAGGGACCGGTCCCGGCCGCGGTGATCTCGGTGCCCGGCAGGATCTCGGTTCCGGCCGCGGCGCCGCCGAGGGTGCGGTCGTAGAGGGCCTCGTGGATGCCCGCCAGGGTGTCGGCGCTGGCCGCCTTGTAGAGCTGCCACTGGGCCGGCACCAGACGGTCCCTGACCTGCTCGGGCAGCGCGTGGAAGTAGCGGGTGTAGTCGGGGGTGAAGTGCTCAAGACCGAGTTTGGAGTACTCCATCGGCGCCAGGGCCGGAGTCCGGGTGATCCAGCGCAGATGCGGCGTGGTGGCCTCGCCGCGGCGCCGGAGCAGGTCGAGGAGGACCTCGGCGCCGGACTGGCCGGAGCCGACGACGGTGATGTCAGTGGCGGCCGCCAGCGTGTCGCGCACCGTGAGGTAGTCCTCGGCGTGGTGCACCGCACCCGTCGCGTGGAGCTGGGCGAACGCGGTGGGGACGACGGGTTCCGTGCCCACGCCGAGGACGAGATTGCGGGCCAGCAGGCTCCGGCCGGCCGGCAGCCCGACCCGGAACAGACCGTCGGCGCTCTCCCAGCCGACGGTCTGGACCGGGCTGGAGAAGCGGCAGTTGGGGAGGGACCGGGCCGCCCAGTGGCAGTAGTGCTGGTACTCACGGCGGGTCAGGTGCGACTGCTCGGCGAAGTAGAAGGGGAACAGCCGGTCGTGGGCCCGCAGGTAGGCCAGGAAGGACCAGGGGCTGGTCGGGTCGACCAGCGAGACCAGGTCGGCCAGGAAGGGGACCTGCATCCGCGCACCATCGATCATCAGGCCCGGGTGCCAGCGGAACTCGGGCTTGCCGTCCAGGAAGAGGGTGCGCAGCTCGGGCTGTCCGTCGGCGAGCGCGGCGAGGGAGAGGTTGAACGGACCGATGCCGATGCCGACGAGGTCGTACGGCGTCTGATCGTACGGCGTCTGGTCGTCAGGGGTGCGGTCGCGTGGGGCGTGGTCGTACGCGGTGGCGGCGGGCAGGTCGGGGGTGAGGTCCACGGTGGGCTGCCTTTCGGCATCGAAGTGCAGGTGAGATGCGGTGGCGACGGATTCAGCGACGGTCGTAGACCATCAGCGCGGCCTGTTTGTCGGGCAGGGCCAGGTCCTGGTCGTGCCGGAATCCGGCGCGGCTGAAGGCGCGCAGCGACGGGAGATTGCGGGTGTCCGGTTCGGCGACGATGCGACGCGCACTGCGGCGCTCGTGCAGCGCGCGCTGCGCCAGGGCCCGCAGCAGCCGTCCGCCGATACCCCGGCCCCGGCATTCCGGCGGTCCCAGCAGCAGGTGCAGGCCGGTGTCATGGGGCCGGGCCGGGTAGTGCCGCGCGAGCGGGTCCAGGTCGGCACGGTAGACCTCCCAGTAGCTCATCGGGATGCCGTCCAGCAGCCCGAGACAGGGGACGCTGCGCCCGTCGCCGTCCAGCTGGGTGCGCAGGTGGTGCTCGGTCAGCTCGGGAGGTCCGGCCAGTTCCCAGAAGGCGGCGACGACCGGGTCGTTCATCCACAGCGCGACCAGGTGGAGGTCACGGGGCAGGCGCACCGGCTGCAGCCGGAACAGTCCGGCGGCGGTCTCCATCTCGCCCCACCGGCCCACCCCGTCGAGCAGATCGGCACCGCCGTGGCGACGGGCCCGGAGCTGGGTGGGGAGGCGGAGCTCCAGGGTCTGCCTGCGGCCGCCCGCGGCGGAAGGGGGCGGGGGAAGCGTCACCGGGCCGCCTCCGTGGCCGCTCCGGTGCGCGCCGCCCCGGCCGCCGCAGGCGAACCGGCGGGCGGGTGGACCGAGGATCCCGCCAGCGGGTTGCCGATGGAGACGTAGACCGACTGGCTCTCGACCGGGCCGACCAGCTCGTCGAGGCCCTGCAGCCGGGTCAGCAGATTGGCCTTGCAGCGCAGCGTCGGTGCGTCCAGCAGCAGTGCGGGCAGTGCGGACCGGGTCGCGGTGGCGGCCGGGCCGCCGAGGAACCGGCGCAGCGCGGCGAGCAGCACCCGCTCGTCGGCCAGCCGCTGCGAGCCGAACGCTCCGATCAGGCCGAGGAGATGATTGATGCCGAGGTAGTACCCGAAGCGCTCGTCCGCGACGGCGTCCGGGACGAAGGTGCCGCTGGCCCGGCCCAGTCCCGGCAGCCGGGCGTCCAGCTCCGCCGCGCGGGAGTCGCGGAAGTAGTAGCCCTGGTTGTCGCGGTAGCGACCGCCCACCGGCCAGCCCGGGCCGTCCAGCAGGACCAGCGTGTTCTGCTGGTGGGCCTCCAGGGCGATGCCGGCCTTCCCGTCCAGCCAGAGCACCGGCAGCACGACGGCGTCCAGGTAGCGCAGGAACCACTCGGCCGCGACGGTGGCGACGGGACGGGCGGTGCGGGTGGCGAGGGCGTGCAGGAGGTCGCCGAGCCGGGACCGGGCCGGGTCGCCGGTCCCGGTGCTGCTCGGACGCTCGGCGACGAGCCCGGCGACGCAGTGGGCCCGGTCGTCCGGGCCGAAGGGGTTCTGACGGATGACCGCGTCCAGGCCGTTGGCGCGGGAGTCGGTCGCGGCCGGGTCCGTGCCGGGCAGGTCGGCGCCGATCCACGCGGGGTCGCGGACGATGTCGAAGCCGGGGTGGACGGCCCGCCACTCGTCGCCGAGCCCGGCGTTGAGCAGCCGGTGCACCTCCAGGCCGCGGTGCAGTTCCTTGCGGAGGTTCTCCCGGCGCGAGTTGGTGATCCGCAGTCCCAGCGAGAGCTTCAGCATGTAGGGCGTGCCGGGCCGGTAGACCGTCCGCAGCGACGAGGTGGGATGCCAGGGACGTCCGGACCGGCCCAGGTCGTGCAGGAGTCCGGCGTCCAGGAGCCGGACGATGTCACGACGGTGCGTCAGCTCCCGGTACTGCCAGGGGTGCAGCGGCAGCGCCACGGTTCCGGGCGGCAGCGGTGGACCGTCGGCGCCGCGCAGTGCGGCGGTGATCGCGGCGGCCTGCTGCGGCAGGGCGGAGTCGGCGGCGGCGATCTCCCGGCTGACGGCGAACCAGTGCAGCTGGTGCGCGCCGCGCAGTTCCGGTGAGTAGGGGGCGGTCTCGGCGTCGCCGAGACCCTCACGGCTCTTGGGGGTGGGGTGCAGCGGATGGCCGAGGACCAGCGCCTGCTCGGTGCCGAGGAAGGGCGTGCCGGCGGGCGCTCCGGGGTCGGCACGGTGGTCGGCGATGAAGCGGGCGGTGCGGCGGACCGAGTCGGCGACCCGTCCGGCCAGGTCGGCGGTGTTGCGCGGGGAGGCGGCCGCACCGTCCGGGCCTCCCGGGGAGGTGGGGCGGCAGCCCCGGGCGAGCAGCGCGGCGACGGTGACCGCGTCGACCGGGTGCCCCGGCTGGTCGCCGGGCCCGGACACCAGCCGGGCCCGGCCGAAGCGGTGCCAGCCGCTGGGCGACCAGTAGCGGATGGGCACGGTGAGCCGCAGTCCGTCCCCGAGGGCGACCCGCAGCACTCCGCCGGGAGGCTCGCCGAGCCCGGTCTCCCGGGCCCAGCAGCGCAGCAGGTTCTCCGTGCCGGCGGCGTCCGCCGCGACCGCGGCGTCCGGATGCAGCAGCGGGTCGCCGTCCTCGGCGGCCTCGTGGCAGGGGTGGGCCTGTGCGGGCAGCCCGCCGAGGGGTGCAGTGCTCACGAGTGGTTCTCCTGGTCCCGGGCGGGTGCCGCGTCCTCCGCCGCCCCTGCGGCGAGGACGAGCCCCAGCAGGCGGTCGAGGTCCGCTTCCGTGGTGTGCGGGTTGAGCAGAGTGAGCTTGAGCCGCAGCGAGCCGGTCCGGTCGCCGACCGTCGTGCGGCCCACCACCGCGTCCCCGGCCGCCAGCAGCCGTCGCCGCAGGGCCGCGTTGACCTGGTCCGGAGCGTCGGTGCGCAGCGTCGGGAGGTAGCGGAACAGCACGGTGGTGAGGACCGGGGCGGCGGTGAGCTCCAGCCGCGGCTCGGCCGCGATCCGGGCCGCGGCGTACCGGGCCAGCCGGTGGCAGCGGTCGACCATGGCGCCCAGGCCGTCCCGGCCGACGGCGCGCAGGGTGACCGCGACCTTGAAGGCGTCGGTCCTGCGGGTGGTCCGCAGCGAGCGGCCGAGCAGCGAGGTGTACCCGGCGTCCTCGTCGTCCTGCGGGTTGAGATAGGCGACCCGCTGCTCCAGCGGGTCGAGCAGCGCGGCGGTTCGGGTCAGCAGCACCCCGGCGGCGACCGGCTGCCAGCCCAGTTTGTGCAGGTCCAGGCTGACCGTGTCGGCCTTGCCGATGCCGTCCAGCAGCGGGGCCAGCCGCCGCGAGAACAGCGCCCCGCCGCCGTAGGCGGCGTCCACGTGCAGCCGCACGCCGTGCCGGTGCGCGACGATGGCCATGGCCGGCAGCGGGTCGATCACGCCGAGGTCGGTGGTCCCGGCGGTGGCAACGACACAGACCGGGGTCCGCCCGGCGCCGCGGGTGTCGGCGAGGCCCCAGTCCAGCAGACGCGGGTCGAGTCGTCCGTCCGGGAGGGTGTCCACCGGGACGACGGCGTCCGGGCCGAGCCCGAGGATCGCCGCGGCACGGGCGACCGAGAAGTGCGCGGCGCTGGAGCAGTGCACGGTGAGCCGCCCTGCCGCGAACTCCTCGGGCGGTGCGGCGTCCCGCGCCAGCAACAGCGCCATCAGGTTGGACTCGGTTCCGCCGGTGGTGAACACCCCTCCCGTGGAACCGGGTTCGGGCAGTCCGACCAGTTCGGCGAGGGTGCGCAGCACGGCGGGTTCCAGGGCGGAGCCACCGGGCGCCTGATCCCAGGAGTCCAGCGACGGGTTGAGCATGGAGACGGCCAGATCCGCGGCGGCGGCCACGGCGAGCGGGGGCACGTGCAGATGCGCCGCACAGGCGGGGTCCGCGGGGTCGGCCGCGGTCGCCGCGAGCGCCTCGGTGAGCAGGCGCAACGCGTCGGGGTCGCCCCGGTCCGGCAGCAGCCGGCCGGGGTCGAGCAGCCCGGCCAGCTCCGCCGCCACCTGCTCCGGCCCGCCCCTGGGCAGCGGCCCGTCGCGGCGCGCGGCTCCGGCCCGCAGCGCGGCCAGCACGGTGCCGAGCAGCGGCTCGATCGCGGTCGGCCCGGCGAGCCCGCCGGCCAGCGGCGGAATCGCTCCGGACCCGGGCGGCGGGGGCGTCGACCCGGCGGCGGTCATCGCTGCTCCCCCGCCCGCCCGGAGGGGACGTTCCGGACGGCGCCGGCCTGAGGCGCGCCGCGCTGAGCCGCACCACCCTGAGGCGCACCGGACCGCATCCCATCGGACCGCATCCCGTCGGACGGCGCACCAGCACACTGCACGGCACCCGACCGCACGGCGGCCGTGGCGGCCTGGACGGCCTCGGCGAGCCGTTCCAGGACCGCCTCCGCCTGTTCGTCGGTCATGGTCAGTGGTGGCAGCAGCCGCACCACCCCGGCGTGACGTCCGCCGAGCTCGACGATCAGGCCACGGCGCAGCGCCTCCTCCCGTACGGCGGCGGCGAGCGCCGGGGCGGCCGGGCGGGCGCCGAGCGGGTCCGGCTCGGCCTCCGGGTCGACGAGTTCGACGCCCAGCATCAGCCCCCGGCCGCGGACGTCGCCGATGGCCGGCAGCAGAGAGCTCAGCGCACGCAGCCTGGCCTGCATGCGGGCGCCCGACTCGGCCGCCCGCTCGGCCAGCCGCTCCGACCGTACGAAGCGCAGCGTCGCGGTCCCGGCGGCCATGGCGAGCTGATTGCCCCGGAAGGTCCCGGCATGCGCGCCGGGGGCCCAGACGTCCAGCTCGCCCCGGTAGACGATGGCGGCCAGCGGCAGGCTGCCGCCCACGGCCTTGGAGACCACCAGCACGTCCGGGAGCACCCCGGAGTGCTCGATCGCCCAGAACGCCCCGGTCCGGCCGACCCCGGTCTGCACCTCGTCCACGATCAGCGGGATGCCGCGCGCGGCGGTGACGGCCCGCATCTCCCGCAGCCAGTCGTCCGGGGCCGGGATCACCCCGCCCTCCCCCTGCACCACCTCGACGATCATTCCGGCAGGCGGCTCCACCCCGCCCTTGGGGTCGTCCAGCAGCGACGTCGTCCACCGCGTGGACAGTCGCGCACCCTCCCGGCCGCCGACCCCGAACGGGCAGCGGTAGTCGTACGGGAAGGGCAGCCGGACCGGCTGCTGGACGCTCGCGGCCAGTCCCTTCCGTACTGCGACGTCGCCCCCGGCGGCCAGCGCCCCCGCGGTCATGCCGTGGTAGGCGCCGGTGAAGGCGAGCAGCCCGGAGCGGCCGGTGGCGGTGCGCACCAGCTTCAGGGCCGCCTCGACCGCGTCGGTGCCGGCCGGACCGCAGAACTGGATCCGGGCGTCGCGGGCGAACTCCTCGGGAAGCGAGCCGAGCAGTTCGGTGGTGAACTCGTCCTTCACCGGTGTGGCCAGGTCCAGCACGTGCAACGGGGCCCCGGAGTCCAGGACCTGACGGATCGCCTGGAGCACCACCGGGTGGTTGTGGCCCAGGGCCAGCGTCCCCGCACCGGACAGGCAGTCCAGGTAGCGTCTGCCGTCCGCCCCCTCGACCGTCATCCCCCGGGCCCGGACCGGCACGATCGGCAGCGACCGGGCGTAGGTCCGGGCGGCGGATTCGCGGGCGGCCTGGCGGCCGAGGATGGCCTGCGGCTCGGCGACTGGGACGGGGGCTGTCTCGGTCAGCGGCACGGCGACGGTTCCTCCTGGCTGAGCGGGGCAGGCCCTCGGCGCCGGGAACCACCTGAACGGACGGTGCCGGCCACCGGGCGGCACACCCCCTCGGGTGACGCCCCTTCGGTCCGACTAACGATCCAGAGGCGCGGCAATCACGCTTCGCGAGCCCAAAAAAGTCGGCAGCACAAAAGCAGCACGGCGGCCGCCGGCCGCCGTGCTGCTTTCTGTCCTGCCGTTCCTGCCCGGCCGTCCCACCCGGCCTTCCGTCCGCGACCCGGGGTCAGCCGAACTGCGCGACCAGCGGCGCCTGGGCGAAGCGGGCCAGCTCGGCCGCCAGATCGGGCAGCACCCGTGCCACCAGTACAGTGCCCTCGCCGGTGTGCTCCTCGGACAGCACCTCGCCGTCCTGGTGCACCCGGGAGACCAGGTCGCCACGGGTGTACGGGACCACCGCCGACACCTCGACCGAGGGCCGGGGCAGCTGCTCCTCGATGAGCCGCAGCAGTTCGTCCATGCCCTGACCGCTGCGGGCGGACACCACGATGGCGTGCGGCTCGCGGCGGAGCAGCCGCTGCAGCACGTCCGGGTCCGCCGCGTCGGCCTTGTTGATCACCACGATCTCCGGCACCCGCTGCGCGTCGACCTCCACGATCACCTCGCGGACGGCGGCGAGCTGGGCCTCCGGCTCGGGGTGCGAGCCGTCGACCACGTGCAGGATCAGGTCGGCGTCGGCGACCTCCTCCATGGTCGAGCGAAAGGCCTCGACCAGGTGGTGCGGCAGGTGGCGGACGAAGCCCACGGTGTCGGCCAGGGTGTAGACCCGGCCGCCGGGGGTCTCCGCGCGCCGGACCGTCGGGTCCAGGGTGGCGAACAGGGCGTTCTCCACCAGCACCCCGGCCCCGGTGAGCCGATTGAGCAGCGAGGACTTGCCGGCGTTGGTGTAGCCGGCGATGGCGACCGAGGGCACCTGGTTGCGGCGCCGCTCCTGGCGCTTGGTGTCCCGGCCCTTCTTCATGTCCGCGATCTCCCGGCGGAGCTTCGCCATCTTCTCGCGGATCCGCCGGCGGTCGGTCTCGATCTTGGTCTCACCGGGACCGCGGGTGGCCATCCCGCCGCCCGAGGAGCCGGCGCCACCGCCACCCATCTGCCGGGACAGCGACTGACCCCAGCCACGCAGGCGCGGCAGCATGTACTGCATCTGCGCCAGCGAGACCTGTGCCTTGCCCTCACGGGACTTGGCGTGCTGGGCGAAGATGTCCAGGATCAGCGCGGTGCGGTCGACAACCTTGACCTTGACCACGTCCTCCAGGTGGATCAGCTGCCCGGGGCTCAGCTCGCCGTCGCAGACCACCGTGTCGGCGCCGGTGGCCAGCACGATGTCGCGCAGTTCCCTGGCCTTGCCGGAGCCGATGTAGGTGGCCGGGTCGGGCCGGTCGCGGCGCTGGATCAGACCGTCGAGCACCTCGGAGCCCGCCGTCTCGGCCAGGGCGGCGAGCTCGGCCAGGGAGTTCTCCGCCTCCTCGACCGTCCCGTCGGTCCAGACGCCGACCAGTACCACCCGCTCCAGCCGGAGCTGCCGGTACTCGACCTCGGTGACGTCCTCCAGCTCGGTGGAGAGCCCGGAGACGCGGCGCAGGGCCGCACGGTCACTGCGGTCGTACTGGTCGCCGTCGTAGTCGTTGTCGAGGTAGCCCCCGCCCATGCCCTCGCCGAGACTGCCCGCGAGGTCCTCGTCCATCAGTGCTTCCGCCCGCTTGTTCGCAGTGCGGGAAGCGTCGCGGGTGTCGTACGTGGAGGTCATTGCATCCTTAGGGCCGTGATACCTGGATCATGCACTGTCGGAGGACGAGGGTTCCGTCCCCTGCAGGGAGAACGCCGCAGGCCGTCCGGTGATTCCCGGTCCGCGCCGTCCCGAGGTCGATGGTCGCACGGGCGCCACGGAGCAGTCCTCCCCTTTTCCTCTGCCCGGCCCGTCGGGGCGGTACCCGTCGGCGCCGTGACTTTCCTGTCCCGTGTTCTGCGGGCCGGCCCGGTACACGTCGTAGACGCCGGCCACCCGCAGCATGGCCCGCATCAGCTCGGGCAGGACGCCGGGCTCGGGCAGTTCCACGGTGTAGCTGTGCCGGACCCGGAGCTCCTGCGGCGGGTCCACCGAGGCGGAGACGATGTCGACGCCCATCGCGGACATCGCCGCGGTGAGATCCGCCAGCAGCCTGGGCCGGCTGAGCGCGTCGGCCCGGACGGTGACCAGGTAGCCCAGCGGCTGGACGTCCTTGGCCCAGGCCACCTCGACCGGCGCCCGCCCGCCCCGGGTCATCCCGCCGCCGGTCGGGCAGTCCCTGCGGTGCACCGCGACCAGGCCGCCGCCCCGGACCGCGAAGCCGAGCAGCGGGTCCGGCGGGACCGGGGTGCAGCAGCGGGCCAGCCGTACCGAGGCGTGCGGCAGCTCGCGGACCACCACGGCCGCCCCGCGCGCGGTGGCGATGTGTCCGCCGACCCCGGGGCGGGTGCCGGCCGGCGCGGGCGGCCCGGCCTGCGGGAGCGCTCTGGACTGGGCCAGCGACTTGGCCTGCGGCAGCGGTTTGGCCTGCGGCGCCGCGTCGGCGCCGTCCGCCGCCGCGGCCTCCGGGTGGTCGGCCAGCCAGCGTTCGATGGCGATCCTGGCCGCCGCGCTGCGGGCGTGGCTGAGCCATTCGGGTGAGGGGCCGCCGGGCCCGTCCGGGTCGGTGAGCACGTCGACCACGTCGCCGTCGTGGAGCTGCGTGGACAACGCGGCGAGCCGCCCGCCGAGCCGGACGCCGATACATCGGTGGCCGACGTCCTCGCCGAGCGCGTAGGCCACGTCCACGCAGCTGGAGCCGGCCGGCAGCTGCAGCGTCCGGCCGCCCTCGGTGACCACGGTGAGCTCGCCGTCGCCGGAGAGGTCGGCGGTCAGCGCGGACCAGAAGGTGTCCGCGTCCGGGGTGTCCCGCTCCCAGTCCAGCAGCCGGGAGAGCCAGCCGGGGCGGGCCGGGTCGGTGCGGTCCAGCTCGTCGCGCTCGCCGGGCTCCTCGCCCTCGCGCACTCCCCGGCCGCCCAGGGCGACCACGCCGAACTCGGCCACCCTGTGCATCTCCCCGGTCCGCACCAGGACCTCGACCAGGTCGTTCTGCTCGGTGCTGACGGCGGTGTGCAGTGACTGGTACAGGTTGAACTTCGGCGCGGCGACGAAGTCCTTGAACTCGCCCGGCAGCGGCGACCAGCAGGTGTGCAGTTCGCCGAGGACCGCGTAACAGTCGGCGTTCTCCTCGACCACCACCAGCAGCCGGCCGAAGTCGCAGGCCCGCAGCTCACCCCGGCGGAGCCGGGCCCGGTGCACCGAGACGCAGTGCCGGGGCCGGACCGTCACCTCGGCCGCGATCCTGGCCTCGCGCAGCTGCCGCCGCAGCGCCCCGGCGAACTCGGCCAGCGGATCACCGCCCTGCTGCTGGGCCGTCTCCCGTGCGCCGATCAGGGCGCGGGTCGCCGCGTACTCGTCCGGGTGGAGGGTGGCGAAGACGATGTCCTCCAGCTCGGTCTTGACCACCTGGATCCCGAGCCGCTCCGCCAGCGGGATCAGCACGTCCCGGGTGACCTTGGCGATCCGCGCCTGGCTGGCCGGCTTCATGTGCCGGATGGTCCGCATGTTGTGCAGCCGGTCGGCGAGCTTGATCACCATGACCCGGACGTCCTCGCCGGTGGCCAGCAGCATCTTGCGGAACGTTTCCGCCTCGGCGGCGGCGCCGAAGTCGACCTTCTCCAGCTTGGTCACCCCGTCCACCAGATAGGCCACCTCGTCGCCGAAGCCCTCGCGCACCTGATCCAGCGTCACCGCGGTGTCCTCGACCGTGTCGTGGAGCAGCGCGGCGACCAGGGTGGTGGTCTCGGCACCGAGCTGGGCGAGGATCATGGTGACGGCGAGCGGGTGGGTGATGTACGGCTCACCGCTCTTGCGGGTCTGGCCGCGGTGGCTCGCCTCGGCGACCTGGTAGGCGCGGTCCAGCGGCAGCAGGTCGGCCCTGGGATGGTGCGCGCGGTGGGCGCGGACCACCGGTTCCAGGGCGTCGGCGAACTGCGGGCGGCTGCCCGCCAGCAGGGCGGCGAACCCGGCCCGGCCCAGTCCGGACCTGCCCCGGGCACGCTTCTGAGTGCCCTGCCGGCCGGACGCCGGCAGCGAAAGACGGCCGCTGAGCGGCGCTGCGGCCGGGACGACGGCCGGGACGACGGGAAGACCACTGGCATCGACGTTCATGCGCACCTCCGGCAGCGATCACCGGAGTGGCTCGGCACCCCGATGGTCCATGCTAGCCAGTGCAACACGCTCGGCGACGCCGCATGTTCCCTATGTCATTGTGATCACTCGTTTGGGGGATTTGAACTGGCCCGATTCCGGTAAGACTTCTAGGTTGCCCCGAAGCCCGCTCCCAGCCACCTCCCCAACCACTGCCCCGACGTGCCGTCAGCCGGCCAGCCAGGCCTCGTCCAGCTCTCCCTCGGCGAGGACGACGGCGGGTCCGGTCATCTCGATCTCGCCGTCCACCCGCTCGGTGATCAGCAGCCGTCCGCCGAGCACGTCGACCGTGTAGGTCACCGGCTGCCCGGTCACCGCCGGATCGGTGCCGTCCCTGCGAGCGGCGGCGACCATCACCGCGCAGGCGCCGGTGCCGCAGGAACGGGTCTCCCCCGAGCCGCGCTCGTGCACCCGCAGCGCCACGTGCCGGGGCCCCCGGTCCACCACGAACTCCACGTTCACGCCGGTCGGGTAGGCCTGCGCCGGGGTCACCGACGGCGCCGTCAGCAGGTCGCCGGCCTGGTCCAGGTCGTCGACGAAGGCCACCGCGTGCGGGTTGCCCATGTTGACGTTGACGGCGGGCCAGCTGCGCTCCCCCACCGTGACCGTGACGCCCTCGGTACCGGGCAGGACCGCCCGTCCCATCCGCACCGTCACCGCGCCCGGCCCCTCGGGCCCGTCCGGCGCGACGTAGGTCTGCCGCACACCGGCGCGGGAGGCGATCGCCAGCTCCCCCGGCTCGGCGAGCCCGGCCAGCACCAGGTACCGCGCGAACACCCGGACCCCGTTGCCGCACATCTCGGCGACGCTGCCGTCGGAGTTGCGGTAGTCCATGAACCACTCGGCCTCGGCGGCCATCGACGCGGCCTCGGGGTGCGCGGCCGAGCGCACCACGCGCAGCAGCCCGTCGCCGCCGACTCCGGCACGGCGGTCGCACAGCCGGGCGACCAGCGCCGGCGGCAGATCCACCGAGCCGTCCGGGTCCGGAACGATCACGAAGTCGTTCTCGGTGCCATGCCCCTTGAGAAAGACCAAACCCTTGAGAAGACGCCCGTCCCTGATGATCTCGTTCACCGCTCCATCGTAGAGCGGGCGGGGCAGGACCTGACAGCTCGTGTCAGCCGCTGATACCGGAGACCCGCCACAGCCCGAGGGCCAGCAGCGACAGGGCCAGCGCGGTGTAGACCAGCAGGGCCCGCCAGCCGGCCCGGCGGCCCGATCCCTGCCGGGGCAGCCCCGGCCAGGCGTAACCGGCCCGGCGCGCGGCCATCGCGCCCCAGCCGGCGGAGGCGGCGGTCAGCAGCAGTCCGAGCATCCCGACCAGCGGCCCCCCGGACTCGAAGGCCAGCGGGAAGGCGAACATCAGCGAACCGAGAACGGCGAGCCCGACGATGGGCACGAGCTGCCACAGTCTCAGCCGCCGCTCCGGGCGCAGTTCGCGCTCCATGAAGCGGCCCTCGTCGGCCGGCTCGGCCGGCGGAAGCGGTGTCAGTTCCGGGAGTGAGAACGCGTCCGAGCCCCACCCGGCGGAGCCGAACGACTCCTCGGGCAGCCGATGGGTCTCGGGGCCGGTATCCATCGACACGCGGCCTCCCTGGCAGTAAGTGCCGTTGCGGAACTGCTTCGGCGCGATGGCTCTCTCTGAGCTTGATGATGGCACGTACGCCTCACCTCACCACGCTCTCAAGGCCCGGATCGGTGATCCGTGGCCATCACGTGATCAGCCCGTAACCGCCCACCTACCGTGCGCGGGTGGCGCATGGGGCTTCTGTGGACGAGCGGTGCGTGACCGGTGGGGGGCGCGCGAAGCGCACGCCCCCGTGGTGCCGGCCCGACGCCCGACGCCGTTCCGGACGGGAGCCCGTCGATCATCCGCGTCAGTGCCCCCGGATCAGCTCCAACGCGGTGCGCACCAGGGCCTGCGGGCTGTCCCCCTCCTCACCGCCGAGCCAGTGCACCCGGGGGTCACGGCGGAACCAGGACTCCTGGCGGCGCGCGAAGCGCTTGGTGGCGCGCACCGTTTCCTCGCGCGCCTCCCCTTCCCCGCACTCGCCGGCGAGCTGCGCCAGCGCCTGCTGGTAGCCGAGCGCCCGGGAGGCGGTCCTGCCCTCGCGCAGGCCCACGGCGGCCAGCGCCTCGACCTCGGCCACCAGCCCCGCCTCCCACATCCGGTCGACCCGCACGGTGATCCGCCGGTCCAGCTCCGGTCGGGGCACCCGCACCCCGATCTGCACGGCGTCGTAGACCGACTCATGGCCCGGCAGATTGGCGGTGAAGGGCTTGCCGGTGATCTCCACCACCTCCAGTGCCCGGACGATCCGGCGCCCGTTGCTGGGCAGGATCGCCGTCGCGGCCGGCGGGTCGAGCTCGGCGAGCCGGGCATGCAGCAGCCCCGGGCCGCCGGCTTCCAGCTCGGCCTCCAGCCGGGCCCGCACCAGCGGATCCGTGCCGGGGAAGTCGAGCTCGTCGATCGCCGCCCGGACGTACAGCCCCGAGCCGCCGACCAGCACCGGCGTACGGCCCTGCGCCAGCAGCGCGTCGATGGTCGCGCGCGCCATCCGCTGGTACTCGGCGACGCTGGCGGCCACGGTGACGTCCCAGACGTCCAGCAGATGGTGCGGCACGCCCTGCCGCTCCGTCATGGTCAGCTTCGCGGTACCGATGTCCATGCCCCGGTAGAGCTGCATGGAGTCGGTGTTGACCACCTCGCCGCCGAGTTCCTGGGCCAGGGCCACGCCGAGATCGGACTTGCCGGCGGCGGTGGCGCCGACGACGGCGACCACACGGGTCGCGGCGGGGACGGGGCCGGGAGCGGGGCCGGCAGCTGAGGTGTTCACGTCCGCATTCTCCCAAACCCGGGGCGCTGCCCGACCAGCCGACGCCGCCCGCTCGTTCGGCGCACAGCCCGGACGCGGCGCGGGGGCAGCTCGTACCCTGTAGTCATCTATGGGCGATATGTCCGCTGAAAGGAGCCGCCATGAGCGTCTCGGACAGTCTCAAGGGCGCACTCGACCACGCCAAGGAGAAGGCCACCGATTTCGCCGGGAAGCACAGCGCAGCCATCGACAGCGGACTCGACAAGGTCGGCGAGTTGGCGGACAAGGCCACCAAGGGCAAGTACAGCGACAAGATCAACACGGGTCGCGACAAGGCCAAGGAGGCGCTGGAGCACGTCGGGGGCGACAAGCACCCCACCGCCGGCGAGACGGTCGAGCAGCCACCGGAGACCCCGGCGGCCTCCTGAACCGACGGTCTCCAGGGCCGGCGTGGCCCGGTCAGCTCCAGGCGGCGACGAAGTAGCCCACGCCGTACGGCGCGTCCGCGTACAGCAGCTTCGCCGAAAGGCCGAGCCCGGCGGCCGCGGCCGTGAGCACCTGCCACGGGGCCCGCCCCGAGGCCATCAGCTCGAACGCCAGGTGGTCGTCGAGGGCGGACAGCTCGCCGCCGGCGTCGGCGCCGGCCAGGCCCCTGGCGACCGTCTCGTCGAACGCCTCGGACCGTTCGTCCAGGTAGCCGGGGGCCTTGAGCGAACGCCGGGCGCTGCCCTCCCCCAGCACCAGCAGCCCCACCCGGGTGGCCGAGCCCGCCAGCCGGACGCCGTTGGCCGCGCACAGTTCGGCCTCCAGGTAGTCGGGCACCCCGAGCCCACGGGCGTCACCGCGCCATCCGCTGCGCTCCAGCAGCCAGGCGCCGACCGCGAGCGAGGACGGCAGCGGCTCGGACGACCGCCCGGGGCCGAGCGTCACGGCGCGCCCGACGCCGTAGGGCTGGAACGAGCCGACCCCGCCCTCCTCGAAGACACCGTGCTCGGCGGCCGGGCCGACCACCCAGACCAGGTCGGGCTCCGCCGCGAGCACCGCGCCGATCGCGGTGTCGCAGGCGGCGCGCAGACCGTCCAGTTCGGCGGCGGCTCCGGCGGCCAGCTCGGGCAGCAGCAGGGGCGGGCAGGGGCAGACGGCAGCGGCGACCAGCATGGTTCCGACCCTACCCGGCGATCACTACCGGCAGCTCGGTGCGTCGGACACCGGGAGCGGCGCGGGGACGCCGATGCCGGGCAACCCGAGCAGCACCCCGGCCGGCCTGGCGGCGGGCGCGTTCTGCCGGCGCTCCCAGGCGTCGCCCGCGGCGGTCCGGCGTACCGCCAGCGGCGCGCCCTCCGCCAGCAGGTGGTGCGGCGCGGCGTAGGTGATCTCCACTGTCACGACGTCACCGGGCCGGACGCCGTCGGACGGGCGGGTGAAGTGCACGAGCCTGCTGTCCGGGGCCCGCCCGGACAGGCGGTCGGTGTGCTGGTCCTTGCGGCCCTCGCCCTCCGCGACCAGGACCTCGACGGTCCGCCCGACCTGCTTCTTGTTCTCCTCCCAGGAGATCTCCTCCTGCAGGGCGACCAGGCGCATGTACCGCTCCTGGACCACCGCCTTGGGGATCTGCCCCTCCATGTCCGCCGCCGGCGTACCGGGGCGCTTGGAGTACTGGAAGGTGAACGCCTGGGCGAAACGGGCCTCGCGGACCACGTGCATGGTCTGCTCGAAGTCCTCCTCGGTCTCACCGGGGAAGCCCACGATGATGTCGGTGGAGATGGCCGCGTCCGGCATCGCCGCGCGGACCCGCTCGATGATGCCGAGGTAGCGCTCCTGGCGGTAGGACCGCTTCATGGCGCGCAGCACCTGGTCGGAGCCGGACTGCAGCGGCATGTGCAGCTGGTGCATCACGTTGGGGGTCTCCGCCATGGCGGCGATCACGTCGTCGGTGAAGTCCTTGGGGTGCGGCGAGGTGAACCGGACCCGCTCCAGGCCCTCGATGGACCCGCAGGCGCGCAGCAGCTTGCTGAACGCCTGGCGGTCGCCGATGTCCTGGCCGTAGGCGTTGACGTTCTGGCCGAGCAGGGTGACCTCGACCACGCCCTCCGCGACCAGCGCCTCGATCTCGGCGAGGATGTCACCGGTGCGCCGGTCCTTCTCCTTGCCGCGCAGGGCCGGCACGATGCAGAAGGTACAGGTGTTGTTGCAGCCCACGGAGATCGAGACCCAGGCGGCGTAGGCGGACTCGCGGCGGGTCGGCAGCGTGGACGGGAAGACCTCCAGCGACTCCAGGATCTCGACCTGGGCCTCCTCCTGGACCCGGGCGCGTTCCAGCAGCGCGGGGAGGTGCCCGATGTTGTGGGTGCCGAAGACCACGTCGACCCAGGGGGCCTTCTTCACGATGGTCTCGCGGTCCTTCTGCGCCAGGCAGCCGCCGACCGCGATCTGCATCCCGGGCCGCACCGCCTTGACCGACGCGAGCTGACCGAGGTTGCCGTAGAGGCGGTTGTCCGCGTTCTCGCGCACCGCGCAGGTGTTGAACACCACCACGTCGGCGGTCGCGCCCGACTCGGCCCGGCTGTACCCGGCCTCCTCCAGCAGCCCGGACAGCCGCTCGGAGTCGTGCACGTTCATCTGGCACCCGTGGGTGCGCACCTCGAACGTCCGGTGAACGGGTACGGCGGTCGGGTCGGCGGCGGTGGCGGTCTCAGTCACGCCCCCAAGGGTAAGCGCTGCGCCGCCACGGCTTCACGGCCCGGACCGGCCGCCCGCGCCACCGGCCGGTTCTCCGCAGTCCGGGTCCTCACGGCACTGTCGCGGCGGCGACATGTTTGGCAGGATCGCGCGCATGCGTGAATCACTGGCCTGCCTCGCCGGGGAGCTGCCCCGGGTGCTGCGGATGCGTGCCGTCCAGGTGCTGGCCGTGCTGGTGACGCTCGCCATGGGCGGGGTCGGCTGGTGGCTGAACACTCCGGGAGGAGTGGACTACCCCACCGGGAGCTACGGCCTGGCGACCGGATCGGCAGGCGGTGTCTACGCCCTCTACGGCACGCTGTTCAAGCCGCGGGTGGACCACGACCTGCCAGGAGTGGTGCTGCGGCTGGACGCGAGCGAGGGCGGTCCGGACAACCTGCGCCGCGTGGCCACGGGGCAGGACACCTTCGGGATCGCCACGGCGGACGCGGTGGCCCACTACAACGGGCCGGACGGCGAGGACCTGCGTGCCCTGGGGCGGCTGTACGACGACTACGTGCAGCTGGTGGTGCCCTCGGACTCCTCCATCCGCACCGTGGCCGACCTGCGCGGCAAGCGGGTCGGAACCGGCCAGCCCAACTCGGGGGTGGCGCTGATAGCGGACCGGGTGCTGCGGGTGTCCGGCATCGACCCGGAGGGGCACCAGCTGACCGAGGTGCCGGTGGGGATCGACGAGGCGCCGCAGCAGCTCCGCGAGGGAAAGATCGACGCGTTCTTCTGGTCCGGAGGACTCCCCACCCAGGCCATCACCGCCCTGACCGCGAAGGCCCACGTGCGGCTGGTGCCGCTGGGCGGGCTGGCCACGCCGCTGGACGACCTGGCCGCGAA
This sequence comes from Streptacidiphilus sp. EB129, assembly GCF_041262645.1. Classification (NCBI taxonomy): domain Bacteria; kingdom Bacillati; phylum Actinomycetota; class Actinomycetes; order Kitasatosporales; family Streptomycetaceae; genus Streptacidiphilus; species Streptacidiphilus sp. EB129. The sequence goes on from NZ_JBGCCS010000002.1 coordinate 406,817, forward strand.
GGAGGACCCGGGGGCGCGCAACACCCAGATCTACCGCACCTCGACGATTCCGGTCAGCGCCTACCCGCAGACCGACAAGGACGAGGCCGTGTCGACGATCGCGGTCGCCAATCTGATGGTGACCCGGGACGACGTGTCGATGGGGCTGGTGCAGCGGGTGACCGAGTCGGTCATCGCGAGCCGGGACGAGATCGGCGCCTACGTCCACTCGGCGCAGCTGGTGGACATCCGGTCGGCGATCTACACCGACCCGCTGCCGCTGGCCGAGGGGGCCCGCCGCTACTACGTCTCGGTGAAGCCCTGATCGCAGCCGACGTGGTCGGCCAGGGCCTCACTGGCGGTCAGCTCGCTCTGCAGCAGGTCGCGCAGCGGCCCGTCGCCGGACAGCTCGACCGCCGCGCGCAGCAGCCGGGTCGCCTCCAGCCGCATCGCGCGCCCCAGTTCGGCGTCGACCACGGCCTGCGCCAGCGGCCGCAGCCGGCGCACGGTGCCGACCGCCTCGCCGGCCTCGGCGTCGCTGAGATGGTGTCCCGCGTAGCGGGCGAAGACATGGACGGCGCTGAACTCCACGAAGCGGCGGGCCATGCCGCCGGTGGCCCCGCGCACCTCCTCCAGGTGGGCGATGATCGCCGGCAACGGGACGCCGAGGGCGTGCAGTTCGACGGCGACGCCGAGCAGGGCGGGGCTGGGGACCACGAACGCCTCGCCATCGACGCCATCGACGGCGTCCACCGCGTCCCCGGCGTCCACCCCGACTCCGGCGTCCCCTCCGGCTCCGACGCGGGCCGGGTCCGACGGCCGGTCCGGCCGGAGCACGCCGAGGCGGAGCGCGTGGGCGATGGACTCCCGGTCCTCCACCCCGTGGAAGGCCGCGACCAGTTCGGCGCGGGTGAGCCGGGTCGGCGTCTCGTCCGTCCAGGGCCCGGTGACCTCGGCGACCAGACCCAGCACGCCGCCGAGGCCACGTCCGCTCTCCCAGGCGTCGAGCAGCTCCTTGATCCCGGCCAGGGTGTGGCCCCGGTCCAGGAGCTGGGCGATCAGCCGGAGCCGCTCCAGATGGGCCTGCTCGTAGACGTTGGCGCGACCGCGACGGTCGGCCGGCGGCAGCAGTCCGCGGTCCTGGTACGCCCGGACGTTGCGGACGGTGGTGTCGGCGGCGCGGGCCAGGTCGTCGATGCGGTACTCGACCGGTCCGGCCGGGCCCGAGCCCTGCAGGCGCGGACCGCGCTGCTGCGGCACCGTCGTCACGTTGCGGTCCTCCACTCCTCGGGCCCCGGTTCGCCCGAAGCCGCGTATGTCAGCGCGGAACTGAGCGTATCGGTTGGTCGGGCGCCGACCCGCCGCCGGTCCGGCCCGCCTCCTGACCGTCGCCGGGCGCACCCGCACGGTCGGAGGCCGCGCCGCCCCGGGACGCCGCCCCGGGGCGTACCGAGGGCACGCTGCCGTCCCGTACGGCGTCCACGAAGGTGCTGATCCACTCCGCCAGCTGGTCCGACCGGGTCAGCGGCAGCCAGTGCCCGGCGTCCACGGTGCGGCGGCGCAGCACCGGGGCCCAGCGGTCCAGGTCGTCGTAGAGGTGCCGGGAGAGATAGGGGTCCCTGAGCGGGACCACCAGTTGTACCGGGACCGTCGCCACCCGGTCGGTCCGGGGGTGGCGCAGCCGCTCGCGCATATTGGCGCGGTAGAGCCAGGTGCCGTTCGCGGCGTCCTCGGACAGGGTGTCGGACGGGCGGTCGTCGGCGAGCGGCAGCCGCTCCATCGCCCGGCGGACCGCCGGCCAGTGCCGGCCCAGCGGTCCGCGCCACAGTGCCTCGGGGACGCGCGGCAGCTGGAACGACAGGGCGTACCAGGAGCGTGCCCCCTGCCCCGCGGCCTGCATCAGCCGCCGGGCGGTCGGCCGGTGCAGCCGCTCGCGGAGCCAGAGTCCGAAGTGGTCCAGGCAGGGTCCGGAGATGCTGGTGAACGAGGCCAGTCCGCCCTGCAGCCGGGGCGAGGTGACGAACTCCCAGCTCTGCACCGACCCCCAGTCATGGCCGACCAGGTGCACCGGACCGTAGGGGGCGAGGGCGTCGAGGACCGCGAGGAAGTCGTCCTCCAGCCGCTCCAGCCGGTAGCTGTCGGCGGTCGGCGCCGGAGCGGTGGAGCGGCCGGCACCCCGGACGTCGTAGGCGACGACGTGGTAGCGGGAGCAGAGCCGGGACATCACCGGCTCCCAGACCTCTCGGCAGTCGGGGTAGCCGTGCAGGAAGAGCAGCGTGGGGCGGGTCGGATCACCGGCTTCGACGACTGCGAGGCGCACCCCGTCCGGCGTGATGACCTGGTGCTCAGTGGCTCCCGGGATCATCGGGCTCCCTCCGGTGCGGCGGCGCTGCACATTCCCATCGGTCAATGTGTCAGTGGTTACTGGCGCGGTCAAGGAGTCCCGCCGGATACACCGCGCCCGCGACCCGGACCACCCGCGCCGACGATCCGGGACCACCGCCCGCGCGGCTCCCCGACCCCTCCCCCCACCCCCTGCCCGACCCCCTCGCCGGCGCGGGTCACCCGGGCTGGACCGCCGGAACGGCCAGCGTCACCGCCAGCCCGGTCGGCTCGTTGGGGGTGAACTCCAGCGCGCCGCCGGACGCCGTGAGGAGGGTGCGGGCGATGGCCAGGCCGAGGCCGGAGCCGTCGACGTTCTGGTGCCGCGGGCTGCGCCAGAAGCGGTCGCCGACCCGGTCCAGCTCCTCCTCGGTCAGTCCCGGACCCGCGTCGGTCACCACCACGGCCGCACGTTCCGCGTCGGCCGTCACGGTGACCGTGACCCGGTCGCCGCGCGGGGTGAACTTCAGGGCGTTGTCCACCACCGCGTCCAGCGCGCTGCCGAAGCCCACCGGATCGGCCATCCCCAGTACCGGTTCCTTCGGCAGCCGGCCCACCAGCACGACGCCGCGCTCGCGGGCCAGCGGGGCCCAGGCCTGGACCCGGTCGGCGGTCAGCCGCGCCAGGTCGGTGCGCTCGGCTCCCTGCCCGGCGTGCTCGGCCACGGCCAGGCCCAGCAGGTCGTCCAGCACCCGGGCGAGCCGGTGGCCCTCGACCCTGACGCCGGTCATCTCCGCCTCATGGCCCTCGGGCAGCTCCATGCCCATCGCCTCGACCCGGAGCATCAACGCCGCCAGCGGATTGCGGAGCTGGTGCGAGGCATCCGCGACGAAGGCCCGCTGCTGGTCGAGCACCTGCTCGACATGGTCCGCCATCTCGTTGAACGCGCGCGCCAGTCGTCGCAGTTCGGGTGGCCCGCCGGCCGGGGCGACCCGGGACGCGAGCCGGCCGGTGGCGATGTCGTGGGTCACCTTGTCCAGGTCCTGGACCGGTCGCAGCACCCAGCCGGTGAGCAGCACCGCGGCGGCCACGGCGACCAGCACCGCCACCGCCTCGCCGCCCGCCAGCAGCAGCCAGCCGTGCAGGATCCGCGACCCCAGCGCCCCGGTCGGCGACTCGATGACGACCACCGCCACCACGTCCCCGTCCCAGACCACCGGCGAGGCGACCACCAGGCGGCGGTTCTGCTGCCAGGGCCAGGACTGGGACGGATCCTGGCTGCGTCGCCCGTCGAGAGCCTCCCGGAACGCCTCGGCCGAGTCGCCCCGCGAGGCGTCGGTCCAGTCGGCCGGGTCGGCGGTGACCGGCCGGCCGTTGATCTGGAACACCCCGGCGCGGATCCCGTACACCTCGTAGTAGCGGCGGACCTCCGTCTCCAGGGTGTGGACCTGCTCGTCGGCGCTCGCGGTCGGGGCACCGGCCTGCTCGGGCGGGTTCTGCGCGAGCGCGGCGAACCGCGCCGTGTCGTCGATCCGGTCCACCAGCAGCTGCTGCTGCTGAGCCGCGGCCTCGCTCACGGCGAGCGGCAGGCCGAGCGCGACCAGCACGCAGGCCATCAGGGCCAGCAGGATGCCGAGCAGCCGGGTGCGCATCAACCAGCTGCCGCGTCCGGGGGGACGACCAGCCGGTAGCCGATGCCGCGGACCGTCTCGATCAGCGCCGGCACGGCCAGCTTGTGGCGCAGCGAGGCGATATGGACCTCCAGGGTGCGCGAGGTGCCCTCCCAGCTGCTGCGCCACACCTCGCTGATGATCTGCTCGCGGCGGATCACCACGCCCGGGTTCTGCGCCAGCAGGGCCAGCAGCTCGTACTCCTTGCGGGTGAGCGCCACCTCGCGGTCGTGCACCAGCGCCTTGCGGGCGGCCGCGTCCAGGCGCAGACCGCAGGCCCGGCGCAGCTGGTCGGCCGGATCGTCGGCGGAAGCGGCCGCGGACGCCCCGGCGGACGGCTGCGGCGGAGCGCCGCGGCGGACCACGGCGTGGATCCGCGCCAGCAGCTCGCCCATGTCGTAGGGCTTGACCACGTAGTCGTCCGCCCCGAGGTTCAGCCCGTGGATGCGGGAACTGATGTCGGTACGGGCCGTCACCATGATCACGGGGATGCCGCCGCGGCGCCGGATCTGGCCGCAGACCTCGAACCCGTCCCGGTCGGGAAGGCCCAGGTCGAGCAGCACCACCCGGTACGGGCCGCGGCCGTCGGGCACCAGGGCGTCCAGCGCCTCGTTGCCGGTGCGGGCGTGGCGCACCTCGAATCCGTGCTTGCTGAGCACGGTCACCAGGGCAGCCGCCACATGGTCGTCGTCCTCGACAAGGAGCAGGCGCATGTCGTCTCCTCCTGGGGATGCAGCGATTCCGGTCCTGGGATGCACCCCATCCCGGTTGTGTCCTCGCGGTCAAGACCTCCCCCGGCCGGCGGGCCGACTGTTATGGAGCTGCGATGAATCTCCCAAGGAGTTCCTCAAATCCCGCTCAGAAATCCGATCACCGGCCCGGACCAGGCATATTGTCGTCAGCAGAGATATTGATGACGGCCGGGATCCACCGGTGGCCTGCGACGCGAGGGAGCGGTGATGACGCCGGGGGGCGCGGGGCAGCTGCCGCTCATCTCGCTGCGCGGGGTGAGCAAGCGCCACGGCCTGGTGCAGTCACTGGACGGGATCGACCTGGAACTGGCCCGCGGCGAGGTGGTCGCGGTGCTCGGGCCGACCGGCGCCGGCAAGACCACGCTCTGCCGCACCCTCAACGGCCTGGAGCGGATCGACGCCGGCGCCGTCACCGTGGCCGGCACCCCGCTGCCGCAACGCGGCCGCCGGGCCGCGCGGCTGCGGCCCGAGATCGGCCTGGTGGACCACATCCCGCAGCTGCTCGCCCACCTCACCGTGCTGGAGAACGTGAAGGCGGGCCGGATCGGGCGGTGGATGCGGCTGCGGCACGGGCTGGTGGCGTCCTCGGCCGCGGCGGTGGAACGCAGTGCGCTGGCGCTGCTGGACCGGGTCGGCCTGGCCGAGGCGGCGGAGCTGTTCCCCTGGGAGCTGTCCGACGGCCAGCAGCGCCGGGTCGCCATCGCCAGGGCGCTGGTGGCCGGGCCGGAGCTGATGGTCTTCGACGAGACGACGCTGGACCTCGCCCCGTCCGAGACCGGGGAGGTGCAAGGCGTGCTGAGCGCGCTGGCCGCGGACGGGGTGGCCATGGTGCTGGCCGCCGGGGAGTTCGGGGAGTTCGGCTTCGCCCGCTCGCTGGCGGACCGGGTGGTGTTCATGTCCGGCGGCCGGATCCTCGAACAGGCCCCGCCGGAGGAGTTCTTCACCATGCCGCGCACGGCCCGGGCCCGCGCGTTCCTGGCCGGCGGCCCCGGCCGGAACCGCTGACCGGTCCGGCCCGGCGCGCGGCTCCGGCAGCCGGTCGGCGCACCCTCGCAGGGCCCGGTCCCGCGCCCCGGCGGATCCCGTCGAGGGTGCCGCCGACCATGGAGGCGAACGCCCCGCGCGGGCCCGCGCCGGCGGCCTCGCCGCACTACGGCGTGAGCCGGGGCGCGCCACGAACGGGCGCGCCCCCGGCGCTGCTTGACGATGGACCAGGCGATCTGTTGCAGTGACACCATGACGGGCCCAGGCCATACCGACTTCACGTCCACGGACAGGTGACCGTGGACCCTGTGATCATCGCCGGAGCCGGTCCGGTCGGTCTCGCGCTGGCGCTCGCCCTGGCCCGGCACCAGGTGCCGACCGTGGTGCTGGACGAGGGCCCCGGGGTCTCCCCCGAGAGCGCGCGCTCGACCGTGCTCCGGGCGGACACCACCGACTTCCTGACCCGGGTCGGCTACGCCAGGGTCGCCGCCGACGGCCGCGCCTGGACCTCCTGGCGGACCCTGCGCCGCAACCGCGAACTGCTGCACCTGCCGCTTCCCGGCGACGAGGTGCTGCACCTCTCCCAGCACCGGCTGCAGCGCGGGCTGCGCGACGCGGTCTCGGCGACCCCGCTGATCGAGCTGGTGCACCACTCCGCGGTGACCGAGATCGAGCAGGACGCCGACGGCGTCAGTGTGCACGCGGCCGGGACCTGGTGGCGCGGCAGTCACCTGGTCGGCTGCGACGGCCCCCGGTCCACCGTGCGCAAGCAGGCCAGACTGCGCTTTCCCGGCCGGGCGGCCGCCGACCACTACACCGTGGCGACGGTCCGGGTCGACCTGCCCTTCCCCGGCGAGGCCCGGCTGCACCGGGACGCGCCGCAGCTGCCGGACCGCCGCGGCGGAGTCAGCCGCGAGGTCACCGCGCGCCCGCTGCCGGACGGCGTCTGGCGGCTGGACTGGCGACTGCCGGTGCGGCAGCCGCCGCTCACCCCGGACGCGCTGGTCGAACAGCTGCGGGCGACCCTGGCCGGCTGGAACGACGGCGCGGTGCCGCCGTACGAGCTGGTCTCCACCGCGGACCACATGGTCCAGCAGCGGCTGGCGACCCGGTTCCAGGTCGGCCGGGTCTTCCTGGCCGGCGACGCAGCCCACCTGCTCGGCTCGCTGGGCATGCAGAACCTGGACGAGGGGCTGCGCGACGCCGACAACCTGGCCTGGAAGCTCGCCCTGGTCTGGCACGGCTGCGCCACCGAACAACTGCTGACGACCTATCAGCAGGAGCGGCGGGAGGCGGTGATCTCCCGGCTGCGGGCGGTGGACCAGGCGATGCCGCTGCTGCAGCCGAGCACCCCGCTGCTGGAGGCGCGCCGCAGCCTGCTGTCGGGGTCGCTGCGCCGCAACGCCACCCTGCTCTCCGACGGCTCACTGGGACGCGGCCGCCTCGGCGCCGCCCCGGCCTACCCCTCGCCCGGCGCGTCCGGCCGCAGCCGGCCGGCGCTCAGCCCGGCGCTCTCGCCCACCAGCCCCGGGGTGCTGGTCCACAATGTGCCGGTGGTCACCACGGACGGCAGCCCTGACCGGCTGCGGGCCCGGCTCGGCCGGGGCTTCCTGGTGGTGCTGGTCGCCCCGGGCACCGGCGTCTGGGCCAGCGAGCACTGGCTCGGCGCGGGCCTGATGCCGCGGCTGACCGAGGCCACCGAGGCGCTGCCGCTGCCCGCCGAACTGCTGGTCGCCGAGTCCTATCCGACGGCCTCCCCGCACACGGTGCTGCTGGTCCGGCCGGACGGCCACCTGGTCGCCGCGCTGCACGGCTGCCGCCCGGACGACCTGTGGGCACTGGCCGACCGGGCCCGCGGCGGCGGCTCCGAACTGCCCGTTCCGCGCGCCGACGGCGACACGGCCGGGGGCGGCGGGGACCGTGGCGCCCGGGACGGTGGCGCCCGGGAAGCTGCCAGGAGCCGCAACGCCGGAGCAGCCATGACCGACCGGTCCAGCCGGGTCCCGGCCGACCAGGCCAGGGCCCGTGCCTGACGGCCGGTCAGGGTTGACGATCATCGGACCGCATGCTTCACTGACGCGCATGCAGCAGCGCAGGTGGCTCCGGCCACTCGGAATGTCGGCTGAGAGCCCGGGTGAAGCCCCCCGGGACGTCGGCACGCTGCCTGCCCTCGGAATGACCGTTGTGCGCCTGGTGCGTCGTGCCCACCTGGACCTGGTCCGGTACCTGGGCGCGCTCTGTACACCCGCCTGACCGGCCTTCCGCTTCCCGGATCACCCTCGGCACCGCTCCGCCGTCACCGCTGACATCGCGGCGCTGACCTCGTGCCGGCGCCGGCACCCACGTCGGCGAGGGCCTCGCGTGCGGCGCCGACCCTGTGTCGGCAACGGCCTGGCAACGGGCGATCATCCGGGATCATCCCGATCCGCTGCGCCCACCTCACCGTCGCGGCACCGTCCGTGGCGGCACCGTCTGCCGCCGGTTCAGCACCTCTCCGTCCGTCCCGGCCCCTCCGGTGCCGTGGCGCGGGTCGCCGTACCGTCGCGCGTCCATCCCTCCGCCCGCACTCGCTCCGGCCCGGTCCGCGGTCGCCGCCCCTTGCTCCCGCAGTGCCGCTCTCCCCCTTCGCCCCGTACCGCACCCGTACCCCAGGGACGCCACATGTCGATCACCCACTCCCGCAGTCCCGCGCCCACCCGCCGGCTCGCGCCCACGCTCGGCGACCTGCTCGACTTCGCCAGACGGACAGCGGCCGACCCCGGCGCACTGGCCCGGCTCCGCATCGATCCGACCGAGCGCACCTGGCTGCGCGTGGACGGGCCGATGGGCAGCGAGGCCTGGCTGATCGGCTGGCCACCGGGCTCGGAGACCGGCTGGCACGACCACGGCGGTTCCAGCGGCGCCTTCGTCACGGCCAGCGGCGAACTCAGCGAGCTCTCCCTCGGACTGCCCATCCCCACCGCCGGCTGGCGCAGCCTGGAACTGGAGCAGGGGGTGGACCGCCGCCGGAGCCTCCCGACCGGCCGGGGCCGGTCGTTCGGACCGCACCATGTGCACCAGGTGGTCAACGCCTCCGAGCAGGAGCACGCCGTCTCGGTGCACGCCTACTACCCGCCGCTGCCCAGCGTGCGGCGCTACGCCCGCACCGGCGATGTGCTGCGACTCGCCCTGGTCGAACTGCCGGCGGAGTGGTGACCGTGAACCTTCCCCTCGGGGTGGACGAACTGCTGGACCGGGAGCGGGCCCACCTGCACCGGCTGACGCCGGATCAGGCCGCACGGGCCGTGGAGGACGAAGGAGCGCTGCTGGTCGACATCCGCTACGGCGCGCTGCGCGACCGGGACGGCGTCATCCCCGGGGCGGTGATCGTGGAGCGCAACGAACTGGAGTGGCGGCTGGATCCGCACAGCGCGCACCGGATCCCGCAGGCCACCCGGCACGATCTGCCGGTGGTCGTGGTCTGCAACGAGGGCTACGCCTCCAGCCTTGCGGCCCGTTCACTGCAGGCGCTGGGACTGCGCCGGGCCACCGACCTGGTCGGCGGCTTCCAGGGCTGGGCGGCGGCCGGCCTCCCGGTGACGCCGCCCGTCCCGGGCCGCCCGTCCGTCCCGCACCCCTCGATCGCCGCGATCGGCGACCGCCCCGACAGCCAATGACGCGGCACCGAGCCACACAGGGCCAAACCGTCCGGGGGCGCACCGTCCGGGCTGACAGCTCGGCTTCGCAGGGGGCACCACCGGACCGGCGGACATCGCCCGGTCAGGGCCGAGCGGTCAGGACCGAGCGGTCAGCGGGCGAGCGGTCAGCGGGCGAACTCGGTGGCCCGGCTCTCACGGATCACCGTGATCCGGATCTGCCCCGGATAGGTCAGCTCCTCCTCCACCTGCTTGGCCACGTCCCTGGCGATGACCTGCGCCTGGAGGTCGTCCACGGCCTCCGGCAGGACCATCACCCGGACCTCGCGGCCGGCCTGCATGGCGAAGACCTTGTGCACCCCCTGGTGTCGGCGGGCGATCTGCTCCAGTCGCTCCAGCCTGCGCGCGAACAGCTCCAACGACTCCCGCCGGGCCCCGGGGCGGCCGCCCGAGCAGGCGTCCGCCGCCTGGGTCAGCACCGCCTCGACGGTCCGCGGATCGACCTCGTTGTGGTGCGCCTCTATGGCGTGCACGACCTCCTCCGACTCGCCGTAGCGGCGGGCCAGTTCCGCGCCGACCACCGCGTGGCTGCCCTCGACCTCGTGGGTCAGCGCCTTGCCGACGTCGTGCAGCAACGTGCAGCGCTTGACCAGCACCGGGTCCACCCGCAGTTCGGCGGCCATCATCCCGGCCAGGTGCGCGGACTCCACCAGATGTCCGAGCACGTTCTGGCCGTAGGAGGTGCGGTAGCGCAGGCGGCCGAGCAGGCGCAGCAGTTCGGGGTGCAGGTCGCCGACCCCCACCTCGGCTAGGGCGTCCTCGGCGGCCCTGGCGCAGAGCCGCTCCACCTCGACCAGGCTGCGCGCGTACTCCTCCTCGATCCGCAGCGGGTGGATCCGCCCGTCCGCGATCAGGGCCTCCAGGGTGAGCCGGGCGACCTCCCTGCGCACCGGGTCGAAGCAGGACAGCAGCACCGAGGACGGGGTCTCGTCGATCACCAGGTTGACCCCGGTGACCGCCTCGAAGGAGCGGATGTTGCGCCCCTCGCGGCCGATGATGCGGCCCTTCATGTCATCCGCCGGCAGCGCCACCGCCGTCACCACCACGTCGGCGGTCTGCGCCGCGGCCAGCCGCTGCACCGCTGTGGCGACGATGTCGCGGGCCCGCGCCTCGCCGTCGGCCCGCGCCGCGCGCTCGATCTCGCGGACGATCCGCACCGCGTCGCGCTTGGCCTGCTCCTCGGCCGCACGCACCACCTCGGCCCTGGCCTGCGCGGAGGTGAGCCCGGCCACCCGCTCCAGGGCCAGCCGCTGCTCGGACTCGGCGAGGACGGCCGCTGCGCGCAACTCCTCACGCCGGCGGACCAGGACCGCCTGGGCCTCGGCGGCCTCGATCGCGGAGGCATGCAGCCGGCGCTGTTCCTCGTCCAGCCGGATCTCGCGCTCGGCGTTACGCTGCTCGCGTCGCTCCCACTCGTCATGCAGTCGGCGGAGCTCCTCGCGGCTGCGTCTCAGGCGGGATCCACCGACGGTGAGCACGGCTGCCGCCAGAACGAGAGCGGACAGCACGAAGAGCGCGATCTCCATCGGACCTCCCCTGCAGGCTTCCCTGCTCCGAAGTGCCCGGAGTGATCCCGCACTGGTTGCGAGGCTAGGTCCAGGTTACGAAATGGTCAAGATGGCGATCGTCCTGACCACTCGTCATGAGGCCGGTCACTCCTCGTCCTCGGACCAAGCGGACTTCTCGCGCTCGTACCCGGCCTCCTCGTGCTCGGCCCGGTCCGCGTCCACCGCCTCGCGCACCACGCGCAGGGCCAGCCCCTCGGGATAGCCGCGCCGGGCGAGCATCCCGGCGAGCCGGCGGATCCGGACCTGGCGGTCCAGCCCCCGCGTGGAACGGAGCTTGCGGCGCACCAGCTCCCGCGCCGTCTCGGCTTCCTGCTCCGGGTCGAGCCGGTCCACCGCCTCGGCGACCACCGCGGCGTCGACACCCCGGCTGCGCAGTTCCCTGGACAGCGCCCGGCGGGCCAGCCCCCGGCTGCGCTGCCGCGACTCCACCCAGGCGTCGGCGAAGGCGGCGTCGTCGATCAGCCCGACCTCCTCGTAGCGGGAGAGGACCTCGTCGATGACCTCCTCCGGCAGTTCGCGCTTGCGCATGGCGTCGACCAGCTGACGGCGGGTTCGCGGTGATCCGGTCAGCAGCCGCAGGCACAGCGCCCGCGCCCGCGCGGCCGGATCCGCCGGCTCGGCCGGAGCCCTCTCGGGGCCCGGCTCCCCGTGCGGGTCCGGATCCGGATCGGCCGCCGGGTCGGTGGGGAGCAGCTCGAACTGCTCCCCACCGTCGCCGCTGGCACACCAGTCGCGCGGCCCCCAGGCGTCGCGCGCCGGCTGCTGCGGATATGTCCCGGTCATCGCCGTCGGGCCGTCAGGACTTCGCCGCCGTTACCGGCTCGGCCGGCTCGGCCACCGGGGTGGCCGGCGTGGCCGGGGTGGCGGGAATCGCCGGGGCGGCGGCCGCGGCCGCGGCGGCCTTCGCCTTGCTGGCGCGGGTGGTGACCGACTTGACGACCGGGGTGATCTCCTTGACCACGGGCTCGCCGTCGCCCTCGACGCGGCGCGGACCGACGCCCAGCTTCTCCTTGATCTTCTTCTCGATCTCGTCGGCGAGGTCCGGGTTGTCCCGCAGGAAGTTGCGGGCGTTCTCCTTGCCCTGGCCGAGCTGGTCGCCCTCGTAGGTGTACCAGGCGCCGGCCTTGCGGACGAAGCCCTGCTCCACACCCATGTCGATCAGTCCGCCCTCACGGCTGATGCCCTGGCCGTAGATGATGTCGAACTCGGCCTGCTTGAACGGCGAGGCGACCTTGTTCTTGACCACCTTCACCCGGGTGCGGTTGCCGACCGCCTCGGTGCCGTCCTTCAGCGTCTCGATCCGGCGGATGTCCAGCCGCACCGAGGCGTAGAACTTCAGCGCCCGGCCACCGGTGGTGGTCTCCGGGGAGCCGAACATCACGCCGACCTTCTCACGGAGCTGGTTGATGAAGATCGCGGTGGTCTTGGACTGGCTCAGCGCACCGGTGATCTTGCGCAGCGCCTGGCTCATCAGCCGGGCCTGCAGACCGACGTGCGAGTCGCCCATCTCGCCCTCGATCTCGGCGCGGGGCACCAGCGCCGCCACCGAGTCGATCACGATCAGGTCGACCGCGCCGGAGCGGATCAGCATGTCGGTGATCTCCAGCGCCTGCTCACCGGTGTCCGGCTGGGAGACCAGCAGGGCGTCGGTGTCCACGCCGAGCTTCTTGGCGTAGTCGGGGTCGAGCGCGTGCTCGGCGTCGATGAAGGCGACGATGCCGCCCGCCTTCTGCGCGTTGGCGACCGCGTGCAGGGTGAGCGTGGTCTTGCCGGAGGACTCCGGACCGTAGACCTCGACCACCCGGCCGCGCGGCAGGCCGCCGACGCCGAGGGCGATGTCCAGTGCGATCGAGCCGGTCGGGATGACCTCGATCGGGGCCCGCGCCTCGTCGCCGAGGCGCATCACCGAGCCCTTGCCGAACTGCCGTTCAATCTGGGCGAGCGCGGTCTCAAGGGCCCGCTCGCGGTCGTTCGCTGCCATGGATTCCGTCCTGGGGGTCTGTGCTGAGCGCTTCATCACGAAAGACGCTAGCGCGCACCACTGACAATCGACCCCTGACCGGGCGTAGGCCTGTGGATAACTCGCTGCACCCCAGTATAGGGAACGCCAGTTCGATTACCGCTCAAGGCCACGCCGTTTTCTCTTCACTCCCACCCCTCACCGCTCCCACCTGCGACTTCCCCAGTCACAGCGCCCCGGAGCCGGCCCTGCGCGGACCACGCGGGTCAGCGCAGCGCGGCCGGGACGTCCATCGACGTGCACACCACGCGCCACACGTCCTTCGCCTCCCAGCCGGCGTCCAGCGCCTCCCGCACGGTCCGCCCACCGAGCTCGGACATCACATGGTCGCCGGCGAAGCTCTCCGCGTACGCCGGGCCGAAGTGGGCGTTCATCCTGTTCCAGAACTCCGTCAGCCGCATGTCCCCCAGTATCGGTCACACCGCCTGCGGCACGGCCTCCGCTCCGGCGAGCGCGCTCTCGTGCAGGTCCCGGCGGCTGATCATCGTGAAGCCGATCAGCGCGGCGACCGCCGCGACTCCGCCGCAGCAGAGCACGACCAGGTCCAGGCCGTGCACGAAGGCGGTCCGGGCCGCCTCGGCGACCGGCTGGGCCAGTCCCCGGGGCAGGGACCGGGCCAGCTGGTCGCCCGCCCCGGCCGCCACGCCCTTGCCGAACTCCTGCGCCTGCGAGCCGAGTCGGCCGCCCGCGGCCGAGGCCGCGAAGGAACTCGCGACCCGGTTCTGGAACATCGCCCCGAACGCGGCGATCCCGATCGCCACGCCGACCTGCTGGAAGGTCTCGCCCATACCGGCCGCCATCCCGGCCCGCCCGGGCTCGACGACGGCGATGGACAGCGACGCCCGGGGCGGGTTGAACATGCCCATCCCGGCGCCGGTCACGATCATGCTGGGCAGCAGCGCCGTCCACGAGCTGTGCACCCCGACCAGGGTGATCAGCGCCAGCCCGGTGGCCAGCAGCGTCAGCGACACCCCCATCAGCACGCGCGGCGGCACCACGACGGTGAGGCTGCCGGTGACGGCGGCGGCCACGAAGAGCGTGAGCGTCAGTGGCAGGAAGCGCAGCCCGGTCTCCCACGGCGAGTAGCCCAGAACGTTCTGTACATAGGAGACCTGCAGGAAGATCGTGGCCATCCCGGCGGCGTTGGCGAACAGGGTCGCCGCCGAGACGCCGATGAAGGTGCGAATCCGGAAGAGGCTCAGGTCGAGCATCGCGTCGGCCCCGGCCCGGCGCTCGATCACCACGAACAGCGCCAGCAGCGCGGCGGCGCCGGTGAACATGGCCAGGATGGGCGCGCTGGTCCAGCCCTCCGCCTCACCCCGCAGGAAGCCGAGGACCAGCAGGCTCAGCGCGGCCGAGAACACGGTGACCCCGGCCCAGTCCACCCGGTGCGCTCCGGGCTCGGCGGACTCCCGGATCCGCAGCGCGCCCAGCAGCATCGCGACGATCCCGATCGGGACGTTGACGAAGAAGATCCAGCGCCAGCTGAGCCCGTCGGTCAGGCCGCCGCCGATCAGCGGCCCGAACGCGATGGCCAGCCCGGAGACCCCGCCGAAGACCCCGAAGGCCATGGCCCGGTCCTTGCCCCGGAACTCCTGACCGAGCAGCGCCGGGCCGACCGCGAACAGGACGGCCGCACCGACGCCCTGGGCGCCGCGGGCGAGGTTGAGTTCGAGGATGCCGGGCGCGGCGCCCGCCGCCAGCGAGGACAGGGTGAAGATTGCGAATCCGGCGATGAAGACCCGCTTGCGGCCCAGCCGGTCGGCCAGCGAGCCACCGGTGAGCAGCAGTGCGGCAAGGGTCAGCGCATAGGCGTCGAGTACCCACTGCAGGTCGGAGAAGCCGGCGTGGAGGCTGGTGCGCAGCTCGGGCAGGGCGACGTTCACCACGGTGAGGTCGAGCATCAGCATGAAGGTGGCGATCGAGATGATCGCCAGGGTCCACCAGCGGTTGCTCCCGGGCGCGGCTTCGGCCGCCTCCCCGGGAGCGTGCTCGGTGACGGTGACGGCAGACATGGCTGTCCCCTTGAAAGGTTGGGAGATCCGGAGGTGTGCGGGACGTCGGCGGACGGGCACGACGAAGTGCGCAATAATGCGAGTGATAGCTCGTGTTATCTGCTCCGAGAATACGAGCACTCGCTCGCATTAGTCAACGAGCCTAGACTTGCCCGAGATCAGCGCCAGGACGGCAGCCACAGCGGCACGGCGGGAGGAAGCGATGACGCAGAGCGGGACCGAGGCCGCGCCCAGGCGGCGACAGGCACGCGGCGAGCGCCGCATCGCCGAGCTGCTGGACGCCGCCGGGGCGGTGTTCGCCGAGTTCGGCTACTCCGCCACCACGACCAACGCCATCGCGGCCCGCGCGGGCGTCTCCCCCGGCACGCTGTACCAGTACTTCCCCAACAAGGACGCCATGGCCGACGCCCTGGCCGAGCGCTTCGCCGTGCAGCTGCACGAGCTCACGCAGCTCATGCTCGTGCCGGGGCTGACCGAACTGCCGCTGGACCAGTTGCTGGAGCGGGTACTCGAACCGCTGTACCGGTTCCATGTGGAGAACCCGGCCTGCCCGGTGCTGTTCATGGGCCCGGACGTACCGCAGCGACTGGCCGACGCCCATGCGCCGTTGCACGCGGCGATGGTGGCCGAGGTCACGGCGCTGATCGCCGCGCTGGCCCCACAGCTCTCCGCGGAGACCCTGAATCGCGCGGCGCACGTCACGGCGATGACGTTCAAGGGCCTGCTGCCGCTGATCATGGCCGTCACCCCGGAGGAACGGCCGGCGATGCACGCCGAGGTCACCCGGGTGTTCCTCGGCTACATCACCCTGGTGATCGCCGCACCCGGCCCGTAGTCACCGGACGGGAGCCCGCGGCGGACGGCACCGCGCTACTGGGTCGGGCGCTCGACCAGGCCGTAGCCGTAGTACGCCGCGCCGGGGCAGCCGGACCCGCCGACCTGGCCGGAAGGGCAGTCCATCGGCAGTGCCGACTGCTCCAGCAACCGTGCCAGCTCCGCCGATCCAGCGGCCGGATGCAGCGCCGCCTCCACCGCCGCCGCCGCACTCACGTGCGCGGCCGCCATCGACGTACCCGCCAGCGCGGCGTACCCGCCGCCCGGCCAGTCCGAGACCACGGCCTGGTCGGTGCCACCGTCGGGGTCGCCGCCGGGCGCGGCCAACTGCACCCGCCGCTGCCCCCAGTTGGAGTACCCGGCAAGGCTGCCGTCGGCGTCCACCGCGGTGACGTCCAGGACGCCGGGCAGCCCGCCGGGGAGCCGGACGCACTCCGGCCCCAGCCGCCTGGTCCGCGGAGCCACCCCTTGGGGCCTGTCGTTGGGGCTGCGGTCGTCCGTCCTGGCCGCGCCGAGGTCCTGGGCGTCGTTCCCGGCCGAGGCGACCACCACCGCGCCCCTGCTCTGGGCGTACGCGACGGCCCGGCCGACGGCGGCGGTGACGGCGGCCTGGTCCGGGTCCTCCGGGCAGTTGTACTTCCACGGGTCGGCGAAGTAGCTGTTGTTGATCACCCGGGCGCCGTGGTCGGCGGCCCAGAGGAAGCCGCAGACCAGGTTCTCGCCGTAGTACTGACCGGCTGAGCCGAGCAGCCGCACCGCGGCGATCCGCACCCCGGCGGCGACCCCGGCCACCCCGTCGCCGGCACGGTTCGCGCCGATGATGCCGCTGACATGGGTGCCGTGTCCGCTCTCGCCGACCGACGGGTCGGGCCGCCACGCACCGGGGCGGGTGTCGGGGGTGCCGTCCACGCAGGCGGCCGAGCGGTTCGGGTCGACGGCGCCGCGCAGGTCCGGATGGGTGTCGTCGACCCCCGAGTCCAGCACCGCCACGACCACTCCGTGCAGGCTCGACGCCAGGGCGGCGGCGGCCCGGCCCCGGGCCCCCGCCAGCACGGTCACCATCCGCTGGTTCCACTGCTGCCGACCGTGCGGGTCGGGAGCGGCGGGGATGTCGTCAGCCGGACCGCGGGCCGGTCCGGCGTCACCGCCCGCCACGCCCCCGCGAGCCGCGTCACCCCGGGCTGCCGCGTGGGCGGTCGACGCGGGGGTGGGCGGCTGCGGCACGCCGGCCGCGTTGCCGCCGAGGCCGGTCCCCGCGTCGGGCAGCGGTGCGGTCCTGGTCGCACCCGCCCCGAGCACGCCGGGGGCGCTGCGCACCCGGGCCACGAAGTCCGTCCCGGAACCGTAGCCGAGGGCCACGCCGATCTGCGGGTACTCGCGCACCAGCCGGCCCCCGGCGGCGCGGACGGCCGAACCGGCCGCGATCGCGCCGGCCGCCCCCGGGTCCCGCCCCAGCACCAGATAGCTCAGAGCCGGCTGCGCACTCCCGCCGACATACGGCACCGCGCCGCTCAGTAGCAGTCCGACCACCAGCAGCACCACGGTGCACCGGCCGAACACCACGGCATGACTCCAGCGCTGCTGCCGCACCCATGCCTCCCTGCCTCGCCGGCCCCCGAGCCAGGGCGGGGATATTAATTACGATATGAGCTGATATCGGATCCCGCTTCCCGCACCCGCGTACGTCCGCAGCTGGCCCGCCGGTCGGCCGGGTCGCCGGCGCGGCCGCGTTGTCAGTGCGGCGGTGCACCATGGGGGGCATGGCCGACCGCACCCCTCCCCGTCCCGCCGAGCGCGACCCGCTGGCGGGCTTCGGCGCGCCCGCGCGCGCCTGGTTCAGCGGCGCGTTCCCGGCGCCCACCGCCGCCCAGGCCGGGGCCTGGCAGGCCATCAGCGAGGGTTCCGACGTGCTGGTGGTGGCCCCGACCGGCTCCGGCAAGACGCTCGCGGCCTTCCTGTCCGCACTGGACCGGCTCTCGGTCACCCCGCCGCCGGCCGAGGCGGTGAAGCGCTGCCGGGTGGTCTACGTGTCGCCACTCAAGGCACTGGCCGTGGACGTGCAGCGCAATCTGCGCGCCCCGCTCGCCGGGCTGCGCCAGGCGGCGGTCCGGCTGGGCCTGCCCGAGCCGGAGATCGAGGTCGGCATCCGTTCGGGCGACACTCCCCCGGCCGAGCGGCGCCGCTTCGCCACCCGTCCACCGGACGTCCTGATCACCACCCCGGAGTCGCTGTTCCTGATCCTCACCTCCGCCGCCCGTGAGGCGCTGCGCGGTGTGGACACGGTGATCCTCGACGAGGTCCACGCCGTGGCCGGGACCAAGCGCGGCGCGCATCTGGCGCTCTCGCTGGAACGGCTGGACCGGCTGCTGACCGTCCCTGCGCGCCGGATCGGCCTGTCCGCGACCGTGCGCCCGGTCGACGAGGTGGCCCGGTTCCTCAGCCCGCAGCGCAAGGTGACGATCGTTCAGCCGCCGTCCGAGAAGCGCTTCGACCTGTCGGTGGTGGTCCCGGTCGAGGACCTCGGCGAACTGTCCGGCGGCCGGCCCGACGCCGATGAGCCCGAGCGCAACGCCTCCATCTGGCCGCATGTCGAGGAGCGCATCGCCGACCTGGTCCAGGCGCACCGCTCCACCATCGTCTTCGCCAACTCCCGCCGCCTCGCCGAGCGCCTCTGCGGCCGGCTCAACGAGATCGCCCAGCAGCGCGCCACCGGCGAGTCCCCGCCTCAGTCGCACGCCCCGGCGCAGCTGATGGCGCAGGCGGGCGTCGCCCACGGAGCCCCTCCGGTGCTGGCGCGCGCACACCACGGCTCGGTCTCCAAGGAGCAGCGCGCCGACGTCGAGGAGCAGCTGAAGTCCGGCCGGCTGCCGGCCGTGGTGGCCACCTCCAGTCTGGAGCTGGGCATCGACATGGGCGCCGTCGACCTGGTCGTCCAGGTCGAGTCACCCCCTTCGGTGGCCTCCGGCCTGCAGCGCGTCGGCCGGGCCGGACACCAGGTCGGGGCGGTGTCCACCGGCGTCGTCTTCCCCAAGTACCGGGGCGACCTGGTGCAGTCCGCCGTGGTCACCGAGCGGATGCGCGCCGGCGCCATCGAGTCGCTGCGGGTCCCGCGCAACCCCCTGGACGTGCTGGCCCAGCAGATCGTCGCGATGACCGCGCTGGACGTCTGGGACGTGGACGAGCTGCTCGCGGTGGTGCGCCGCGCGGCTCCTTTCGCCGCCCTGCCGCAGTCCGCGTTCGAGGCGGTCCTGGACATGCTGGCCGGCCGCTACCCCTCGGACGCCTTCGCCGAGCTGCGCCCGCGCGTCGTCTGGGACCGGGTGGCCGGTACCGTCACCGGCCGGCCCGGTGCGCAGCGGCTGGCGGTCACCTCCGGCGGCACCATTCCGGACCGCGGCCTGTTCGGCGTCTTCCTGGCCGGGCACGGCGCGGGCGGCGGAAAGACCGACGGCGATGGCGGCGGCACCGGCGGGCGCCGCAAGGGCGGTGGCCGGGTCGGCGAGCTGGACGAGGAGATGGTGTACGAGTCGCGGGTCGGCGACGTGTTCACCCTGGGCACCACCTCCTGGCGGATCGAGGACATCACCCATGACCAGGTGCTGGTCTCCCCCGCCCCGGGCGTCCCCGGGAAGCTGCCGTTCTGGCACGGCGACTCGCTCGGCCGGCCGCTGGAGCTCGGCCGGGCCGTCGGCGGATTCCTGCGCGAGCTCGGCGGGCTGACCCCGGAGCGGGCGACCACCCGGCTGCGGGCGGCGGGACTGGACGACTGGGCCGCGTCCAATCTGCTCGCCTACCTGGCCGAGCAGCGGAAGGCCACCGGCCACCTCCCGGACGACCGGACCATCGTGGTGGAGCGCTTCCGCGACGAGCTGGGCGACTGGCGCGTGGTGGTGCACTCCCCGTTCGGGGCCCAGGTGCACGCCCCCTGGGCCCTGGCGCTCGGCGCCCGGCTGGCCGAGAAGCACGGCCTGGACGCACAGGTGATGCACGCCGACGACGGCATCGTGCTGCGGCTGCCGGACGCCGACATGATGGACTTTCCGGACCTGGACCCGAGGGACTTCCCCGACCCCGGGACCGACCCCCGGACCACCTCCGGCACCGACGGCGGCCCCGACGCCGGCTCCGTACCGGCCACCGCCGCCGACGAGGCGCCGATCGGCGCGGAGGCCACCGTCTTCGACCCGGAACAGATCGAACAGACCGTCACCGACCAGGTCGGCGGCTCCGCCCTGTTCGCCGCCCGGTTCCGCGAGTGCGCCGCCCGCGCGCTGCTGCTGCCCCGGCGCAGCCCCGGCCGTCGCACCCCGCTCTGGCAGCAGCGCCAGCGCTCCGCCCAGCTGCTGCAGGTCGCCAGCGAGTTCGGCTCCTTCCCGATCGTGCTGGAGGCGGTCCGCGAGTGCCTGCAGGACGTCTTCGACGTACCGGGCCTGGTCGAGCTGATGCGGGACATCGAGTCCCGCCGGGTCCGCCTGGTCGAGGTCACCACACCGGAGCCGTCGCCGTTCGCCCGCTCGCTGCTCTTCGGCTACGTCGCCCAGTTCCTCTACGAGGGCGACTCCCCGCTCGCCGAGCGCCGCGCGGCCGCCCTGGCCCTGGACTCCCGGCTGCTGGCCGAACTGCTGGGCCAGGCCGAGCTGCGCGAGCTGCTCGACCCGGCCGCGCTGGCCGAACTGGAGGCCGAGTTGCAGCGGCTCACCCCGGAGCGCCGGATCAGGGACACCGAGGGCCTGGCCGACGCGCTGCGGCTGCTCGGCCCGCTCTCACCGGCCGAACTCGCCGAACGCGGCTGCGCCCCCGACTGGCCCGCCGAGCTGGCCGCCGCGCGCCGGATCATCGAGGTCAGGATCGCCGGTGAACAGCGCTGGGCCGCGGTCGAGGACGCCGGGCGGTTGCGCGACGCGCTGGGCACCCCCCTGCCGGTCGGCGTCCCGGAGGCCTTCACCGAGCCGGTCAGGGAGCCGCTCGGCGATCTGCTGGCCCGTCACGCCCGCACCCACGGCCCGTTCACCGTCGCCGACACCGCCGCCCGCTTCGGCCTCGGCCCGGCCGTGGTCCAGGGCGCACTGCAGCGGCTGGCCGCGACCGGACGCCTGGTCCAGGGCGAGTTCCGCCCCGGCGGCACCGGCGCCGAGTGGTGCGACGCCGAGGTGCTGCGGCGGCTACGGCGGCGCTCACTGGCCGCCCTGCGGCACGAGGTCGAGCCGGTGCCGCCGCGCGCCCTCGCCGCGTACCTGCCGCAGTGGCAGCATCTGGGCAGCCACCGGCTGCGCGGCATCGACGGGCTGCTCCGGGCGGTCGAGCAGTTGCAGGGCGCGCTGGTGCCCGCGTCCGCGCTGGAGCGGATGGTGCTGCCGTCCCGGGTAGCCGACTACCACCCGGGCATGCTGGACGAGCTGACCAGCGCCGGCGAGGTGCTCTGGACCGGCGCTGGGGCACTGCCCGGCAAGGACGGCTGGATCGCACTCTGCCCGGCCGACAGCGCGCCGCTGCTGCTGGCCGCCCCGCTGCCGCTGGAGACCGGCCCGCTGCACCGGGCGATACTGGCCGCACTGGCGCCCGGGTACGGCCTGTTCGAGCGTCAGATCGCCGAGGAGGTGGGCCGGCAGGGCCTCACCGCCACCCGCGCCGAGCTGGCCACCGCACTGTGGGACCTGACCTGGGCCGGGCACCTGAGCAATGACACCCTGGGCCCGCTGCGCGCCCTGCTCGGTTCCGGGCGCACCGCGGGCTCCACCGCCCACCGGGCGCCCAGGGCCGTCCCGCGCGGCCGGTACGGCACCGGCAGGCCGACACCCCGCGCCGCCACCGACCCGACCACCGCCGGGCGCTGGTCGCTGCTGCCGGGGCGGCCGGCCGATCCGACCCAGCGCGCCCACGCGCTGGCGCAGACCCTGCTGGACCGCCACGGTGTGGTCACCCGCGGCGCGGTGCAGGCGGAGCGGGCCGCCGGCGGCTTCGCCGCGGTCTACCGGGTGCTCTCGGCCTTCGAGGAGAACGGCAGGACCCGGCGCGGCTACGTGGTCGAGGGGCTCGGCGCGGCCCAGTTCGCCGGTGACGGGGCCATCGACCGGCTTCGGGCGGTGAACAACGCCCTGGAGTCCGCGGTGCCGTCCGGCCGGGACGGCGGCCCGTCGGCCTTCGTGCTGGCCGCCGCCGACCCCGCCAACGCCTACGGGGCCGCTCTGCCCTGGCCCGAGTCCCCGGCGGGCCCATCGGTCGGCCACAAGCCGGGCCGCAAGGCCGGCTCCCTGGTGGTGCTGCTGGACGGCGAGCTCGCCTGCTACCTGGAGCGCGGCGGCAGGTCCATGCTCGCGTGGCTCACCGACCCGGACTCGCTGCGGCACGCCGCCACCGCACTGACCCGTGCCTCGCAGGACGGCAGCCTCCCGGCGCTCACCATCGAACGGATCAACGGCGAGCCGGCGCTGACCTCCCCGCTCAGCGGGGCGTTCGAGACGGCCGGCTTCCACCCCACGCCGCGCGGCCTCCGGCTGCGCGCCTAGCTCCTCGCCCCCGGGCGGTCAGCCGCGAGGCCGGGGCCGCTTCGCGCGCGGACGGAAGCGGGCGCTGTGCACCGGCAGCAGCGTCAGCGTCCAGCCGCCGGCGAAGAGCAGGCCCACGCCGGCGTCGCCGTCCAGCAGACCACCGCCCAGCAGACCGGAGAGCAGCAGCGCCCACAGGGCGGCGCTCAGCAGAAGTGACACACCCCACAGCAGCGGGCTGCGGCGCGGAAGGGCGGGCAGCCTCACGGACGAACACCTCGCGATCCCGGCAGGCGACAGGACAGAAGTTTCATCGTAGCGACAAACCGACATTCCGCCCGGACGCCGCAGAGCTCAGCGCAGGCCGGAAAGCGGGGCAGGCCGGAAACGGAGTGCGCCGGTGGCTCCCGCTGGAGAACACGCGGGGCACCGGCGCCACACACCGTGCAGTCAGGCCGCGACGACGTCCATCGCGCTGGCCTTGGGTACCAGGGACGGCATTCGGTCGGGCGCACCCGCGGGTACCGGGACGGGCTCGACCAGGACCGGGCGTACCGGCTCGCTGGCGGCCAGCTCGGCGAGCGACAGCTCGTCGCTGACCTCGCGCATGACCTCGGACATCCGCACGTCCAAGGCGTCACAGATGGCGGAGAGCAGTTCGGAGGACGCTTCCTTCTGGCCGCGCTCCACCTCGGAGAGGTAGCCCAGCGAGACCCGTGCGGCAGCAGAGACCTCGCGCAGGGTGCGGCCCTGGCGCTGGCGCTGCCGACGCAGCACGTCACCCAACAGACGACGGAGCAGGATCATCGGTGGCTCCCTCCTTGGACCGCGGCTCGAGACGTCACTGCCCCACCGTACCGCTTGGCCCGCGTCGCGTGCGGGGAGCCTGGTCGTGTTCACTCTGGGCTGTATCCATAGCCCCTCCCCTGCCGTTCGCGGTATGGACGCTCGATCTTCGCGGTTCCCTACTTGTTCTTATGCCCGGTGGGAACGCCATCACTAACCCGCAACCCGGTCCGAAGCACGGTCCAGAACCTGGCACAGCAGTTCCACGGCGGCCGCCGCGGCAGCGCTCCGGACCTGCTCGCGGGTCCCGGGCTCGGCCAGCGAAACGGTCAGCACTGCGTCCGGTCCGGCCACGGCGACGTAGGCGGTGCCCACCGCCTTGCCGTCCTGCGGTTCGGGTCCGGCCACACCGGTGGTCGCCACCCCGTAGTCCGCGCCCATCAGCCGCCGCACGCCCTGGGCCATCTGCACGGCCACCTCCGGGTCCACCGCGCCGCGCTGGTCGAGCAGGGAGCGGTCCACGCCGAGGACCGAGCCTTTGAGATCGGTCGCATAGGCGGTCACCGACCCGCGGAAGCTCCGCGAGGCACCCGGGACGTCGACGAACCAGCCGGCCACCAGGCCACCGGTGAGCGACTCCGCCACGGCCACGGTCGCGCCCAGCTGTTCCAGCCGGCGCAGTGCCCGCGCGGCCGGAGTCGGCGTCGGCTCCACGCTCATCCCGCCGCCTCCTCCTGCTTCCCGTGGTTCTCCCGCGCGCTCCCGGCACGCTCCCTGGCCAGGCCCGCGCGCCGCAGCACCACCGCCTGCCGGACGTAGTCGAGACCGGTGACCACGGTGAGGACCACCGCGAGCCCCATCACCCAGGCACGCGCGCCGGCCAGCGGCCCGGTCAGCACCAACACGTACATGCCCACGGCGATTCCCTGGGTGAGCGTCTTCAGCTTGCCGCCGCGGCTGGCCGGGATCACCCCGTGCCGGATCACCCAGAAACGCATCAGGGTGATCCCGATCTCCCGGGTGAGGATCACGATGGTCACCCACCAGGGCAGGTCGCCCAGCGCGGAGAGGGCCACCAGCGCGGTACCCATGATCGCCTTGTCCGCGATCGGGTCCGCGATCTTGCCGAAGTCGCTGACCAGATCCATCCGCCGGGCCAGCTCGCCGTCGAACAGGTCGGTGATCATGGCGATGGCGAACGAGGCCCAGGCGACCGCGCGCCATTTGGGATCGTGCCCGCCGTTCGCCAGCAGCAGCGCGGCGAAGACCGGGACGATCAGCAGCCGCAGCATGGTCAGCAGATTGGGGATGTTCCACAGGCTCGGCGCCGGGCGCGCTCCGGCCGCGGCCGCGGCGCCGTCGGGGCGCGACGGATGCGCTCCCGCGGCGCCTCCGGCGGCCCCGGCGGCTCTGGCTCCCCCCTCGGCGCCTTGGATCACGCGTCCACCCCGACCACCGCACGGACCTCCGCGATCAGGTCGACGCCCTCGCTCGCCACCACCACGGCCTCGACCAGGTCGCCGACCCGCACGTGGTCGAGCGGGCCGGTCAGCGAGGTGATGCCGTCGGTCTCCGGTGCCTGGTGCGCGGCCCGGCCGACCACCGAGCCGTCCTCGTCCTCGTCGACGGACTCGACCAGGACCGTCACCACGCTGCCGACCCGCTCCTCGGCGCGCTGCGCGGTCATCTCCTCGGCGAGCCTGGTGATCCGGGCCAGGCGCTCGGCCACGACGTCCTCGGGCAGCTTGCCCTCGTAGCCGGCGGCCTCGGTGCCGTCCTCGTCGGAGTAGCCGAAGACGCCGATGGCGTCGAGCCTGGCGTGGGTGAGGAACCGTTCCAGCTCCGCCAGGTCGGCCTCGGTCTCGCCGGGGAAGCCGACAATGAAGTTGGAGCGGGCGCCGGCCTCGGGGGCCTTGGCCCGGATCTCGTCCAGCAGCGTGAGGAACCGGTCGGTGTCGCCGAACCGCCGCATCCGGCGCAGCACGTTGGCGGCCGAGTGCTGGAACGACAGGTCGAAGTACGGCATCACCCCGGGGGTGGTGGTGAGCGCCTCGATCAGGCCGGGACGCATCTCGGCCGGCTGCAGGTAGCTCACCCGGATCCGCTCGACGCCCTCGATCGCCGCCAGCTCCGGCAGCAGCGTCTCCAGCAGCCGGATGTCGCCGAGGTCCTTGCCGTAGGAGGTGTTGTTCTCGCTGACCAGCATCACCTCGCGGACACCCTGCTCGGCCAGCCAGCGGGTCTCGTTCAGCACGTCCGAGGGACGACGCGAGAGGAAGGAGCCGCGGAAGGCGGGGATGGCGCAGAAGCTGCAGCGCCGGTCGCAGCCGGAGGCCAGCTTGACCGAGGCGACCGGGCTGTCGTCGAGCCGGCGGCGCAGCATGCGCGGACCGGAGGCCGGGGCGACGCCGTCCGGGAGGTCGGGGATCGGCGTGTTGCCGTCGGCGCTCTCGTCGACGACCGTCGTGTCGGCGACCGGCTCGGCGCCGTGGCCGGGGACCGCCACCGCACCGGCGCCCGCGGCCTGCTGCCGCTCGACCGGGCTGAGCGGCAGCAGCTTGCGCCGGTCCCGGGGGGCGTGCGAGGTGTGGTGGCCGCCGGCCAGGATGGTCTGCAGGCGGTCGGTGATGTCCGCGTAGTCGTCGAAGCCGAGTACCGCGTCGGCCTCGGGCAGCGCCTCGGCGAGTTCCCTGCCGTAACGCTCGGCCATGCAGCCGACCGCGACCACGGCCTGGGTGCGGCCGTGGCCCTTGAGGTCGTTGGCCTCCAGCAGGGCGTCGACCGAGTCCTTCTTGGCGGCCTCGACGAAGCCGCAGGTGTTCAC
Organism: Streptacidiphilus sp. EB129; assembly: GCF_041262645.1. NCBI lineage: Bacteria > Bacillati > Actinomycetota > Actinomycetes > Kitasatosporales > Streptomycetaceae > Streptacidiphilus > Streptacidiphilus sp. EB129. The sequence goes on from NZ_JBGCCS010000002.1 coordinate 432,751, forward strand.
CACGGCGACGTCGGCGTCGGCGGCGTCCTGGACCAGCTCCCAGCCGTCGGCCTCCAGACGCCCGGCGAGTTCCTCGGAATCCACCTCGTTGCGGGCGCATCCAAGCGTGACAAGGGCGACTGTGCGGCGTTCGGGCATGTCGCCAAGGTTACCGAGGTTTTCGACCGCGTGACGCGGACCCGGCCCGCGACGCCGTAGTGGATCATCCGCCAGGCCTTCGACCTGGGGCTCCACCACGGCGCCGGGCGGGCGGACTCAGCCCGCCTGCGGGTCGCCGGGGGTGTAGGTGGCGTTGACCACCTGCCCGCTCTGTCCCACCTTGCCCAGGTCCTTGCCGTTCACCCAGACGTGCGCCGCTCCGCCGTCACCGAGGACGATCTTCAGCTGTTTGGGATCGTTGAACGTCTGCGAGGACCCCTGGGCCAGGGTCTGCTGGTAGAGGGTCTTGCCCTCGCTGTTCTTGACCAGCAGCCAGGTGTCGCCGGACTCGGCGCTCACCTTCAGGGTGACCTGGCCCGCCGGAGCGGCCGCCACCGCACTGGGCTTGACCGCCAGGGGCGTCTGCGGCGCCGGGTGCAGGGTGGGCGCGGTCACCGTGGGCGCCGGGACCGCGGCCTGCGCGACCGGGGTCCGGTTCTTGCCACTGGCCAGGTTGAAGCCGATGACGGCGACCACCACGACGATCGCGGCGATCATCGCCCCGGTCCAGTTCGGCCGGCGGCGCTCGGAGCGGATCCGCTCCCCGTCGAACAGCGGAACCGGACGGGCCGACGCCGGAGACCCGCCGTGGGCGTCGTCGTAGCGGGCGACCAGCGGGTCGCCGTCGACACCGACCGCGCGGGCGATGGAGCGGATGTGGCCACGGGCGTAGAAGTCCCCGCCGCAGCGGGTGAAGTCGTCCTCTTCGATGGCGTGGATGATCGGCACCCGGACCCGGGTCCGCGCGCTGATCTCCTCGACCGTCAGATCCGCGGCCAGCCGCGCGGTGCCGAGCACCGTGCCGATCGACGGCTCCGACGCGGTCACCGGCTCGGCCGGGGGCGCGGTCCGGTCCGGGGTCCGGAAGACCTGGGCCTGGGCGCGTGCCGAGGTGGTGGACGGCGCCGGCGCCTCCGCCTTGGCCTTGGCGGCCGCCGCCTGAGCCTTGGCGGCCTTCGCGGTCCGCGCAGCGGTCTCAGTCGTCGTCGTGCTGGGTCGAGCAGTTCGGCCGGGGTCTCCGGAAGGGGACTTGCCGATGGTCACAATGGCGCCTTTCGAGCGTTGGCCATCTACTGCTGCGGCTCCTTTGCGGAACCGGGTGTTTCAGTCTAGGGCGCGACCCTGCGGAGGTATCAAGCCGGATACCGCCGAAAGTGCGTTCAGGTCGCCGAGGGGATGCCGAGGGGATGCCGAGGCCTTCGTCCGGCCACCGTACGCGCTGGTGACGGCCGCTCAGGAGAGCGGAACCGTATGGGTCGCCCCTACCCGGTCAACGGCGGTCCATGCGTATGCGATGCGCCCGGCCCCGGTCATTCCCCCCGGAGAGTGAGCAGCACGGCGTCCAGCTCGTCGGGCTGCACCAGCACGTCGCGGGCCTTGGACCCCTCGCTGGGCCCGACGATCCCCCGCGACTCCATCAGGTCCATCAGCCGCCCGGCCTTGGCGAAGCCCACCCGCAGCTTGCGCTGCAGCATCGACGTCGAACCGAACTGCGTGGAGACGACCAACTCGGCGGCCTGGACCAGCAGGTCCATGTCGTCGCCGATCTCCTCGTCGATCTCCTTACGGGGCGCGCTGCCCACCGTGACGTCCGCGCGGTAGGCGGTCTGCGTCTGCGCCTTGCAGTGGTCGACGACGGCCGCGATCTCCTCCTCGGTGACGAAGGCGCCCTGCATCCGGACCGGCTTGCCCGCTCCCATCGGCAGGAACAGCGCGTCGCCCTTGCCGATCAGCTTCTCGGCGCCGGGCTGGTCCAGGATGACCCGGCTGTCGGCCAGCGAGGAGGTGGCGAACGCCAGCCGGGACGGGACGTTGGCCTTGATCAGGCCGGTCACCACGTCCACGCTGGGTCGCTGGGTCGCCAGCACCAGGTGGATCCCGGCGGCCCGGGCCAGCTGGGTGATCCGGACGATGGAGTCCTCGACGTCGCGCGGCGCGACCATCATCAGGTCCGCCAGCTCGTCCACGATCACCAGCAGGTACGGGTAGGGCTCCAGCACCCGCTCGCTGCCCGGCAGCGGCTGGGCCTTGCCGGACCGGACCGCCTTGTTGAAGTCGTCCACATGGCGGAAGCCGAACGCGGCCAGGTCGTCGTAGCGCAGGTCCATCTCGCGCACGACCCACTGCAGCGCCTCGGCGGCCTTCTTGGGGTTGGTGATGATCGGGGTGATCAGGTGCGGCACACCCTCGTACGCCGTCAGTTCGACCCGCTTGGGGTCGACCAGGACCAGCCGTACCTCGTCGGGCGTCGCCCGCATCAGGATCGAGGTGATCAGGCAGTTGATGCAGGAGGACTTGCCCGCGCCGGTGGCTCCGGCGACCAGGATGTGCGGCATCTTCGCCAGGTTGGCGACGCTGGTCTGCCCCTCGACGTCCTTGCCCATCCCGACGATCATCGGGTGCGGGTCGCCGGTGGCGACCGGTGAGCGCAGCAGGTCGCCGAGGTTCACCATCTCCCGGTCGGTGTTGGGGATCTCGATGCCGACCGCGGACTTGCCCGGGATCGGGCTGATGATCCGCACGTCCGGGCTGGCCACCGCATAGGCGATGTTGCGGGCCAGCGCCGTGATCCGCTCGACCTTGACGGCCAGGCCCAGCTCCACCTCGTAGCGGGTGACCGTCGGCCCCCGGGTGAAGCCGGTCACGGCCGCGTCGACCTTGAACTCGGCGAAGACGTTGGTCAGCGCGGCCACGACGTCGTCGTTGGCCTTGCTGCGGGCCTTGCCCGGGCCGCCGCGGGTGAGCAGGTCGGGCGAGGGCAGCTGGTAGCTGTTGTCGGCGGGCAGCCGCAGCTGCTCGGAGCGCAGCGGCGGGATGCCGCCGTCGACGGCCTCCCCCGGGGCGTCCTCCCGGCGGGCCGGCGGTACCGCGGCGTCCTCGGCGGCGTCTTGAACTGCGCCGTCCTGACCTGTGCCGTCCTGAACGGTGCCGGCCTGCGCCGCACCGATCCGGTCCTGGAGCGGAGCCTGCTTGTCGAGCGAGGTGACCGGGGGCGCGACGCTGTCGCTCGGCGGCGTGCGGTCCTTCACCCGGCCCAGGACGTCGGCCAGCGTGGACGAGGGCTGGACCCCGTGCAGCACCGCGCCGTCCAGCGCGGCGGCCGCGGCGGCGGCCACGTCGATCGGGTCGAGACCGCCCGGCGCGAGCCCGTCGGGCGCCAGGTCCGGCTCCGCCGCCGCGCCCTGACGGCGGCGCGGCCGACGGCGGGCCGGCGGCGCGGCGACCGCGCCCTCCGCCTCCAGCCGCTCGCGCTTGGCCAGCAGGGCGGCACGTTCGTCCGGGGTTCCCGGTTCGCCCTCGAAGTCGGCGCCGAGGCCGAGTCCGTCGAGACCGCCGTCGAACTCCTCGCCGTCCGGCCCGAACGGGTCCTGCTCCGGGAGCTGCGGCTCGATCAGGCCCAGCCGGGTGCCCAGCAGGCGCAAGCGCTGCGGGATCTGGTTGACCGGGGTGGCGGTGACCACCAGCAGCCCGAAGAAGGTGACCAGCAGCAGCAGCGGCACCGCGAGCGCGGGTCCGGCCGCCTCCATCAGCGGCCGGGAGGCGGCCAGGCCGATCAGCCCGCCGGCGCTGCGGATCTGGCTGGCTCCGGCGTTCAGGGACGGTGCGCCGGAGCCGATGTGGATCAGGCCGAGGACGCCGAAGATGAGCGTGCCCAGGCCGATGACGATCCGTCCGTTGGCCTCCGGGCGTTCCGGATGACGCATCAGCCGGATCGCGAGCCCACCGAGCAGGACCGGGACCAGCACCGCCAGCCGGCCGAAGGCGCCCATCACCACGTTGGTGACCGCGATGCCGAGCCAGCCCTGCGGATCCGACCAGGAGCCGGCCGCGACCAGCAGCGCCAGCGCGATCAGCAGCAGCGCCAGACCGTCCTTGCGGTGCGCCGGGTGCAGCCCCTTGGCGCCGTCGCCCACGCCCCTGGCCATGGCCCCGACGCCGTGCGCGATGCCGAGCCAGCTGCCGCGCACGGCGCGGTAGGGCATCGGCTTGGGCGGCGCGGGCGGGGGCGCGGCGGCGGCCTTCCTGGCGGCGGCCTTCCTGGCCGGGGCCGCCTTGGCGGGGGCCTTCTTCGCGGCCGCCGGTTTGGCCGGGGCCTTCTTGGCGGCGGCCTTCGCCGGTCCGGCGGCAGCCTTCTTCGCCGACCCCGTGCCACGGGTCTGCGAGCCGCTTCCGGACATGCGTGTAGCCATGGGCCTCAGGTTACCGGTGGTGTTGGGGGCGCGACATGCGCCGCGAGGGCTTCACGCGTGTCGGGCTGTCAGTTGCCGCGGTGTCAGTTGCTGCTGCCGGCGGCCGCGGTGCCGGTGCCGGGTTCCAGCGCGTCCAGGGCCCGGCGCAGTCCGGACAGCTTGCGTTCCAGGTGGGTGGCCGTGGCCAGGGCCGCCGGGTCCGCGTTCTCGTCCAACTGCTTGGTCAGCGCCTCGGCCTGCTCCTCGACCGCCGCCAGCCGCGCGGACAGCTCGGCGAGCACCCCGCTGGCGCCCGGACGGCGGGTCAGGTCGTCGGCGGCGGCGTTGCCGCCGTTGCTCCTCCGGGGCCCCGACCCGTCCGCGCCCAGCTGCAGCCGCAGCAGCGCGGCCTGCTCCTTGAGCTGACAGTTCTTCATGTAGAGCTCGACGAACACGGACACCTTGGCGCGCAGCACCCAGGGGTCGAACGGCTTGGAGATGTAGTCCACCGCGCCGGCCGCGTAGCCGCGGAAGGTGTGGTGCGGGCCGTGGTTGATCGCGGTGAGGAAGATGATCGGGATGTCCCTGGTCCGCTCCCGGCGCTTGATGTGCGCGGCGGTCTCGAAGCCGTCCATCCCGGGCATCTGCACGTCCAGCAGGATGACCGCGAAGTCGTCGGTGAGCAGCGCCTTCAGCGCCTCCTCCCCGGAGGACGCACGGACCAGGGTCTGGTCCAGCGCCGAGAGGATCGCCTCCAGCGCCAGCAGGTTCTCCGGTCGGTCGTCGACCAGGAGGATCTTGGCCTTCTGCACTGCGGCCCGCCCTCCTCGCCCCGGTACGGATCCGGTCGACGTCCCATGGACCGGCGCGGATGCGCCGCCCGTTCCGGTCACGCTTCCGGTCGTGCTCGTCACGGTCATGCTAGCCGCACCTCACTGCCCGCCACCCACGCCACCGTCCTGACGGTGTCCGGCACCTACCACTGGGCACCAGGCACTCTGGTGACCCAGTCGACACCGGTAGCAACGCCGAGTGACCCTACCCCGTTCCCCTCCGGACCTTCTACCACCCCTACGAGTGGGTACAGACGATCCGCCGGAAACCGTGCAGCCCCCGCCCTTCCGGGCGGGTTCCGGTCCCATGCCCGATCCAGCCGCCCGGAATCCGGCCGGTGGCCCTGCGGTGGCGGCCGCGGCCCGGCCGGGGACGGATCGCCCCCACCGGGCCGCGGAGCTGGACGGATGTCCCGGCCCGCCGCCCGCCGAGGTCAGTCGGTCACCCACGGGCCCGCAGCCAGTGCGCCATGACGCCGAGCAGATGGTCGGTGTCCACCGGCTTGGTCACATGGTCGGAGGCGCCCGCCGCGAGGCTCTTCTCCTTGTCGCCCTTCATCGCCTTGGCCGTGAGCGCGATGATCGGCAGCCCGGCGAACTGCGGCATTCGTCGGATCGCCTCGGTCGTGGCGTAGCCGTCCATCTCCGGCATCATGATGTCCATCAGCACCACGGCGACGTCCTCGTGCTGCTCCAGCACCTCGATGCCCTCGCGGCCGTTCTCCGCGTACAGCACGGACAGCCCGTACTGCTCCAGCACGCTGGTCAGTGCGAAGACGTTGCGGATGTCGTCGTCGACGATCAGCACCTTCTCGCCCTCGAACCGCCCGGTGAACGGACCCTCGTGCACGCCTCCGACGTGCTCGCTGTGGTCGCCGCGACCGCCGTGCCCGGTGCGGTCGGGGAACAGCTGGCCGGGACGGTCGTCGCCGCGCGCGCCGGGGTGCCCGTCCGCGAGCGGGCGCGGGTCGCCGACCGGGCGCGGGGCGCCGACCGAGCCGTTCCGGCTGCCGACCGACGGCGGCTCCAGCCCGACCCGGTGCGCCGAGGCCAGCGCGGCGGCCTCGCGGCGACGCTCGTGCGCCGCCTCGCGCACCTCGTCCGCCCATTGCTGCGCCGGGCTGGTGGGCGGCATCCCGCTCAGACTCCAGATGTCCGGCAGCGCGGACTCGACACCGCCGTCGCCCTGCTCCAGGCCGGCGTCCAGCGGGAGGAACAGGGTGAAGGTGCTGCCCCGCTCCAGCTCGCTCTCGGAGTGGATCTCCCCGCCGAGCAGCCGGGCGATCTCGCGGCTGATCGACAGCCCGAGACCGGTACCGCCGTACTTGCGGCTGGTGGTGCCGTCGGCCTGCTTGAAGGCCTCGAAGATCTCCCTCAGCTTGTTCTGCGGGATGCCGATGCCGGTGTCGGTGACCGAGAAGGCGATCAGCGGCACGTCCGGGTCGGCGATGGCGCCGGTCTCCAGCAACTGCTCCATGATCGGCGCGGGCACCGGATGCTGACCGCGGCCGGATCCGGCCGGCTGGATCAGCAGCTCGACCGCGCCCGAGTCGGTGAACTTCACCGCGTTGGACAGCAGGTTGCGCAGCACCTGCTGCAGCCGCTGCTCGTCGGTGTGCAGGGTCACCGGCAGGTCCGGCGAGACCCGCACCGCGAAGTCCAGGCCCTTGTCCGCGGTGAGCGGACGGAACGTGGCCTCGACGTAGTCGACCAGCTGCACCAGCGCGATCCGGGCCGGGCGGACGTCCATCTTCCCCGCCTCGACCTTGGACAGGTCCAGGATGTCGTTGATCAGCTGCAGCAGGTCCGAGCCGGCGCCGTGGATGGTCTCGGCGAACTCGACCTGCTTGGGGCTGAGGTTGCCCTCGGCGTTGTCGGTGAGCAGTTTGGCCAGAATCAGCAGCGAGTTGAGCGGCGTGCGCAGCTCGTGCGACATGTTGGCGAGGAACTCCGACTTGTAGCGCGAGGAGAGTGCGAGCTGTTCCGCGCGCTCCTCCAGGACCTGGCGCGCCTCCTCGATCTCGGAGTTCTTGATCTCGATGTCGCGGTTCTGGGTGGCGAGCAGCTCCGCCTTCTCCTCCAACTCGGCGTTGGAGCGCTGCAGCTCCTCCTGCCGGGCCTCCAACTCGGCCGACCGCATCGACAGTTCGGCGGTGAGGCGCTGGGACTCCAGCAGCAGGCCCTCGGTCTTGGTGTTGACCGAGATGGTGTTGACGGTGACGCCGATCATCTCCGCGATCTGGTCCAGGAAGTCCAGGCTGACCTTGGTGAAGGCGTTGAACGAGGCCAGCTCGATGACCCCGAGGAGCCGGCCCTCGAAGAGCACCGGCATCACGATGACGTTCACCGGGGCGGCCTCGCCGAGCCCCGAGGCGATCTTCAGATATCCGGGCGGCGCGGACTTGAGCAGGATCGGCCGCTTCTCCACCGCCGCCTGGCCGATCAGCGACTCGCCGGGACGGAAGGTGGTCGGCATCGCCCGCCGCTGGTAGCCGTAGGAGCCGATCAGGCGCAGCACCAGGTCGCCGTCGTCCTCCTCGTCCGGGACCAGCTCCGGCGGCCGGCTGCCGGGCTGGGCCAGGAAGAACGCGCCGTGCTGGGCGGAGACCACCGGGGTCAGCTCGCTCATGATCAGCGAGGCGACCGCCTCCAGGTCGCGGCGGCCCTGCATCAGACCGGAGATCCGGGCCAGGTTGGTCTTGAGCCAGTCCTGTTCCTGGTTGGTCCTGGTGGTCTCGCGCAGGTTGGCGATCATCTGGTTGATGTTGTCCTTGAGCTCGTCGAGCTCGCCGGACGCGTCCACGTCGATCCGCAGGCTGAGGTCGCCCCGGGTCACGGCGGTGGCGACCTGGGCGATGGCGCGCACCTGCCGGGTCAGGTTGCCGGCCAGTTCGTTCACCGACTCGGTGAGGTCCTGCCAGGTCCCGGCCACGCCCGGGACCCGGGCCTGGCCGCCGAGGCGTCCGTCGGTGCCCACCTCGCGGGCCACCCGGGTCACCTGCTCGGCGAAGCCGGAGAGCTGGTCGACCATGGTGTTGATGGTGGTCTTGAGTTCCAGGATCTCGCCGCGCGCGTCCACGTCGATCTTCTTGGACAGGTCGCCCTTGGCGACCGCCGTGGTCACCTGGGCGATGTTGCGGACCTGGCCGGTGAGGTTGTTGGCCATGAAGTTGACGTTGTCGGTCAGGTCCTTCCAGATGCCGGCCACCCCGGCCACCCGGGCCTGGCCGCCCAGCGTCCCGTCGGTGCCGACCTCGCGGGCCACCCGGGTCACCTCGTCGGCGAACGCCGACAGCTGGTCCACCATGGTGTTCAGGGTGTCGGCCAGGGCCGCGACCTCGCCCTGAGCCTCGATGGTGATCTTCTTCGACAGGTCGCCGCCGGCGACCGCGGTGGCGACCTGGGCGATGTTGCGCACCTGGAAGGTGAGGTTGCTGGCCATGAAGTTGACGTTCTCGGCCAGGTCGCGCCAGATGCCGGAGACGCCCTTGACCCGGGCCTGGCCGCCCAGGATGCCCTCGGTGCCGACCTCGCGGGCCACCCGGGTCACCTCGTCGGCGAACACCGACAGCTGGTCGACCATGGTGTTGACGGTGGTGACCAGCTCCAGAATCTCGCCCCGGGCCGAGACGGTGATCTTCTTGGACAGGTCGCCGCGCGCCACCGCGGTGGTCACCTCGGCGATGTTGCGGACCTGGCCGGTGAGGTTGTTGGCCATGAAGTTGACGTTGTCGGTCAGGTCCTTCCAGGTGCCGGAGACTCCCGGCACCACGGCCTGGCCGCCCAGCGTGCCGTCGGTGCCGACCTCGCGGGCCACCCGGGTGACCTCGTCGGCGAACGCCGACAGCTGGTCCACCATGGTGTTCAGCGTGGTCTTCAGACCCAGGATCTCGCCGCGCGCGTCCACCGTGATCTTCTGCGACAGGTCGCCGCGCGCCACGGCGGTGGCGACCTGGGCGATGTTGCGGACCTGGAAGGTCAGGTTCCCGGCCATGAAGTTCACGTTGTCGGTGAGGTCCCGCCACACCCCGGCCGCCCCGGGCACCATGGCCTGGCCGCCCAGGATCCCGTCCGTGCCGACCTCGCGGGCGACCCGGGTGACCTGCTCGGCGAAGCCGGAGAGCTGGTCGACCATGGTGTTGATGGTGTTCTTCAACTCCATGATCTCGCCGCGCGCGTCGACCTCGATGGTCTGCGACAGGTCGCCGCGCGCCACCGCCGTGGTCACCTGGGCGATGTTGCGCACCTGGACGGTGAGGTTGGTCGCCATCAGGTTGACGTTGTCGGTCAGGTCCTTCCAGGTCCCGGCGACCCCGGGGACGGTCGCCTGGCCGCCCAGCCGGCCCTCGGTGCCCACCTCGCGGGCCACCCGGGTCACCTCGGAGGCGAAGCCGGAGAGCTGGTCCACCATCGTGTTGACGGTGTTCTTCAACTCCAGCATCTCGCCCGCGACATGGACGGTGACCTTGTTGGACAGGTCGCCCTTGGCGACCGCCGTGGTGACCAGCGCGATGTCGCGCACCTGCGCGGTCAGCCGGCTGGCCATCATGTTGACCGAGTCGGTGAGGTCCTTCCAGCTGCCGGAGACGCCGCGGACCCGGGCCTGGCCGCCCAGGATGCCGTCGGTGCCGACCTCGACGGCGACCCTGGTCACCTCCTCGGTGAACTCCGCGAGCGACCCGACCAGCCCGTTCACGGTCCGGCCGACCTTGAGGAACTCGCCCCGCAGCGGATGCGTCCCGCCGTCCGGGCCGATCGCCCGCAGCTCCATCCGCTGGTCCAGGTCGCCCTCGGCGATGGCCCCGAGCACCCGGCCGACCTCGGCCATCGGCCGGGCCAGGTCGTCGATCAGCGCGTTGCAGTTGTCGACCGCCGCACCCCAGGCCCCCTCCCCCGCGCCGATCTCCAGGCGCTCGGAGAGCCGGCCCTCGCGGCCGACGGCCCGGCGCACCCGGGCCAGCTCTCCGGTGAGGTGCTGGTTGCGCTCCGCGATCTCGTTGAAGACGGCGGCGATCTCGGCCATCACCGAGTCGCCGGGGACGGTCATCCGACGACGGAAGTTGCCGTCGCGCATCGCGGTCAACGCGGACAGCAGCTTCCGCAGATCCGCCGCGTCCGCCCCCCGGTTCCGGCGGCTCCGGCCGCCACGGGCCGCCACCGTCGCTGTAGCCCTGCTGGTTTCCACCGGGGTGTCCCTCCCAGAGTCGCCGACCGGCGGCAGCCCGGACGCGCCCCGCACCGAGGATCCGGGGCGCGTCCGCGGTGACGCCGACGTCCTGTTGCTCACAATCTAGCGACCCCCGGGGGTTGCGTGAGGGGTGGCGCGGGGTATCGCCTTGCCGACCGGGGAACGGAACACTGCGAACGGAGCGGGAACGGCGCGAACCGGGCGGGCGGCCGCGGACGGGCGGACCTCGTGGGGGATCGGGCACGCGGATGTGCCTGCGGAAAGTAACCTGACGGCCGTAGCACCGTTGTCCCCAGCACAGGAACGACAGGAGTCACTTCGTGGTCACCGCGCGTGCAGCCGCCACGTTCGAGCCGGTCGGCCGCTCCGTGGCGTCCGCGCGCGGGTTCGTCCGCGACACCCTCCAGGGCTGGGGCTTCTCCGAGGTCGTGGACGACGCCGTGGTGCTCGTCAGCGAACTGGTGACCAACGCGGTGGTGCACGCGGGCACCGCGGCCGAGGTGGTCTGCCTGCGCGAGGAGCACTGGGTGCGGGTCGAGGTAGCCGACCGCTACCCCAAGCGCGCACTGCCGCTCTACAACGGCGGTCCGGTCGACGGCCTCCCGTTCGAACCCGGTCCGGTCGAGCTGGAACGCGAGGGCGGCCGGGGGCTGCTGCTCTGCGCCGCGCTCGCGGCACGCTGGGGAGTCGACTACGAGCCGGCCAGCAAGCGGGTCTGGTTCCGGCTGGAGATGCCGGAACGCGCCGCCGGCACCCGCTTCGCCGGGCCGGTGACCCCGGACCGGCTGCTGCCGGCCGCCGAGGCCACCGTCCGGGTCGCCGTGGTCCAAGTCGACGCCGACGGCGTGATCAGCGCCTGGAACCAGGACGCCGAAACGCTGTTCCAGCACCCCTCGGCGCAGACACTCGGCCGCCCGCTCAGCGCCTACGCGGCCTGGCCGCAGACCCCCGGCACCGGCCTGGGCCTCAACGAGGCGCTGCGGCTCTCCCGCTGGGAGGGCAGCTACGGACTGCGCTGCGGCGACGGCCGCACGCTGCCGGTGTACGGCGCCCACCTGCGGGTCCGGGACAGCGAGGGGGCTCCCTCCACGGTCTGCCTGCTGGTACGCGACCAGGAACGCGCCGTGCTGCAGTCGCCGTTCCGGGGCCAGTCCGGCGAGTCCGGCCCCGGCCAGCTCGACGGTCCCGCGGTGGGGGTCCAGGGCGGACCGCAGTCCTTCGACGCCTTCATCGGCTCCCCCGCGCCCGACGACCTGGACGGCCTGCTGCAGCGCACCGTCGAGCGCGCCCGGGACATGCTCGACGGCGACGCGGCCTACCTGCTGCTGGCCACCGACGACGAGACCGAACTGGAGGTACGGGCCAGCTGCGGACTGCCGTCCGGCCGCCAGCGGTTCGCCCGGGTGCCGGTCGAGGCCGGCAGCGCCCGCTACGGCTCGGCCCGGCTGCCCGCCGTCCACGACGATCTGACCGTGCAGCCGGGCACGGTACCGCTGCTGGCCGGCACCGGGCTGCGCTCGGTGGTGACCGTGCCGCTCAAGGTCGAGGGCCGGCTCACCGGCTCGCTGGGCGTGGCCGCCCAGGCCCCCGGCCAGTACCGCAACGAGGACGCGCTGCGACTGCAGTTCGCCGCCGACCGGATCGCCCTGGCCCTGGAGAGCGCCCGGCTCACCGAGCTGGAACGGCTGCGCAGGGGCTCGCTGTCGTTCCTGGTCGAGGCCTCGGACCTGCTCGCGGGGACGCTGGAGCGGGACCAGACGCTGGCCCTGATGGCCCAGATGACCGTGCCGACGCTGGCGGCCTGGTGCGCCGTCTACACCATCTCCGAACAGTCCGCGCCCGAGCTGGCCTTCGTCCTGCACGAGGACGAGGACCAGATCGACGGGCTGCGGGCGCTGCTGGCGCAGATCCCGCCGCCGGAACCGGTCAACCTGCCCGGGGCCCGCAACTGGCGCGCCCCGGCGACGGCGGCGAACGACGCGGCGATGCGCGCCTCGCTGCGCTGCCTGGGCCGGGACGACTCGGTGCCCGGCCCCAGAACCAGGGGTTCAGCCAACGGTTCGGCCTCCGGCTCGACTGCCGGGTCCGCCGCCGCGCTGGCGACCGCGGTGACCGTCGGCGGCGAGACGGTGGTGCTGCCGCTGGTGGCCCGCAACCGGGTCATCGGGATGCTGACGCTGGGGAAGGCCGCGGAGGAGAAGTTCCGTCGGGAGATCCTGGAACTCGCCGAGGACCTGTCCCGTCGCGCGGCCCTGGCCCTGGACAACGCCCGACTGTACTCCGAGCGCACCGCCATCAGCCGGGCGCTGCAGCGCAGCCTGCTGCCGCCGGAGCTGCCGAAGATCCCCGGCGTCGAGGTCGAGGTGATCTACCGCGCGGCGGGCGAGGGCAACGAGGTCGGCGGCGACTTCTACGACGTGTTCACCATCAGGGACGGCACCTACGGCTTCGCGATCGGCGACGTCTGCGGGACCGGCCCCGAGGCGGCGTCGGTCACCGGACTCGCCCGGCACTCGCTGCGCCTGCTGGCCCGGGAGGGGCTGTCCGCGCCCGAGGTGCTCAAGCGCCTCAACGCGGCGATCCTGGACGAGGGCGCCCGAAGCCGTTTCCTGACACTGCTGTACGGGGAGATGACGCCGCGCCAGGACGGCACGGTGGAACTGCGCTCGGTCTGCGCCGGTCATCCGCTGCCGCTGCGGCTGCGACCGGACGGCAGCGTCAGCGCGGCGGCCGAACCGCAGCCGCTGCTGGGCGTGATCGAGGACCTCGAACTCACCGAGGAGACCTGGGTGCTGGACCCGGGCGACGTGCTGCTGTGCGTGACCGACGGCATCACCGAGCGGCGCGAGGGCACCAGGATGCTGGGGGAGGACGGCCTTGCGGACGTGCTCTCCGGATGCACCGGTCTCACCGCCGGCGCGGTCGCGGCCCGGGTACTGCGGGCGGTGGAGCGGTTCGCGCCGGAGCCGGCCTCCGACGACATGGCGATCCTGGCCCTGCGCGTCCCGGCACAGCGAAGCCCCGGCGCCTAGCCGACCGCCATTACCGGTTGTCGACGTCGTTGTCAGGCGGTTTGCCCAAGTAGTCGATAAATCTATGGTTACGGAAGGTTGACGACCCATCACTGTCGGGTACTGATCGACTGTCAGGACAGTGTGCCCGTCCACCTCTTCGCGGACCCCGACCGGACGACGACGTCCGACCCCGGCTCTCCGCTCCGCACGGCACGTCACTTCACCGCGCGGCACATCACTGCACAGCACGCCGTGCGGCACCGTGCGCGCACACGCGTACCACCCTTCCGTCGCAGTACCTCGGACACATGGAAAGGAGCCCCCGTGAGCAACGAAGCCGCGGTGGCGCAGCAAGCCCGTACCGCATCCCTGGGATCCGCAGCCGGACCGCTCGGCTACCTGGCCCTCGGCCTGACCCTCCTCTCCTTCGGCATTCTCTCCACCGGCGTCCTGAACGGAGCGGGCGTCAAGGACGCCGGCAGCCTGGCCCTGTTCGTGGGCGGGCTCACCCTGTTCATCTCCGGCCTGCTGGAGTTCAGCGGCGGCAACGCCGCCACCGGCACCACCTTCGCCGTCCTCGGCGCCTTCTGGGTGACCTGGGCCGAAGCCGCTCCTGCCGGGAAGGACGCGACCGCGCTCTTCCTCGTCCTCTGGGCCCTGCTCGCACTCACCACGACAGCCGCCCACTGGCTCGGCGGGACGCTGGTGCGCGCGGTCTACGGCCTGTTCACGGTCTCCCTGGTGCTGATGGCCATCGACACCATGGCCGGGAACGCCACCCTGGGCAAGATCGGCGGCTGGGTGGCCGCGGCGGCCGGGCTGGCCGCCTGGTACAGCGCGACCTCCGCTCTGGCCGGAGGCCGCTGGGGACGGCTGACACTGCCGGTCCGCTGACCGGTCGGTGACCGTCCGCCGACCCGTCGGGGGCGCAGGGTCTGCGCCCCCGACGAACGCCGGGCGGGTTTCAGGAACGGACGTCCGCCCCCACGGCTTCCTGCTGGGCGTCGTCCTCCGCCTCGGTCGTCTGATCCTTACGGGAGCGGCGGCGCACGAGGGCGGCCGCCACCGCCCACTGGACCAAGTAGGACAGCAGCAGCAGGAGCACCGCCGCCACGCCGTCCAGCCAGAAGTGGTTCGCGGTGACCAGCACCACCGTGACCGTCAGCAGCGGATGTGCGAGCACCAGCCAGCGCCGGCGGCTGCGGCTGATCCTGATCACCGCGACCGCGACCAGGAAGCACCAGGCGACGTGCACCGAGGGCATGGCGGAGTAGGAGTCGGGCTGGATTCCGCCCAGGGTCTCCCCGTACACCGACTGCCCGTACTGGACCGCCGTGTCCACCAGTTGCGTGCCCGGCAGCAGCCGCGGCGGGGCCACCGGTATCAGCTGCACCAGCAGCGAGGACGCCGTGACCAGCACCAGCGTGGTGCGTACCCAGGGATAGGCCTGGCGGTGCCGCAGGAACACCCAGGCGAGCAGCGCGATCATCGCCCCGAAGTGCATGACCGCGTAGTAGTAGTTGGCGCCCTGGACCAGCAGCGGATGCGGGAGCACCCACTGCTGCAGGGTCAGTTCACTGGGCAGGCCGAGTCTTCGCTCGGTGTCCCAGAGCCACTGGCCGCGGCCGATGGCCCCGTCCGTGCCCATCACCGACAGTTGTCCGGCGAACTGCCAGACCGCGAACAGGCCCAGCACCGTGGCCGCCTCGCGCAGCACCAGGGCGGCAGCGGGCCGGTTGGTGCGGCGCACCGCGAGTGAGGCGGCGTAGACGGCCACGCCGACCGCCCCGGCGGACTGCCAGGACAGCGTCAGATTCTGCACGGTCGCCGCCTCCTCTCCCTTGTCGGTTCTGCGAAGCAGGTACCGGCTCCGCGAAACAGGTGCCGGCACCGCGAACGCTGCCGGATCCGCGAGTTCGGCCGGTGTTGCGCACACCGTAACCGGCACCACCGACACTCCGCAGCGCGGGGGCCCGGGGAACGATCAACCCGCGCCTCCGGGGACGATCCCGGGGAGTGGATGCCGGATCAGCAGGCTGGCCTCCACCACCGTCCCGCCGAGCGCCGCATAGCTGTGCGGCCCGTCCGAGACCCACCCGGCGTGCCCGCCGGCCGGTACCACCACGGTCCGTCCGACCGGGCCGACCTCTGCCGTTCCGGCAAACACGGTGAGGTACTCCATCACCCGGGGGGCGTGCGCGGGGGAGATCTGCACCGCGCCGGGTCGGATCCGCAGCCGGTAGAGCTCCGTGCTCATCCCGGCGTCGGTGAACACCTCCAGCAGCGTGGCCGACACGGCGACGCCGTGGACCACCGGGACGGCGCCACCCTCCTTGCCGACCGGACCCGCCGCTGATGCGTCGCCGGGAGAGGTTTCGGTGCCCCCGCCGTCAGCGATGCCGGGTGCGGAGAGCAGCGGCGTGGACAGGAGCATCGACAACGGGACGCCCAACTGCCCGGCGATGGCGTAGAGGGTCTCGGCGGTGGGGTTACGGGTGCCGCTCTCCAGCCCGGACAGCGTGGCCTTGCCGATGTCCGCACGGCGCGCCAACTCGGAGAGGCTGAGCCCGCGTTCGCCCCGCAGTCGGCGGATCCGCCGGCCCGTCTCGGCAGCGGCGCTGCTCGACCATGCCTGAACCATGGCGCCCAGTATCCTCTGGCGCCCGGCAGGTCCGCTGCCCTATCGTTCCATAAACGGAACGCAGGAGCAGAACACCGCAGCACAGCACGAAGGCCGGAGGGGCAGCATGGGGACCACCACCGAGGCACCGCCCGGGCTGGGTCAGCCGATCTCCGCCGGTCTGGTCACCGCCCTGGTGGGCTTCACCAGCTCGTTCGCCCTGGTCCTGACCGGCCTCCGCGCGGTCGGCGCCGACCGGGGCCAGGCCGTCTCCGGCCTCCTGCTGCTCTGCCTGGCCATGGGCGGGCTCGCGCTGTGGCTCGGTCTGCGTTATCGGCAGCCCATCAGCATCGCCTGGTCCACCCCGGGCGCAGCGCTGCTGGTCGCCGCCGGCCACCAGAGCGGCGGCTACCGCGCCGCGGTGGGGGCCTTCGTAGTCAGCGGTCTGCTGATCACGCTGACCGGGCTGTGGCAGCGCCTCGGCCGTCTGGTCGCCGCGATCCCGGCGCAGATCGCCACCGCCCTGCTGGCCGGAGTACTGCTACCGCTCTGCCTGGCCCCGGTCCGGGCGGCGGTCCAGCTCCCGGCCCTCGCGCTGCCGGCCATCGTCAGCTGGGCGCTGCTCACCCGCTACGCACGCCGCTGGGCCACCCCCGGCGCCCTCGCTGTGGCCGTCTGCGCCCTGCTCGTCCACCCCGCGCACAGCGTCGGCCCGGCCGCACCCCTGCTGCCGACCCTCAGCCTCACGCTCCCCGCCTTCAGTCCCGGGGCCGCCATCGGCGTCGCCGTCCCGCTGTACGTGATCACCATGGCTTCGCAGAACATCCCGGGCCTTGCCGTGCTGACCCACTTCGGCTACCGCCCGCCGCTGCGTCCCGTCCTGGTCGGCACCGGCCTCGCCACCGCGATCGGAGCGGTCGGCGGCGCCTACATGGTCAACCTGGCCGCCATCACCGCCGCACTGGCCGCCGGTCCGGACGCCCATCCGGACCGTGCACGTCGGTGGATCGCCTCGGTCAGCGCCGGAGCGTGCTACATCCTGCTCGGCCTGACCGCCGGACTGTCCGCGATCCTGCTCACCGCCGCGCCGCCCCTGCTGGTGGAGGCCATCGCCGGGCTCGCCCTGATCGGCACCCTTGGCTCCGCGCTCGCGGCGACCCTGGCCCACCAGGAGGGGCGCGAGGCCGCCGTCATCACCTTCGTCGTGGGCGCGTCCGGGGTGACCGCCTTCGGCGTGGGCGCACCACTGTGGGCGCTGCTGGCGGGCCTCGGCGCGTACGCCTTCCTCCCACGCGGAGGCAGCACGGCTACGGCGGTCGCAACGGGTCCCGCCCCGGAGCCCAAGAGCCTTACCCGGCAAGCGGGCTGACGCTCCTTCCAGGCCGCATCCGACCGTCCCGACTCACCCGGACTCTGCTGCGGGGGCTGCGGCGGATTCGTCGTTCGCGGCTGGTCGGGGAGATCGCGAGGTGAACCCCCACAACCCCGCGACCTGGTAGTAGACGCCGGTCACCACCTGCAGCAGGACCAGGGTGACCGGCCACAGCAGGCCTCCCAGCGCGGGCACCAGGTCCACGGGAAGGCTGTACGCCATCACCACCCGCGCCGCGCCGTCAAGGATCATGGCCGCAGCCCAGATCGCGGTCGACACCCGCCAGATGTGGCGGAACCGGGGCTCCTGTTCCCAGAGCACATCCCAGGAGATCCCGCCGGACCGGAAGCGCCCCTCCAGGAACGGGCGGGCACCGTGGAACGCCAGCGGCCGGCTGGCCCGGATCGACGCCAGGAACCAGAGACCCGCGGCCCCGGTGAGCCATCCGTCCTTCGCCAGCAGGAAACGGGTACTCCCACTGACGAGCGATGCGGCCATCCCAGCCAGCATGATGGCGGCCACGAACGCCGCCATCCCGTCCCAGCGCCGCTCGCGCCGAAACTGCACCAGCGCGCTCACCAGCGGCACCACCGCCGAGATCACCAAAGCGAGAAAGACGCTGACCCCGGCGGCCCGCAGGCCGTAGTACGTGCCGATGGGCAGCGCGACGTCGATGAGGAGGACCACCGCCGTCCGTCGACCGCTGGGCGCCGCCCCGGCCGGGGACCGTGACGGCGCCGCATCGACGGTGCCGGGGGTTACTCGCATGAGCAATTTCTACCCTGAGCAGGTAACGAGAAACCAGCCGGTATCACAACTCTCAGAAGTTGATCATGTGTCCGGCCAGGCCGTGGACGGCCTCCTTGACCGCCTCACCCAACGTGGGATGCGCATGCACGTTGCGGGCGACCTCGTGGACCGTCAGGTCCCACTGCTGCGCCAGCGTGAGTTCCGGCAGGAGCTCGGTCACCTCGGGGCCGATCAGATGCGCCCCGAGCAGCTCACCGTAACGGCCGTCGCTGATCACCTTGACGAAGCCGACCGGGTCACCCAGGCCGTGGGCCTTGCCGTTCGCGGTGAAGGGGAACTTCACCACCTTGACGTCAAAGCCCTTCTCGCGTGCCTGCGCCTCGGTCCAGCCGAAGCTGGCGATCTGCGGCTGGCAGTAGGTCGCACGGGGAATCATCACGAAGTCCAGCTCCATGGTCTCCGCACCCGCGATCGTCTCCGCCGCGATCACACCCATCGACTCGGCGGCATGGGCCAGCATCAGCTTGGCGGTGACATCCCCGATCGCGAAGATGTGCGGAACGCTGGTCCGACCGCGGCCGTCCACATCGATCGCGCCCCGGTCGGTGAGCTTGACGCCGGTGGCGTCCAGCCCGTAGCCGCTGACGCGCGGCGCGAAGCCGATCGCCTGCAGGACCTTGTCGGCCTCCAGCACCTGCTGCTGCCCGTCCCGGGTGACCGTCACCCTGACCTTGGCAGAGGGATCACTGTCGTCGATCGACTCGACCCGGGTGGAGGTCAGCACCTCGATCCCGAGGCGGCGGTAGCGCTTGGCCAGCTCGGTCGAGACCTCGACGTCCTCCAGCGGCACAACCCGGTCGAGGAACTCGACGATGGTGACCTTCACCCCGTAGTTGTGCAGCACATACGCGAACTCGACACCGATGGCGCCGGCCCCCGCGATGATGATGCTGCCGGGGAGCGAGTCACTGAGGATCTGCTCCTCATAGGTGACGACCCGGTCGCTGAGTGAGGTCCCCGGCAGCAGGCGCGTGGTGGCGCCGGCGGCGATGATGCAGTGGTCGAACGTGAGCGTCTCGGTGCCGCCGGCGCTCAGCTCCACCGTGAGCGTGCGGTCGTCCACGAAGGTGCCACGGCCGTCGTACTCGGTGATGGAGTTCTTCTTCATGAGGTAGTGGACGCCGGCGACACGGCCGTCCGCGACCTTGCGGCTGCGCCGGTACGCCTCCCCGTAGTCGAAGCTCACCGTCCCCTCGACCCGGATCCCGAAGGTCTTGGCCTCCTGGGTGAAGATGTGCGCAAGTTCGGCGTTGCGCAGCAGCGCCTTGGAGGGGATGCAGCCCACGTTCAGGCAGACGCCTCCCCAGTACTTCTGCTCGACCACGGCCGCCCGCAGCCCGAGCTGTGCGGCTCGGACCGCCGCGGTGTAGCCACCCGGCCCAGCCCCCAGGACCACGACATCAAAGTGTGTGCTCATGATCAATATTTTAGGGAGCAGCGGCGGTTCGCAACCGGAACTCCCCGCAAGCGTGCGCCCCGTCACACCGCCGATGGGGGCCGACGGTGTGACGGGGGCCGGAACAGGTGAACGCAGAAAGGCCCCCTGACCTATGGTCAGGGGGCCTTCTGTTAATGGTTGTTCGGCGGTGTCCTACTCTCCCACAGGGTCCCCCCTGCAGTACCATCGGCGCTGTGAGGCTTAGCTTCCGGGTTCGGGATGTAACCGGGCGTTTCCCTCACGCTATGACCACCGAAACTCTATGAAGTTGACCGGACACCACCCCCCGGTGCCTGGGGCACGGGGGTTGGGGGTCGTTCCTTCAGAACAACACAGTGGACGCGTAGCAACTATGGACAAGCCCTCGGCCTATTAGTACCGGTCAGCTCCACCCCTTACAGGGCTTCCACATCCGGCCTATCAAC